>NC_018027.1:4342895-4653102 GCF_000266905.1 Mycolicibacterium chubuense NBB4 | reverse complement strand
GTGTTCTCCGTCGCGACGATCACCGATCTGGATTCCGACACCCTCTCCGGCGCGACGGTCACGCTGGCCGGCGGCAAACCGTCGGATACGTTGGCGTACAGCGACACCAACACAATCCACGGCACCTGGGACGCTCAAACTCAAACACTGACGTTGACCGGGGCGGCGACGAAGGCCGAGTACGAGGCGGCCTTGCAGGCGGTCACATTCACGACCACCGAGGGTGGTGCCACCCGCAGTGTGACCGTGGCGGTCACCGATGACGTGAATGTCGCCAGTGCGGCCTCGGTGCCGGTGCTGATTTCGGTGATCGGCTTGCCACCGTTGGTGACGGCGACGGGGTTGCCGGTGTTCAAGCTGGGCGGTGCTCCGGTGCGGGTGTTCTCGGTCGCGACGGTGACTGGTCTGGATTCCGACACCCTCTCCGGCGCGACGGTCACGCTGACCGGCGGCAAACCGTCGGATGCGTTGGGCTTCAGCGACACCGGCACGATCCGCAGCACCTGGGACGCTCAGACTCAAACATTGACGTTGACCGGGGCGGCGACGAAGGCCGAGTACGAGGCCGCCTTGCAGGCGGTCACCTTCTCGACGACGGAAGGGGGTGCCACCCGCAGCGTGTCGGTGGTGGTCATCGATGATGTGAATGTCGCCAGTGCGGCGTCGGTGCCGGTGCTGATTTCGGTGATCGGCCTGGCGCCGGTGGTGACGGCGACCGGGTTGCCGGTCTTCAAGCTCGGCGGTGCTCCGGTGCAAGTGTTCTCGGTGGCCACGGTGACCGATCTGGATTCTGACACCCTCTCCGGTGCCACGGTCACATTGGCCGGCGGGAAGTCCAGTGATGTTCTGGGTTACGTTTCTGCGCTAGGTGATTCGATTCATGGGACGTGGGACGCGCAGACTCAAACCCTCACGTTGACCGGGTCGGCGACGAAGGCCGAGTACGAGGCCGCGCTCAAGGCGGTGACCTTCTCGACGACGGAGGGTGGAGCCACCCGCAGCGTGTCGGTGGTGGTCATCGATGATGTGAATGTCGCGAGCGCGGCGTCGGTGCCGGTGCTGATTTCGGTGATCGGCCTGCCACCACTCGTGACCGCGACCGGTCTGCCGATCTTCAAACTCGGCGGTGCCCCGGTGCAAGTGTTCTCGGTGGCCACGGTGACCGATCTGGATTCTGACACCCTCTCCGGGGCGACGGTCACGCTGGCCGGTGGGAAGTCCAGCGATGTCCTGGGTTACGTTTCTGCGCTCGGTGATCCGATTCAGGGGTCGTGGGACGCTGAGACTCAGACACTGACGTTGACCGGGGCGGCGACCAAGGCCGAGTACGAGGCCGCCCTGCAGGCGGTCACCTTCTCGACGACGGAAGGTGGTGCCACCCGCAGCGTGTCGGTGATGGTGATCGACGATGTGAACGTGGCGAGTGCGGCGTCGGTGCCGGTGCTGATTTCGGTGATCGGCCTGCCACCGGTGGTGACCGCGACCGGTCTGCCGATCTTTAAGCTGGGCGGGGCGCCGGTGCGGGTGTTCTCGGTGGTCACGGTGTCCGATTTGGATTCCGGCACCCTCTCCGGGGCCACGGTCACGCTGGCCGGCGGGAAGTCCAGCGATGTCCTGGGCTTCAGCGACACCGGCACAATCCACGGGGAATGGGACGCTCAGACTCAAACCCTGACATTGACCGGGTCAGCGACCAAAGCCGAGTACGAGGTCGCGCTCAAGGCGGTCACGTTCACGACCACCGACGGCGGAGGCACCCGCAGCGTGTCGGTCAGTGTGACCGATGACGTGAATGTCGCCAGTGCGGCCTCGGTGCCGGTGGTGATTTCGGTGATCGGGTTGGCGCCGGTGGTGACGGCGACGGGGTTGCCGGTCTTCAAGCTGGGCGGTGCTCCGGTGCGGGTGTTCTCAGTCGCGACGATCACCGATCTGGACTCCGACACCCTCTCCAGCGCCACGGTCACGCTGGCCGGCGGCAAACCATCGGATACGTTGGCGTACAGCGACACCGGCACAATCCACGGCACCTGGGACGCTCAGACACAAACTCTCACGTTGACCGGGTCGGCGACCAAGGCCGAGTACGAGGCCGCCTTGCAGACGGTCACCTTCTCGACGACCGACGGCGGGGCCACCCGCAGCGTGTCGGTCAGTGTGACCGACGATGTGAATGTCGCCAGTGCGGCGTCGGTGCCGGTGCTGATTTCGGTGATCGGCCTGCCACCGGTGGTGACCGCGACCGGTCTGCCGGTCTTCAAGCTGGGCGGGGCCCCGGTGCGGGTGTTCTCGGTGGTCACGGTGTCCGATTTGGATTCCAACACCCTCTCCGGGGCCACGGTCACGCTCGCCGGCGGGAAGTCCAGCGATGTCCTAGATTACGTTTCCGCGCTCGGTGATCCGATCCAGGGATCCTGGGACGCTCAGACTCAAACGCTGACGTTGACCGGGTCAGCGACCAAGGCCGAGTACGAGGCGGCCCTGCAGGCGGTCACGTTCACGACCACCGACGGCGGTGCCACCCGCAGCGTGTCGGTGGCGGTCACTGATGATGTGAATGTCGCCAGTGCGGCCTCGGTGCCGGTACTGATCTCGGTGATCGGCCTGCCACCGGTAGTGACCGCGACCGGTCTGCCGATCTTCAAGCTCGGCGGGGCCCCGGTGCGGGTGTTCTCCGTCGCGACCATCACCGATCTGGATTCCGACACCCTCTCCGGTGCCACCGTCACGCTGGCCGGCGGAAAGTCCAGCGATGTCCTGAATTACGTTTCCGCGCTCGGTGATCCGATTCACGGATCGTGGGACGCTGATACTCAGACGCTGACGTTGACGGGGTCGGCGACGAAGACCGAGTATGAGGCCGCCCTGCAGGCGGTGACCTTCTCGACGACGGAGGGTGGGGCCACCCGCAGAGTGACCGTGGTGGTCACTGATGATGTGAATGTCGCGAGTGCGGCGTCGGTGCCGGTGCTGGTCTCGGTGATCGGGTTGGCGCCGGTGGTGACCGCGACCGGGGTGCCGGTCTTCAAGCTGGGTGGGGCGCCGGTGCGGGTGTTCTCGGTCGCGACGGTGACTGATCTGGATTCCGACACCCTCTCCGGCGCCACGGTCACGCTGGCCGGCGGGAAACCGTCGGATGCGTTGGGCTTCAGCGACACCGGCACGATCCGCAGCACCTGGGACGCTCAGACTCAAACATTGACGTTGACCGGGTCGGCGACGAAGGCCGAGTACGAGGCCGCGCTCAAGGCGGTGACCTTCTCGACGACGGAGGGTGGAGCCACCCGCAGCGTGTCGGTGGTGGTCATCGATGATGTGAATGTCGCGAGCGCGGCGTCGGTGCCGGTGCTGATTTCGGTGATCGGCCTGCCACCACTCGTGACCGCGACCGGTCTGCCGATCTTCAAACTCGGCGGTGCCCCGGTGCAAGTGTTCTCGGTGGCCACGGTGACCGATCTGGATTCTGACACCCTCTCCAGCGCCACGGTCACGCTGACCGGCGGGAAGTCCAGCGATGTCCTGGGCTTCAGCGACACCGGCACAATCCACGGGGAATGGGACGCTCAAACTCAAACCCTGACATTGACCGGGTCAGCGACCAAAGCCGAGTACGAGGTCGCGCTCAAGGCGGTCACGTTCACGACCACCGACGGCGGAGGCACCCGCAGCGTGTCGGTCAGTGTTACCGATGACGTGATTGTCGCCAGTGCGGCCTCGGTGCCGGTGGTGATTTCGGTGATCGGGTTGGCGCCGGTGGTGACGGCGACGGGGTTGCCGGTGTTCAAGCTGGGCGGTGCTCCGGTGCGGGTGTTCTCAGTCGCGACGATCACCGATCTGGACTCCGACACCCTCTCCGGCGCGACGGTCACGCTGGCCGCCGGGAAGTCCAGCGATGTCCTGGGTTACGTTTCTGCGCTCGGGGATCCGATTCAGGGTTCGTGGGACGCTCAGACTCAGACATTGACGTTGACTGGTTCAGCGACGAAGGCCGACTACGAGGCCGCCTTGCAGACGGTCACCTTCTCGACGACGGAAGGGGGTGCCACCCGCAGCGTGACCGTGGCGGTCACCGATGACGTGAATGTCGCCAGTGCGGTCTCGGTGCCGGTGCTGGTCTCGGTGATCGGCCTGCCACCACTCGTGAACGCGACCGGCCTGCCGATCTTCAAGCTGGGCGGTGCTCCGGTGCGGGTGTTCTCAGTCGCGACGATCACCGATCTGGACTCCGACACCCTCTCCGGTGCGACGGTCACGCTGGCCGGCGGGAAGTCCAGCGATGTCCTGGGTTACGTTTCTGCGCTCGGGGATCCGATTCAGGGTTCGTGGGACGCTCAGACTCAGACATTGACGTTGACCGGGTCGGCGAGCAAGGCCGAGTACGAGGCCGCCTTGCAGGCGGTCACATTCACGACCACCGAGGGTGGTGCCACCCGCAGTGTGACCGTGACGGTCACCGATGACGTGAATGTCGCCAGTGCGGCCTCGGTGCCGGTGCTGATTTCGGTGATCGGCTTGCCACCGGTGGTGACGGCGACGGGGTTGCCGGTGTTCAAGCTGGGTGGGGCGCCGGTGCGGGTGTTCTCGGCGGCGACGATCACTGATCTGGATTCCGACACCCTCTCCGGTGCGACGGTCACGCTGGCTGGCGGGATGTCCAGCGATGTCCTGAATTATGCTTCTGCGCTCGGGGATCCGATTCAGGGATCGTGGGACGCGCAGACTCAAACACTGACGTTGACCGGGTCGGCGACGAAGGCCGAGTACGAGGCCGCGCTCAAGGCGGTGACCTTCTCGACGACGGAGGGTGGAGCCGTCCGCAGCGTGACCGTGGCGGTCACCGATGACGTGAATGTCGCCAGTGCGGCGTCGGTGCCGGTGCTGGTCTCGGTGATCGGCCTGGCGCCGGTGGTGACGGCGACGGGGTTGCCGGTGTTCAAGCTCGGCGGTGCTCCGGTGCGGGTGTTCTCGGTGGCCACGGTGACCGATCTGGATTCTGACACCCTCTCCGGCGCGACGGTCACGCTGGCCGGCGGGAAGTCCAGCGATGTCCTGGGTTACGTTTCTGCGCTCGGTGATCCGATTCAGGGGTCGTGGGAGGCTGAGACTCAGACATTGACGTTGACCGGGTCAGCGACCAAAGCCGAGTACGAGGCCGCCCTGCAGGCGATCACGTTCAGGACCACCGAGGGTGGTGCCACCCGCAGCGTGACCGTGGTGGTCACTGATGATGTGAATGTCGCCAGTGCGGCGTCGGTGCCGGTGCTGATTTCGGTGATCGGCCTGCCACCGGTGGTGACCGCGACCGGTCTGCCGATCTTTAAGCTGGGCGGGGCGCCGGTGCGGGTGTTCTCGGTGGCGACGATCACTGATCTGGATTCCGACACCCTCTCCGGTGCGACGGTCACGCTGGCTGGCGGGAAGTCCAGCGATGTCCTGGGCTTCAGCGACACCGGCACAATCCACGGGGAATGGGACGCTCAGACTCAAACCCTGACATTGACCGGGTCAGCGACCAAAGCCGAGTACGAGGTCGCGCTCAAGGCGGTCACGTTCACGACCACCGACGGCGGAGGCACCCGCAGCGTGTCGGTCAGTGTTACCGATGACGTGATTGTCGCCAGTGCGGCGTCGGTGCCGGTGGTGATTTCGGTGATCGGCCTGCCACCGGTGGTGACGGCGACGGGGTTGCCGGTCTTCAAGCTGGGCGGGGCCCCGGTGCGGGTGTTCTCAGTCGCGACGATCACCGATCTGGATTCCAATACCCTCTCCGGTGCCACGGTCACGCTCGCCGGCGGGAAGTCCAGCGATGTCCTAGATTACGTTTCCGCGCTCGGTGATCCGATCCAGGGATCCTGGGACGCTCAGACTCAAACGCTGACGTTGACCGGGTCAGCGACGAAGGCCGAGTACGAGGCGGCCCTGCAGGCGGTGACCTTCTCGACGACGGAGGGTGGGGCCACCCGCAGTGTGACCGTGGTGGTCACTGATGATGTGAATGTCGCCAGTGCGGCCTCGGTGCCGGTGGTGATTTCGGTGATCGGCCTGGCGCCGTTGGTGACCGCGACCGGTCTGCCGATCTTCAAGCTGGGCGGGGCGCCGGTGCGAGTGTTCTCAGTCGCGACGGTGACTGATCTGGATTCCGACACCCTCTCCGGGGCCACGATCACGCTGGCCGGCGGGAAACCGTCGGATACGTTGGCTTACAGCGACACCGGCATAATCCACGGGGCGTGGGATTCCACCACCCAGACCCTCACGTTGACCGGGTCGGCGACGAAGGCCGAGTATGAGGCGGCCTTGAAGGCGGTGACCTTCTCGACGACGGAGGGTGGTTCGGCGCGGAGCGTGTCGGTGGTGGTCACCGATGACGTGAGTGTTGCCAGTGCGGCATCGGTGCCCGTAGTGGTGACCGTCATCGGTCTGCCGCCGTCGATCGTCACCGTGGGTGCGCCCGTCTTCAAGCTAGGCGGCTCGCCCGTGAAGATCGTGACCTCGGCGACGATCTCGGACGTCGACTCCGATCAGCTCTCGAAGGCCGCGCTGACCATCACAGGCAGCCAAGCCGGCGACGTCCTGAGTTACGTTGCACCTTCAGGGGTTTCGATTCAATCGTTGTGGGACGCAGCGACCTCGACGCTGACCTTGTCGGGACTTGCGAGCAAGGCCGACTACGAATCCGCCATCGAGGCAGTCACCTTCTCGACCACCGACGGCGGGCCGGTGCGGGGCGTGACGATCGTCGTCACGGACGACTCCACTGTGGACAGTCTGCTGTCCAGTGGGACACTGATCACGGTCGTGGGTCTGCCTCCGTCGGTGACCACGGTCGGCGCACCCATCTTCAAGCTGGGAAGCTCGCCGGTGACGGTGGTATCCGTGGCGACGATCATCGATGCGGACTCCACGCAGATGTCTCAGGCCGTCGTGAAGATCGCCAGCGGCGGTAAGGACGGCGACATCCTGAGTTACACCGCACCGGAGGGTGTTTCGATCCAGGGATCCTGGGATGCGGTGAGTCAGACGCTGACATTGTCGGGGATCGCCACGACGGCGGAGTACGAGGCGGCCATCAAAGCGGTCACCTTCTCCACGACTGCGGGAGGTGCCGCCCGGAGCATCTCGGTCAGCGTGACCGACGACGTCGGCGTGACCAGTGCCGTGCCTGGCAGTGCTCTGGTCACCGTCGTGGGACTACCGCCGTCACTGACCGTGCTCGGAGCGCCCGTGCACACCATCGGTGCGCCACCGGTGAAGGTCGCCTCGGCGGTGTCGATCAGCGACGCCGATTCGCAATACCTTTCCAAAGCGACGGTCGCGATTTCGCTGCTGGGCCAGACCGGCGACGTCCTGGGGTATGCCGGTCCCGCTGCCGGGCCGATCTCGGCCAGCTGGGACGCCGACTCCCTGACGTTGACCTTGTCGGGGCAAGCCACCCTCGCGGAGTACGAGACGGCGCTGGCCAACGTCACGTTCGCAGCGACCCAATCGGTGCTGATCGCGCGGACCATTTCGTTCAGCGTCACCGACGACACCCAGGTGAGTGCACTGCTGCCGGCCACCGTGACAGCCGGCGCGAGATACTCGCTCGCCCCGACGATCACCACCACAGGCGGGGCGACGTACACGTTCGGGAAGGCGCCCGTGACCTTCATCTCGGCTGCAGGCATCGCCGACGCCGACTCCGACTACATGTCGCAAGCCACCGTGAAGATCACGGCATTCGGTCAGTCCGGAGACGCGCTCGCCTACGCAACCATCTCGGGTATCCCCATCACCGCCAGCTGGGACGCCGCCAGCAGCACCCTGACGCTGTCGGGCGTGGCGACCAAGGCCCAGTACGAGCAGGCACTCGAGGCGGTGACATTCTCGGCGAGCGGGGGAGCGGGCATCATCCGCACGGTCAGCGTGAGCGTCAGCGACGACACCGGGGTGAGCAGTGTGCTGCCGGGCACGGTCACGGTGAGCGCAGCCAATCCCCTTGCGCCATTGGTCACTACCACCGGCCGCTTACTCAGCTACGGGGTCGGCGATCCGGCAGTCAACCCCGTCGCAACTGCCAGCGTCCTCGACGGCGACTCGGACTACATGACTGAAGCCACGTTGCGGATTTCGAACAACTTCGTCAACGGTGACGTTCTGGCGTACGTCGCTATCGCAGGCAATCCGATTCAGTCATCGTGGGATTCGGCTACGCGAACGCTTCGGTTGTACGGCACGGCGACGAAGGCTCAGTACGAACAGGCGCTTCAGGCGGTCACGTTCTCCGCCACCACATTCGGAGGCGGGGTGTTGGACCTCATCTGGATTCGGTCGATCGCGATCGTCGTCAAGGACGACTCGGGCCAGACCGCCTCGGCGGGCGTAACCCTGAGCGTGACGCGCTGACGGGTATGTTCTAGATCGCGGGTCCGAGCAGGTCGTCGGCGTCCTTGATGACGTAGCCGTAGCCCTGCTCGGCCAGGAACCGTTGCCGGTGCGCGGCGTATTCGGCGTCGAGGCTGTCCCTCGAGACCACCGAGTAGAACACCGCGCCGCCACCGCCGGCCTTCGGGCGCAGCAACCGCCCGAGGCGCTGAGCTTCCTCCTGCCGGGAGCCGAATGTCCCCGAAACCTGAACGGCCACACTGGCTTCCGGAAGATCAATCGAGAAGTTCGCCACCTTGGACACCACCAGGGTGCGGATCTCGCCGCGGCGGAACGCGTCGAAGAGCGCCTCGCGCTCGGCAGTCTTCGTCGATCCCTGGATAACGGGCGCGTCGAGTTCGGCGCCCAGCTCGTCGAGTTGGTCGAGATAGGCGCCGATCACCAGCGTGGGTTCGTCGGGGTGGCGCTCCAAGATCGACTTCACCACTGCGATCTTGGTGTGCGCCGTGGCGCACAGCTTGTAGCGTTCGTCGGGCTCGGCGGTCGCGTAGAGCATGCGCTCGTTGTCGGTCATCGTGACCCGAACCTCCACACACTCCGCCGGCGCGATCCAGCCCTGCGCCTCGATGTCCTTCCACGGTGCGTCATACCGTTTCGGTCCGATCAGGGAGAACACGTCACCTTCGCGACCGTCCTCACGGATCAGCGTCGCGGTCAGACCGAGCCGGCGCCGCGACTGCAGGTCCGCCGTCATGCGGAACACCGGCGCGGGAAGCAGGTGCACCTCGTCGTAGATGATCAGCCCCCAGTCGCGGCTGTCGAACAGCTCGAGGTGCTTGTACTCGCCCTTGGTCCGGCGGGTGATCACCTGGTAGGTGGCGATCGTCACGGGACGGATTTCTTTGCGCTCGCCGGAGTACTCGCCGATCTCGCTTTCCGTCAGGGAGGTGCGCGCGATCAGCTCGCGCTTCCACTGGCGGCCCGCGACGGTGTTCGTCACGAGGATCAGCGTGGTGGCCCCGGCCTTGGCCATCGCCGCCGCCCCGACCAGGGTCTTGCCGGCACCGCACGGCAGCACGACGACCCCCGACCCGCCGTCCCAGAACGAGTCGGCGGCCATCTGCTGGTAATCGCGCAACTGCCACCCGTCCTGCTCGAGGCCGATGTGGTGCGCCTCGCCGTCGACGTATCCGGCGAGGTCCTCGGCCGGCCAGCCGATCTTGAGCAGCATCTGCTTGATCCGGCCGCGCTCGCTGTTGTGCACGATCACCGTGTCGTCATCGATGCGCGCGCCCAGCATGGGGGCGATCTTCTTGTTGCGCAGCACCTCTTCCAGTACCGCGCGGTCGAGGCTGACGAGCGTCAGGCCGTGCGCCGGATGCTTGACCAGTTGGAGCCGGCCGTACCGGGCCATGGTGTCGACGATGTCGACCAGCAGCGGCTGCGGCACCGCGTACCGCGAATGCGTCACCAACGCATCGACGACCTGTTCGGCGTCGTGCCCGGCGGCGCGGGCGTTCCACAGCGCCAGCGGGGTGACGCGGTAGGTGTGGACGTGCTCGGGCGCGCGCTCCAACTCCGCGAACGGGGCTATCGCCGCGCGCGCGGCGCCGGCTTGCTCGTGATCGACCTCGAGCAGGACAGTCTTGTCGGACTGCACGATCAGTGGGCCGTCGGTCATGCGGCACCTCGATGGGACGTCATCCTGCCCATTATCCGGATTCTGCAGACACCACCGACGTCACGCGGTGGATGGCGAACTCCCGCACCCGTCCGGACGCCGGATCGTAGGCGGTCAGCTGCCCTCCGCGCACGTTGATCGGCGCGACGACCCGCTGCGTCGCGACCCCGGCGGGATCGACATACCCGATCACCACCGATTCCTGATGGTGAGCCGCCTGCTGCAGTTCCAAGATCGCCACGGCGGGGTCCAGTCGCAGGCCCGACGGCGGCGCGGCGGCGACCTTGCGCAACACGGCGACGATCGCGGCGAGCGTCTGATCGGTCGGGGCGGGAGTGTGCCGGTACCCCCGACGGCGGCCCACCGCCGGCACGCGGGCGCCGCGGCTGCGCAGATCGACGATGGTGCCCGTCGAGTCCTCGGCCGCGGGAGCGAAGCCGGATCTGCGCAACGCGGCCAGCACGTCGGCGATCGGTGCCTGCGACACCGCGACGGTGGGCGCCAGCAGCCGAAGTTCCACCGAAGCCGTCGCCGGAGCGGCCACGGCCTGCGCCAGCAGTGCGGGATCCTCGCAGCGCACGAACGAGGACGCCATGCCCACCCGCAGCTGGCCGTGCCGCCGCGCGACGTCGTCGATCATGTACGTCAGTGCTTGTGGCACGGGCGTTTTCGAGTGACGCGCGAACAGCGCGTGCAGCTCGCCCGCCGTTTTGCCCGTGTCCAAGGCGCGCCGGATGGACGACTCGTCGATGCGGTACACCATCGCCGCGCCGGCGCTCTCGACTGTGGCCACGGACGCCAACTGCTCGGCCAGAGGTCGCTCGAGCGGGCCCGGCACGATCACCGTCAGGTCGGCCTGGAGCAGGAAGTGGTCGATGGGTGTGGGCAGGGCTTTGTCCATCGCCGCGACGACGGCGTCCTCTGGTTCACCGGCGAGCATCCGCCGGATCGGCGAGGCGATGGCTCCCCGGCCCACCACGCCCATCGCGTGCGCCTCCGTCAGCAGGTCGGCGACGGGATCCGGCTGCAGCCGCACCGACCAGCGCGGGCGGCGCCACACCATCGCCCGCGAGGCGCTGTCCGCGTCGACGCCCGATCCCGGCGGGAGTTCGGCCAGCACCTCCAGCAGCAGTCTGCGGTCCAGCGGAGCGGCGGTTGAGAACAGCGAATCAGACAGCGCCGCATAGGGTTTGCCGTCCGGTCCGCGAGCGCCGACGAGGCTGGGCCGGCCCGGCAGATCCAGCCAGGCCGACGCCAGCAGATGCCACCTGACCGACGTCGCCGACTCGATGAACCGGTCGGCGGCGACGGTCGGTGTCCAGTACGTTCCCGCAGCGTCCGGCGGGCCCGGGTCGGGCATGCCCGCCGCGATCAGCCCCGCGGCAGCGCTCACCTCGAGGAGCAGTCCGAGCCGCCGCTCGTCGATCCCCGTGGTCTTCGTCAGGCGCTTGACGTCGCGAATCCCGAGCCCGCCGCTGCGCAGTTCGGGCACCGGCGCGGTGCTGAGCGTCTCGAGGAGGATCTCCACCTCGCGCAGCAGGTCGATCGCTGCGCCCGCGGCCACGGCGTCCACGTCGCGCACGGCCGTCGACGACACCGTCGGGTCGGGCTTGGTCAACTTCACGGGCCCGGGCACCTCGCCGCGGAGAACCTGCCCGACCAGCCTGGGCAGGATCACCGTGTCGGCGTCCAGGCGGCGCAACAGGCCCGCGGCCAGCAGACGCGGCACGGGCCGCTCGGGCGGGGTGTCGGGCAGGGCGTCGCGGGTCCGGCCGATCGGCGATCCGTCGCGGAGCTTGTCGAGCAGGTCCCGCGCGGGGGCGTCCAGGGCGCTCAGGGCGCCGGCGACGTCGTCGACGGACATCGCGGTGGTCTCGAGCGTCGCCTGTCCGGGATACCACGGCAAGCTGTTCGCTGCTTCGGCGACGACGCGAAGCGCCCCGTCACCCGACGACTCACCCCAGATCAGCGCCAGCTCGCGCAGGTCCTCGACAGCACCCACCACGTCCGCGTCGGCGGCGCGTTGTCCGAGGACGTCGCGCAGCTCGGCCGTCGTCACCGCGACGGTGTCGGCGTGCAGCGTCAGCATGGCGTCGAGCACCGTCAGGTGCAGAAAGTCCTGGTCGTCGGTGGCAGCCTTGACCGACTGGCGGGCGGCCGCACGCGCGGCCAGGGCGGCGATGGTCCCCGGCGGCGGCTGCGTGAGGTCGGGGCGGAGGCGCAGCAGCCGGATCAGCCGCTCGTCGTCCAACTCGGCCAACCAGGCGCCCAGTGGCACGCCCGGAGTGTTCGCACTCATCGTGACCAGCGTAAAGCAGCCTCCCGAGCTCGCCAGCGCGCGATCGGCCTGCCACAATGTCCCCGTGGCTGATGACAAGAAGAACCGATACGTCGATCCGGGCTGGCCGACGACCGATGCCGACGACCACGCCGTCAGCGAGCTTGCCGCCGACCGCACCGGCGCCCTCTCGCCGTTCGGCGACGTGACTTTCCCGCTGCCTGCCGACGAGCTGCCGTTCATCCACACTGTCACCGTCATCAACAAGTAGCGGTGCACCAGCGGTGGGCTCCGATCCCTCCGGCGACGTTCCCGCCCTTTCCCACGTCGACGAGACCGGCGCGGCGCACATGGTGGACATCAGCGCCAAGGACGTCACCAAGCGGACGGCGGTGGCTGCAGGGACCGTCCACACCCGCCCCGACGTCGTCGAGATGATCAGCGCCAACGGGCTGCCCAAGGGTGATGCCCTGGCCACCGCGCGAGTCGCCGGCATCATGGCCGCCAAGCGCACCAGCGAGCTGGTGCCGCTCTGTCATCCGCTGGGCATCACCGGCGTGGACATCGACTTCACCGTGGCCCACAACGGCGACCCCGGCTCGGTGGGCATCACCGCGACGGTGCGGACCACCGATCGCACGGGTGTGGAGATGGAGGCGCTGACGGCCGTCAGCGTGGCGGCGCTGACCGTTTACGACATGATCAAGGCCGTCGACCGCAGCGCACGCATCGACGACATCCGCGTGGTGCACAAGGAGGGCGGCAAGACGGGCACGTGGGCCAGGTGAGCGCGTGAGCCGGACGGGCGTGGTCATCATCGCGTCCACCCGCGCCTCAGCCGGTGTGTACGAGGACCGCTGCGGGCCCGTCATCGTGGACTGGCTCAACGAGCGCGGCATCGCCACCTCAGCTGCCGTCGTCGTCGCCGACGGCGAGCCCGTCGGATCGGCGCTGCGTGACGCGCTCGTGCGGGAAGCCGACGTCGTCATCACCTCCGGGGGCACCGGCATCTCGCCGACCGACTCCACTCCGCAGGTGACTGCCGCGCTGCTGGACTACGAGATCCCTGGCCTGGCCGATGCGCTCCGGCGTTCGGGGCTTCCGCGGGTGCCCACGTCGGTGCTGTCGCGCGGCGTCTGCGGGGTGTCCGGCCGCACGTTGATCGTCAACCTGCCGGGTTCGGTCGGGGGCGTGCGAGACGGGCTGGGTGTGCTCGCAGACGTGCTCGACCACGCACTCGACCAACTCCGAGGCAAGGACCACTCACGATGACAACCGTCGTGCGCGTTGCACTGACCGAGCACCCCATCGATTCACCCGAGCACGAGGCCTTGGTCGCCCACCACGCCGCCGGTGCGGTGGTCGCCTTCGCCGGCGTCGTCCGCGACCACGACGGCGGACGCGGCGTGACCCGGCTCGAATACTCGGCGCACCCGACCGCGGAGCAGACCCTGTCCGAGGTCGCCGCGGAGATCGCCGCGACTTGTCAGGGAGTGCGGGCCATCGCGGTCAGCCACCGCATCGGGACGCTGCACATCGGAGACGCCGCGCTGGTCGCCGCGGTAGCGGCCGACCACCGCGGCGCTGCGTTCGAGACCTGCTCCCGTCTCGTCGACGCCGTCAAAGCCCGGCTTCCGGTGTGGAAGCACCAGTTCTTCTCTGACGGCACCGACGAGTGGGTCAACTCCGCCTGACGGATCAGGCGGGCGGCACCACCGGTGCGGGGCCGGGGACCGGCGCGGCGGGCGGCGTGCCCGGGGCCGGAGGCGCCGGCAGCTCGGGCGCTGGGCCACCCGTCGTGCCCGGAGTCGTCATCGGCCGCTGGGTCAGGGCCAGCAGCGCGTCCTTGCCGGAGATCTCCTGGGTCTGGATCGCGTGCCAGATGTCCTTGAGGTAGCTCACGTTCGGACTACCTGCGCCGGGCAGCTGACTGGGATCCGCGGTGGTCCCGGGCGGAAGGTTCTGCGGGCTCGCCAGGTGCGGAACCCCGTCGGGTAGCGGGAGGTCGCCGCTGATCGCCTGGTTCGCGACGTCGTAAGCCGGGCCCGGGACGTTGAGCGCACCGAGCGGGGCCAGCGGGTCGGGTGCCGGTGCGGCGACGGCGTTCGGCGCGGGAGCCGGGGCCGGTGCGGGCGCCGGGTCGGTGGGTGCAGGCTGCAGCGGCACATCACCGGTGTGCAGTGCCCACACCTGCGGCTGATCGGCGGGAGCGGGACCGTGTGCGGGGTCCCAGTTGGCGACGTCGACCACCGGGGAGCGGGAGGCGGCGGGGGCAGCGGTGCGTCCATCGGGGCGGCTGCGGGTGGTGGGGCGTCCACGGGCGCGGGCGGCGGCGGAGCGTCGGGTGCAGGCGGCAGGGGAGGCCGACATCGCATCGAACGGCGCGGGGGCCGGCGGCGGGGGCGGCGCGAACGGATCGAGCGGTGGCGGCGGGGGCAGCTGACCGTTGGCGAGCAGCGGGTTCAACGGCGCAGGCGGCTGTTCCACGACATTGCGTGGAGTTGCGGCGGAGAGCGGCCCGCCGCACACGGGCCAGGCGCCCTTGCCCTGGGTGGCCAGGACACGTTCGGCGACGGCGATCTGTTCGTCCTTGGTGGCCAGGTGAGCTGCCGGGGCGAACTCGCCGCCGCCGTGGCCCGACCAGGTGCTGGCGGAGAACTGCAGCCCGCCCTGATACCCGTTGCCGGTGTTGATCGCCCAGTTGCCGCCGGACTCGCAGCTGGCGACCTTGTCCCATTCGCTGTCGGTGGCAGCAGAGGCATTGCCCGCGAGGGCGAGGCTTCCGCCGCCGATGACCGCGCCGGTGAAGGCGATCTTCGCGACGTTTACAGCTGAAGAAGTGGGCTTGCGATGCCGTCCACTCATAAGTGCGCGTGGTCCTCTCTTGAAGCGCCCGCGAGGTCAGCTGTCGGGTTCGGGCTGGAGAGGTCGCCCGGCCGGCGTCGTCGAAACGGCGACGGCTTCACCCCAAGGAACCGAATCGGTTCCCGGTCCTTCTTTTCGGTGGACCAGTGGGTCCCCCGCCTCCATCCAAGTTGGGTCTCGTTGTCCCCGCGTACCAGCGGATGGAGTTCGGCGCGGCTGGTGACGCGGCAGGCCGATCGCAAGGTGGGGGTCGATGGCCTGGTTCAAGACCGTAACGGCTCGCCACAGTCCCGTCACCTTTTGCTCCACGCCGTGTCTGAGACCGCGGCAAATACTAAAAAATCTCTAAATGCGCAGGAGGAAGCGTCGTTCCTGCAGGTGCCGGGTTCCTCAACCTCCGCGTAGCCATCCTGTGACCATTCCGTGATGTGACGCAAATCACGGAATACATTCCGCGCGGAACGGGTGTGACCGCGCTATCCGCCTGCAAACGGCGGCAGCACATCGAGGGTCTGCGCGTCGCCGAGCGCAGTTGCGGTGTCGCGCACCGCAACTCCATCGCACAGGTAGGAGCAGCGAGCCAGCACCCTCGACAACGTCTCGCCGCGCGCCTCGAGGAGGGCGATCAGGTCGGCCACGGTCGCGCCTGCGGGGAGTTTGACGACCTCCTCCTCGGCGCCTGCTGCCGCCCGTGCCGCGGCGAAGAAGCGAACGGTCACCCGCACCTCGACGTCTGCCTGCACTGATCAGCCGCCGATCGCGCTCATCGGACGATCGGGCTGGACGAAATCCGGCTCGTTGATCCCGTGCCCGGCCGCCTTGGCCCACATCGCGGCGCGCCACGCAGCCTCCAATGCGGCGTCGTCGGCTCCGGACCGCAGCAGCGCACGCAGATCGGTCTCCTCGCGGGCGAACAGGCAGTTGCGGACCTGGCCGTCGGCGGTCAGGCGACTGCGGTCACATGCCGCACAGAACGCATGCGACACCGACGCGATGATGCCCACGCGACCCGTGGCGCCCGTCCCGTCATCGACTTGCCACAGCTCGGCCGGGGCGGAGCCGCGCGGGGCGGGATCGGGGTTCAGCGTGAAGTGTCGCCGCAACTCGGCGAGGATGTCGTCGGCGCGGACGGCACGGTCCCGCTCCCACGCGTGACCGGCGTCGAGAGGCATCTGTTCGATGATGCGCAGCTGGTAGCCGTGTCGCAGGCAGAACCGCAGCAGCGCCACGGCGTCGTCGAGGCCGGTGACCGGGTCGAGCACCGCGTTGACCTTGACGGGGTCCAGCCCTGCGGCCTGGGCCGCCTGCAGCCCGTCGACGACGTCGGCCAGCCGATCACGGCGGGTGATGGCAGCGAACCGCGCAGCGTCGACGGTGTCCAGCGAGACGTTGATCCGGTCCAGCCCCGCGGCCTTGAGCCCGGCGGCGCGCCGGGCCAGTCCGACGCCGTTGGTGGTCAGGGTGATCTCCGGGCGAGGGCGCAGCACCGCGGTCGCAGCGATGACCTCTTCGAGGTGCGGCACCACGAGCGGCTCGCCCCCGGTGAAGCGGACGCTCGTGATTCCGAGCCGGGTGACCGCGATCGAGATCAGCCGGTTGAGCTCGGCGGGCCGCAGCTTCTGCTCGCCCTGCAGCCAGTCGAGTCCCTCGGCCGGCATGCAGTACGTGCAGCGCAGATTGCACAGGTCGGTCAGCGAGACGCGCAGGTCGGTGGCCACCCGACCGAACGTGTCGATCAGCGGACCGTCGGTAGGCGCCGCCGGCAGTGGTCGCTGCACCGACGGCAGGCCGAGCGCCACGACCGTCACAGGGCGACTCCGACCTGCGTCGACCGCGCCGCGTCGACCGGCACGATCTCCTTGCCCAGCGGCATCAGCGACACCGGGATCAGCTTCAGGTTCGCCAGTGCCAGCGGGATGCCGATGATCGTGACGGCCATGGCCACGGCGCTGACGAGATGTCCGAGGGCCAGCCACACCCCGGCGACGATGATCCAGATGATGTTGCCGACGAGCGCGCCTGGCCGGGCGCCCGGCTTGTCGACGATGGTGCGACCGAACGGCCATAAGGCGTAGAGCGCGATGCGCAGGGACGCGAACCCGAACGGGATGGTGATGATGAGGATGAAGCAGATCAAGGCGGCGAGCAGATAGCCCAGCGCAAGCCACAGACCGCCGAAGATCAACCAGATGACGTTCAGTATCAGGCGCATCTCTTCCTCCAGCAGTGATTGCAGCCTACCGACATAAGGGGGTGCTGGCTGCGGCGACGTCCGAGTAGGATCAGCCTCGACGCGTCCCGACGCTGCCGGGGCGCTTCCTCTATGTACAGGCGTGTACCCGCAACGGGACAGACTATTGGCAACAGATCAGACAAGCAGGTGAGACCAGTGCCGACCGGCCGGGTGAAGTGGTACGACGCGGAGAAGGGCTTCGGGTTCCTCTCGCAGGAAGACGGTGAGGACGTGTACGTGCGTTCCTCGGCGTTGCCCGCCGGCGTCGAGGGCCTGAAGGCAGGTCAGCGCGTCGAGTTCGGTGTCGCCGCCGGCCGCCGCGGTCCGCAGGCACTCAGCCTGAAGCTCATCGACCCGCCGCCCAGCCTGACGCGGACTCGTCGCGAGGCGGCGGCCGCCGAACACAAGCACACTCCCGACGAACTGCACGGGATGGTCGAGGACATGATCACCCTGCTCGAGGGCGCGGTTCAGCCCGAGCTGCGCAAGGGGCGGTACCCGGACCGCAAGGTGGCCCGGCGAGTCTCCGAGGTGGTGCGCGCGGTCGCGCGCGAACTCGACGCCTGAGCCGCAGACGGAAGTCCACCCTCGGCGGGTATGACTGACCCATGAGCTATGTCGCCGACCCGTCGTCCTCCGGTGGAGACTTCAACCGGGACACCGACTACATCACCACCCGGATCACCGCCGACGGTCGGGACGGCTATGCCGTCGAGCCCGGTCGCTACCGGCTGGTGGTCGCCCGCGCGTGCCCGTGGGCGAACCGCACCATCATCGTGCGCCGGCTGCTCGGCCTCGAAGACGTGCTGTCCATTGGCTTTTGCGGCCCGACTCATGACGAACGCAGCTGGACCTTCGACCTCGACCCCGGCGAGGTCGACCCGGTTCTCGGCATCCACTTCCTGCGCGACGCCTACAACAAGCGCATCGCCGACTACCCGAAGGGTGTCACTGTCCCCGCGATCGTCGACATCCCCACGGGCGAGGTCGTCACCAACGACTTCGCCCAGATCACCCTGGACTTCTCGACCGAGTGGAGCGCTCACCACCGCGACGGCGCGCCGCAGCTCTATCCCGAGCCGCTGCGCGACGAGATCGACGACGTCGCCCAGCGCATCTACACCGAGATCAACAACGGTGTGTACCGCTGTGGATTCGCCGGTTCACAGAGGGCCTACGAGCGCGCCTACGACCGGTTGTTCACCGCGCTGGACTGGGTCTCCGAGCGGCTGACCGATCAGCGGTTCCTGGTCGGCGACACCATCACCGAGGCCGACGTGCGGCTGTTCACCACGCTGGCCCGGTTCGATCCGGTGTATCACGGACACTTCAAGGCCAATCGCAGCAAGCTCTCCGAAATGCCGGTGCTGTGGGCCTACGCGCGAGACCTGTTCCAGACGCCCGGTTTCGGGGACACCATCGACTTCGTCCAGATCAAGCAGCACTACTACATCGTGCACTCCGACATCAACCCCACCGGAGTGGTTCCCAAGGGGCCCGACCTGTCCAATTGGCTCACGCCACATGGACGGGAAGCGTTGGGCGGCAGGCCCTTCGGTGACGGCACCCCGCCCGGGCCGACGCGCGAAACCGAACGGGTGCCCGAAGGGCACGGAGCCGACTAGCCCCAGACCGTGCGCACCGACCACTCGGCGTGCGGTACCGGGAATTCGTTGCCGGCCTCGTCGCGCACCAGCGTCGGCAGCTGCACGGCGATCCCCGTCAACTTTCCCCGCTGCGGGTCGACGGTCGGGATGGTCACCGCCAGCCGGGTGTCGGGCCGGAATTCACTGACCACGTCGGCGTCCTCGTAGGCGCGCAGCAGCACCCACGGAGCCCGCGAGACGGCCGGAGGGACCGACAGCTGGATGGGGTCGCGCGCGGTCACCGGCAGCTCGCCCTGATCGCCGGGGACGACGCAGTCGGTCGGATTGAGGACCTGGCAGAACCGGTACGGTCCCACGCGGGCCAGGTGCCCGTGCGTGTACGCCGAGATCTGCGGCAGCTCGGCGGTGTGGTGGCGGGTCAGTCGCCACACCAGCACGCCGGTAGCGATCGACGACACCAGTGCCACCGCCGCGAGAACAGCGATGATCCGCTTCACTCGAGCGTCACCGCCGCAGTGTCGGCGCGCACGCCCTGTTGTGCGGCCAGCACCGGGCGGTTACCGCCGAGCCCCGGCACCAACGACTCCCCGCGGTAGCTGAACACCGTCTGGGCCAGGCCGAGGATGAGAAGCCCGGTGATCGTCGTGAAGCCTGCCCACAGCTCGGTGTAGATCAGCACGCCGGTGGCGCCGCCGACGACCCAGGCCAACTGCAGCAGCGATTCGGACCGTCCGAAGGCCGACGCGCGCGACTCCTCGGGTAGGTCATCCTGCAGCGAGGCGTCCAGTGACGCCTTGGCGATCGCGCTGGCGGCAGACGTGATCAACGTCGCCGCGGCGGCGACGAGCAGATTGCCGGTCAGCGCCGTCGCGAGCGCCATCGCGGTGACGGCGACCGCGCACCGCACCACCAGCTGCGCGGGGTGGCCGAGCTCGAGCCGGGCGGCGGTGAAGTTGCCGGTGAAGTTGCCGATCGCCGCTGCTGCGCCGATCAGTCCGAGGATGCGCAGCTGTTCCCAACCACTGGCGTCGTGCGCCTTGGCGACGAACGCGGGATACAGGAACAGGAATCCGACCATCACCTTGACGGTGCAGTTGCCCCAGAGCGCGGCGATGATGTTGCGTCCCAGGGGTTGGCGCGCCTTCGCGGAGTCGGGCTGGCGACGCGTCTCACCGGTGTCGCCGCGGTAACTCAACGTGGTGGGCACCTCACCCTCGGTCACTTCGACCCACTTCGGGATGCGCATGGCCAGGACGCCGCCGGCCATCGTCACCGCCACCACGACGTACAGCGCGCCCGGCATCTGGAAGAGCTGGAACCCCCACTCGGCGGCCGCGGCGATACCGCCGCCGATCATCGTGCCGCCGAGCAGGCCGAACGTGGTGAGCCGCGAGTTCACCCGGACGAGGTCGATCGACGGCGGCAGCACCCGCGGCGTCACGGCGCTGCGCAGCACGGAGAACGATTTCGACAGCACCATCATCCCGAGCGCGCACGGGTAGAGCACCCAGGACGGATAGCTACCGGTGGCTCCGTCGTAGTTGGCGATCAACAGCACGGCGAGCACCGTACGGAAGGCGAAGGAGGCGGCGAGCGCCACCCGCCGGCCGTGCTGCAGGCGGTCGAGGGCGGGGCCGATCAGCGGCGCGATGACGGCGAACGGCGCGATGGTGATGAGCAGGTAGAGCGCCACACGACTCTTGCTCTCCCCGGTGGCGGCGGCGAAGAACAGCGTGTTGGCCAACGCGACCGCCATCGCCGCGTCGACCGCGAAGTTCGCGACCACCGGCCACGTCAGCGCCGTCAGGCCCGACTTGTCCGCGCCGTCGGCGGTGGCGGCCCGGTGCACCAGGCCGTACATCTTCGAGCCCATCTCGCGGCTGCGCTGGGCCGCCGCGCGGGTGACGGTGACTTTCTCGCCGCCGGACCCGTACCGGCCGCCCGCGTCGTACTGGTCGTACCCGTGGTGGCGCTCGCGATCGTCGAGTGGCGGGAGCCACCGGTTGGCGCTCGAGTTCGGTGTGCCCCGGCGCCGACCCGGGTCGGAAACCGGGTCGCTGGGGTAATTGGCCATTCCCGGGTGTTCACCCACAGGCGGTCGCGGAGGGTAGTAGCGTCCGCCGTGCGGACCATCCGGGTCCTGGTGGTCGCGCCGCGCTCCTGTCACGCATCGATTCTCCCCCATGGAGGCGACAGTGGGCGCGCAGGCGACCGGTGTGGCTGCACCTCGCCGCTTTCGGGCAGTATTGGGGGCGATGGACAGCGTGACGGATCCCGATCACCAGCAGGTGGTGCAGGCGCAAGACCAGGAATCGGCGCCAGACGTCTCAGCCGCGGCGCCGGATCCCGGCGAGGTGCCGGCCGAGTTGGCGGAGCTTCTGCTCGGTGCGGTCGCCGAGGCCCGTGCGGCGATCGTCGAGAGCAGCGGTGAGAACACCGTCGGGGAGTATCTCGGCGCCGGATTCGAGGATCCGGCGTCGGCGACCCACCGGTTCCTCGCGGAGATGCCGGGCTACCGGGGCTGGCAGTGGGCGGTCGTCGTCGCCGCATGTCCCGGCGCCACCCAGGCCACCATCAGCGAAGTGGTGCTCGTCCCGGGTCCGACAGCGCTGCTGGCGCCGCAGTGGGTGCCCTGGGAGGAGCGCGTCCGGCCCGGAGACCTCAGCCCCGGAGATTTGCTGGCGCCCCCGGCCGACGATCCCCGCCTCGTGCCGGGGTACATGGCCACCGGCGATCCGCAGATCGACGACGTGGCCGTCGAGGTCGGACTCGGCCGCAGACAGGTCCTGAGCCTGTGGGGACGTAATGACACCGCACAGCGCTGGCACGACGGCGATCACGGTCCCGGCTCGGCGATGGCCAGGGCGACGCGGCGCGTGTGCCGCGACTGCGCTTTCTACGTTCCGCTGGGCGGCTCGCTCGGGGTGCTGTTCGGTGTGTGTGCCAACGAGTTCGCCGCCGACGGCCATGTCGTCGACGCCGAGTACGGCTGCGGTGCCCACTCGGATACGCCGGCGCCGCACGGGGGCGGGTCTCCGCTGTACGACCCGTACGACGACGGCGTCCTCGACTTCGTGGAGCGCCCCGACTAGTTAGTTCTCCGCGGCGTTCTTGATGCGCGTCAGCGACTGGTTCATGCCTTCGACGAGTTCCTTCTCGAAGTTCGGCACACCGCCCATGAACTTGCCGACGAGGAAGTTCGACGTCGCCGTCGTGCCGTTCTCGGCATGCCGGGTCTCGATGAGCCGGGTGCCCGCCTCGGTCGGCTCGAGCTCATAGCTCCAGACGGTGTTGTTCTCGTTGACCCGGAACGCCAGCTTCTGCTCGGGGACGAGCTCGGTGATGCGGCAGGTGGTCGGCCAGAACAGCTTGCCGCGCCGGTTCAGGTTGATGGTGCGTGCTCCTTGGCGCAGCCCGCCGACGGGCTTCATCCAGCGGCACTGCGGACTCCACTGCGGCATCTTGCTCAGGTCGGACACCAGGTCCCAGACTGTGGACACCGGGGCATTGATGTCGATCTGCGCTTGCAATATCGGCGCTGCCATGGATTCCTCTTTCTCGTTCTTTCGGGCGAGTCGTCAGCTCAAGCCGCTCTGGGCGCCGCGGGACCCGCGACGCACGGCGTGACGTTGCCACAGAAAGATCGATGTGCCAAGCACTCCCACGCCGAGGCCCGCGAGGCAGATCGGCCGCCAGTCCTGCAGCGAGCTCACCGTGAACGCCAGGATCGTCGCGATCACCCACCCGCACGTGATGACCACGATGACGGGCCACGGCGTCAGCAGGGCAGCGGGCAGCGGGGGCGGCTGTGGGGATTCGTCCATCGCCGTCAATCTAGTGGCTGGGTAACCTCGACATCCGTGAGAGCCGAAGTCGTCGATGTCATCGACGTCGCTGACCCCGCCGACCCGCGGCTCGACGACTTCCGTGATCTCAACAGCGTCGACCCCAGGCCCGACCTGCCCACCGGCAAGGGGCTCGTCATCGCCGAGGGCGTTCTGGTGGTGCAGCGCATGCTGGCCAGCCGATTCGTCGCCCGCGCGTTCCTCGGCACCGACCGGCGGCTGACCGAACTCGGTGCCCGCCTCGACGGAGTGGGCGCGCCGTTCTACCGCGTCAGCGCCGAGGTGATGGCCGAGGTCGTCGGCTTCCACCTCAACCGCGGCGTGCTGGCGTCGGCGTCGCGCGCTCCCGAACTCGAGGTGCCGCAGATCCTCGACACAGCCCGCACGGTCGCGGTGCTCGAGGGCGTCAACGACCACGAGAACCTGGGTTCGATATTCCGCAACGCCGCCGGATTGGGCGTCGACGCGATCGTCTTCGGGTCCGGCTGTGCCGATCCGCTCTACCGGCGGGCTGTGCGCGTGTCGATGGGACACGCCCTGCTGGTGCCGTTCGCGCGGGCGGCGAACTGGCCGGACGATCTGAATCTGTTGCTTAGCAGAGAATTTCGGCTGATTGCGATGACGCCCGATCCTGGTGCGCTGACGCTGGCCGAGGCGGTCGCAGGGTTGGCGGGGGAGCGCGTGGCCATCCTGGTGGGCGCGGAAGGCCCGGGGCTGCAGGAGCGGACGATGCGGGCCGCCGACGTGCGCGTGCGGATTCCGATGTCGCGCGGCACCGACTCCCTCAACGTCGCCACGGCTGCAGCGTTGGCGTTCTACGAACGGGATAGGCTCGCGCCGTGAGTGACGACTCGACGCCGTGGGCGACGGGGCTCACGGTCGCAGCGTTCGTCGCCGCGGTGGTGGCCGCGGCGATCATCGTGTTGAGCATCGGGCTCACGCGCGTTCATCCCCTGCTCGCGGTGGGCCTGAACCTGGTCGCCGTCGGCGGGCTCGCGCCCACGGTGTGGGGCTGGCGCAAGGTGCCGGTGTGGCGCTGGTTCGTGCTCGGCGCCGGGGTGGGTGTCGCGGGGGCGTGGATCGCGCTGTTAGCGCTCGCCGCCGCTGGAACGCACGCCTAACAGGACGTCCTCCCAGGCGGGTACGGCCGGACGTGTCTTGCGGGGGCGCGGCGGCTTGGTCGTCGGCGGCGGCTCGGGCGCTTCGGTGGGTGTCGACAGCGGAGCCTGGGGTTCTTCGAGGGCCAGTTGCGCGACGGGCGCCAGCGGCCGCAGGGGGCGGGCGAAGTTCGGGTCGATCAACTCGGAGGCCGCATCGTCGAACGCGGTGACGGTGCCGCCGTGCACGCCGGGGGCGTAGCGGAAGTGCGCGACGTTGTCCGACATGCCGGCTTTCCACGCCATCTGCACCGTCCAGCGGCCGTCCTCGTTGCGCCACGCGTCCCAGCTCGGGGAGTCGGGATCCAGGCCGCGGGCGACGAGCGCGGCGGTCACCGTTTCCAGCAGCGTCAGTACCGACGGCCCGTCGGCCAGTACCGGATGCGCGGCGGTGGCCAGCTCGGCGGCGCGGGAGCGTTCCAGCAGCACCGGGTGGGCGAACCGCTCGACTCGGGCGAGGTCCGCGCCGGCGGCGGCGGCGACCTGCTCGACCGAGGCGCCGGCTCGAATCTTGGCTTGAATATCTTTGGGACGCAGCATGTTCGGCACCTCGACATCGATCGCGGTCTGGTTCGAGCCGACCCAGTCGCCTCGTACGGCGGCCTTGAGGCGGTCGTCGGACCTGAGGACGAATTTCTCCGCGGAGTCGTCGGTTTCGCAGATGATCCGCTTGCCGTCGACGTCGAGTCCGACGACCTTGAGTTCCCGCATCACGACCTCCTCCGGGCTGGCGCCATGCCCGATATTCGGGTCACCCTACTGCGTTATCAGTCTGTAACCCGTGTGACACGCGGCAGTCGGTGAGATCGCTCCCCGTCTCATGTAGCGGCGAGCCGCTGCACGACCCAGTCGATGCAGGCGGTGAGCGCGCTGACGTCGTCCGGCTCCACCGCCGGGAACATTCCGACGCGCAGCTGGTTGCGGCCGAGCTTGCGGTACGGCTCGGTATCGACGATGCCGTTCTCCCGGAGCGTCTTGGCGACGGCAGCGGCGTCGACCTCGTCGGCGAAGTCGACGGTGCCGACCACCTGGGAGCGCAGCGCCGGGTCGGTGACGAACGGGGTGGCGAACGGCGACGCCTCGGCCCACGAGTACAGCCGTCCCGAGGAGTCGGCGGTCCGCTTGGTGGCCCAGTCCAGGCCGCCGTTGCCCAGCATCCAGTCGATCTGCTCGGCGAGCAGGATCAGCGTCCCGATCGCCGGCGTGTTGTAGGTCTGGTTCTTGACGCTGTTCTCGATGGCGATCGGCAGCGACAGGAACTCCGGCACCCACCTGCCGGCGGCCGCGATCGCCTCCACCCGCGCCAGCGCCGCCGGTGACATCACTGCGAGCCACAGCCCGCCGTCGCTGGCGAAGTTCTTCTGCGGCGCGAAGTAGTAGACGTCGGCCGCGGTGATGTCGACGGGCAGCCCGCCCGCCGCGGAGGTCGCGTCGATGGCGATCAACGCATCGCCCGACCCGTCGGGCCGCTCGACCGGCACCGCGACCCCGGTCGAGGTCTCGTTGTGTGCCCACGCGATCAGATCGACCGACGGATCCGACACCGGCTTGGGGGCGCTGCCCGCGTCGGCCTTGACCACGACGGGATCCCCGACGAAGGGGTTCTTGGCCACCGCCGAGGCGAACTTCGAGCTGAACTCTCCGTAGGTCAGATGCAGCGAGCGCTTCTCGATCAGCCCGAACGCCGCGGCGTCCCAGAACGCCGTCGACCCGCCGTTGCCGAGAACCACCTCGTAGTCGTCGGGCAACGAGAAGAGCTGTCGCAGACCGTCGCGCACGCGCCCGACCAGGTTCTTGACCGGCGCCTGGCGGTGCGACGTGCCGAACAGATCACCCGCCGCGGCCAGCGCGGCGAGCTGTTCCGGTCGGACCTTCGACGGTCCGCAGCCGAAGCGGCCGTCGCGCGGCTTGAGGTTGTCGGGGATCGAGAGCGCAGCCATGGTGTCCAAGGGTAGTGAGGGCGCGATCGAGCAGCGCACGCACGTGGCGCCGCGGACGGCCCGGCCCGCCGGCGGCGGACGATCCGCGCAGGACAGGGGTGATTTACCTCACATGTGACGCGAATAACCTGGATAACGCACACCGACGAAAAGGCCCTGGTTAATTCCTGGGACCGTGGGTACTGTCTTTAGACAGCGAGCGTACGAATGTAAACCTCACTCGAGGCACGGGAGGCTCAACATGGCTGTCAAAGAATCACGGACCCGGCTCGTCCGCCGGTGGCGCAGGAACATGGACGTCCTCGACGACCCGGAGTACGTCAACACCCTCCAGACGCTGTCCGAGGGCTCGGTGCGGCGCAACTTCAACCCCTACACCGACATCGACTGGGATTCGCCCGAGTTCGCGGTGACGCCGAACGACGAACGGTGGATCCTGCCGGCGACCGACCCGATCGGCCAGCACGAGTGGTACCGGTCGCAGCCTCGCGAACGGCAGATCGAGATCGGGATGTGGCGCCAGGCGAACGTCGCCAAGGTGGGTCTGCACTTCGAGTCGATCCTGATCCGCGGGCTGATGGAGTACGCGTTCTGGACGCCGAACGGCTCCCCGGAGTACCGCTACTGCCTGCACGAGGCGGTCGAGGAGTGCAACCACACCCTGATGTTCCAGGAGATGGTGAACCACATCGGCGCCGACGTGCCCGGCATGCCGCGCCTGCTCAAGTGGATTCAGCCCGTCATCCCGTTGGTCGCCGGTCCGCTGCCCATCCCGTTCTGGTTCGGGATCCTCGCCGGCGAGGAGCCGATCGATCACACGCAGAAGAACGTGCTGCGCGAGGGCAAGACTCTGCACCCGATCATGGAGCGGGTCATGGCGATTCACGTCGCCGAGGAGGCGCGCCACATCTCCTTCGCGCACGAGTACCTGCGCAAGCGTGTTCCGGACCTGCCCCGCCGCAAGCGGTTCTGGCTGTCGATCTACGTGCCGATCGTGATGCGAGTCCTGTGCTCGGCGATCATCGTGCCGCCCCGAGCGTTCTGGAAGGAGTTCGACATTCCGCGCTCGGTCCGCAAGGAGATCTTCTTCAAGTCGCCGGAGTCCAGGCTGATGCTGCGCGACATGTTCGGCGACGTGCGGATGCTGGCCCACGACACCGGCCTGATGAACCCGGTGGCCAAGTTGGTCTGGCGGATCTGCCGGATCAGCGGCAAGCCCAGCCGCTACCGCAGCGAGCCCCAGCGCCAGCACCTGGTCTCGGTCGCGTAGGCCGATGCCCCATGTGATCACCCAGTCGTGTTGCAGCGACGGATCCTGTGTGTACGCGTGCCCGGTGAACTGCATCCATCCCTCACCGGATGAGCCGGGCTTCGCGACCGCGGAGATGCTCTACATCGACCCGGTCGCGTGCGTCGACTGCGGAGCCTGCGTGTCGGCGTGCCCGGTCGGCGCCATCGCTCCCGACACCCGACTCGAACCCGCGCAGCTTCCGTTCATCGAGCTGAACGCCGCGTTCTATCCCAAGCGGGAAGGCAAGCTGCCGCCGACGTCGAAGCTGGCCCCCGTGCTCGAGGCGCCGGTCGTGCGCCGCCGGTCGAAAGCGCCGCTGACCGTGGCCATCGTCGGCTCCGGCCCCGCGGCCATGTACGCCGCCGACGAACTGCTCACCCAGAAGGGGGTGCGGGTCAACGTCTTCGAAAAGCTGCCCACGCCTTACGGTTTGGCGCGCGCCGGGGTGGCCCCCGACCATCAGCACACCAAGCGTGTGACGACGTTGTTCGACAAGATCGCCGCGCGGCGCGGCTTCTCCTTCTACCTCAATGTCGAGGTCGGATCCGACGTCACCCACGACGAGCTCCTCGAACACCATCACGCGGTGCTGTATGCGGTCGGCTCGCCCACCGACCGCCGACTCGACGTCGACGGGATCGGGCTGCCCGGCACAGCCACCGCCACCGAGGTGGTCGCCTGGTACAACGGTCACCCTGACTTCGCCGGCCTCACTGTCGACCTGAACACCGAGCAGGTGGTGATCATCGGCAACGGCAACGTCGCGCTCGACGTGGCGCGCATCCTGACGATGGATCCGGATGTGTTGTCGCGCACCGACATCGCCGATCATGCACTGCAAGCACTGCGAAGTTCACGGGTTCGCGAGGTGGTGATCGCCGCGCGTCGCGGGCCGGCCGCGTCCGCGTTCACGCTGCCCGAATTGATCGGCCTGACGTCGACGGGTGACGTGGTGCTCGATGCCGCCGACCACGAGCGCGTCCTGGCCGATCTGTCGACCGAGACCGATCCGCTGACGCGCAACAAGCTGGAGGTGCTGTCCGGACTCGGCGATGCCTCGGCGCCGATCACCCGGCCCCGCATCCGCTTTGCCTACCAGCTCACGCCGCGACGGGTGCTCGGCACGGATAGTGCGCAGGGAATCCAGTTCGAGGTCACCGGCACCGACGACGTCGCACAGATCTCGACCGGTCTGGTGCTGACCTCGATCGGCTATCGAGGTGTGCCGATTCGCGGTCTGCCCTTCGACGAGTCGGCGGCCGTGGTACCCAACGACGGCGGCCGGGTGCTCGATCCGGCCACCGGCGCCCCGCTGCCCGGCAGTTACGTGGCGGGCTGGATCAAGCGTGGGCCGACGGGCTTCATCGGCACCAACAAGTCCTGTGCCACCGAGACGGTGCACAATCTCGTCGCGGACTACAACGACGGGCTGCTGTCAGAACCCGCGCACACCGGCTCGGCGCTCGACCGGTTCGTCCGGGGCAGGCAGCCCGCGGTGATCGACGCAGCGGGATGGAAGGCCATCGACGCGGCCGAGACCGCCCGCGGAGGCGGGGTGCGTCCGCGTGCCAAGTTCAGCTCGGTCGCCGAGATGCTCGAGGCCGCGGCGGACGTGCCCGCGCCACCGGTGCACCGGCGGCTGCTCGCGGGTCTGCGGCGCTGAGCTAACCGCCGGCCCAGTCCTTGAGCATGTTCACGTAGGGGGTCGGCTTCACCGACAGCGCGCCGACATACGGGTGTTCCAGCGCGAAGATCAGGTACATGACGAACGCGAGCAGCGACGCGGTCAGCCCGACCGCGATCGCGTGCACCACGACGTCACGGGTGCCGAACAGGTAGGTGAACATCATCAGCACGCCGCCGCCGCCCAGCAGCAGCACCCACAGCTCGCCGGGCACCGAGGCGTCCCCGGTGGACACCCGCATCTTGCGGTTGGTGCTCAGGTCGTTGAGCCTGCTGATCGCGTAGTCGAAAAACGCTATTTCACTGCGTGATTCGGGCTGGACCTTCAGATACGAGTCCCACACCCGGGTCAGCGCGTCGGACTGCTCCTCGATCGACTCGCCGCGCCGCATTCGCGTGAACTCGTTGTCGACGACGTCGTGGGAATAGGCGACGAGGCTCTGCTGCACTTCCGCCCGGTACTGCGGAGGCAGGGCCGTGGAATCGCGCAGCAGGTCGGCGACCGCGGAGGCCTCCTTGCTGCTGGCGTCCTCGGCGTCGCCGAACTGCTCCCACACGACCACCACGACGAAGGCCACCAGCACGGCGTAGAGGACGCCGGCGACCTGAAAGACCGCGCCCGAGACGAAGTTGGCGTTCTCGAGCTTGGTGTGCGACACCGCCCGGCGGAACACGAACAGTCCGCCCACCGAGATCACGACGAAGGCGGCAACCCAGAGAAAGCCGACGATCAGCGGGGGAAACTGCAGCAGCGCGAGCACAGTTGGCCATTATCACCACGCGGGCCCACCACGACCGGCAAACACACCGGCCGTTCGCTGAGTGGCTAGGCCTGGGCGTTCATCTGTGCCAGGAGTTCGGCCATGTCGACCTCTCGCACCGTCTCGGCGAGCGACCAGTGATGGCCGAACGGGTCCCGCACCACGCCGTACCGGTCACCCCAGAACTGATCCTCGAGCGGGTTGACCACCGTGGCGCCGGCGTCGAGGGCCCGCTGGAACCGGGCGTCCACGTCCGGGCCCTGCAGGTGGATGGTCACCGGCGTGCCGCCCAGTGCCGTGGGGGTGCTCGACCTGCCGTCGTTGAACTCCGGGAAGTCGTCGTTGAGGAACACCAGCGAGCCGTTGATCCGCATACAAGCGTGGATCAGCTTGCCGCCCGGGCCGGGCATCCGGACCATCTCCTCGGCGCCGAACGCCTTGGCGTAGAAGTCGAGTGCCGCAGCGGCATCGTCGACGACCAGGTGCGGCACCAGCATGGGGGTGTTCTCGATTGCCATGGTCATTCTCCTTGCGGGTCGGGTTGTCGTGGCTGACGATGCAGACCGCCGCCGCGCGGAGAACTCATCGCTCAGATCACCGAGAATCCGGCAGGCAGCGGCGCGCGTCCGGTGAGCGCCAGCAGCACCGCGGGGCCCTGGCCGAGTTTTACCCCGATCCGAGACGCCAGCGATACCGCCTCGGTCAGCACCTCGGCCGGCGGGACGACGTCCTCGCCGATGGCCGCGGCGATGTCCAGACCGTGCACGGCCAACTCGAACGTGCGGGTGGGCAGATAGTTGCTCAACCGGATGCCGAGCCCGCCGATGACCTCGATCAACGGGTCGTCGACCGCCTCCAGGTCGGACAGCACGCGCGCCAGCAGCTCGTCGACGGCCGCAGGGGGATCGTCGCCGAGGTCCCGACCGGCCTGCCGGCCCCGTTCGACGATGGCGGCGGCGCCGAGCCCGGCGCTGTATCCGTGCATCGCGACGTAGTAGTCGGCGGCGCTGACCACGTCCTCGCGCTCGGCGGTGGTTCTCAGGTACGTGCTGACCGTGATCAGGGACCGCGAGGCATGGCCGACCAGGTCCCGGACGTTCCATTCACCCAGCCCCGGGTCGCTCCACCGGTCCTCCGGCACGGACCGCACCAGCGACGCGAAACCGGTTGCCGCCGAGGCGAAGACGGCCCTGGGCTCGCTCATCCGTGCCTGAGTCGGTCCCAGCCCTCGACGGACTGCGGGCTGCGCGGACCGGGCCCGACATAGACGGCCGAGGGACGTACCAGCTTCCCGAGCCGTTTCTGCTCGAGGATGTGGGCACACCAGCCGGCCGTGCGCCCGCAGGTGAACATCGCCGGCATCATCCTCGGCGGAACCTGCGCGAAGTCGAGGATGACCGCCGCCCAGAACTCGACGTTCGTCTCGATGGCCCGGTCGGGGCGCCGCTCGCGCAACTCGCTCAGTGCGGCCTGCTCGAGTGCGGCCGCCACGTCGTAGCGGGGAGCCTCGAGCCGCTCGGCGGTCGCGCGCAGCACCCGGGCCCGCGGATCCTCGGCCTGATAGACCCGATGTCCGAAGCCCATCAGCTTCTCGTTGCGGTCCAGGATTCCCCTGACCACCGCGCGTGCGTCGCCGCTGCGTTCGGCCTCCTCGATCATCGGGATCACCCGTGCCGGCGCGCCGCCGTGCAGCGGTCCGCTCATCGCTCCGATCGCACCCGAGAGCGCCGCGGCCACGTCCGCACCCGTCGACGCGATGACCCGCGCGGTGAACGTCGAGGCGTTCATGCCGTGTTCGGCGGCGCTGACCCAGTAGGCGTCGATGGCCTCGACGTGGCGCGGGTCGGGATCGCCCTGCCAGCGGGTCATGAAACGTGCTGTGACAGTGCCGCATTCGTCGACGGTGCGCTGCGGCACGGCGGGCTGATAGATGCCACGGGCGGACTGGGCGACGTAGGACAAGGCCATCACCGAGGCGCGGGCCAGCTGGTCGCGGGCCGTCTCGTCGTCGATGTCCAGGATCGGCGAATAGCCCCAGATCGGCGCGAGCATCGCCAGGCCGGCCTGGACGTCGACGCGGACGTCACCGCTGTGAATGGGCAGCGGAAACGGCTCGGCCGGCGGCAGGCCGGAGCCGAACCGGCCGTCCACGAGCAGCCCCCACACGTCGCCGAAAGTGACGTGCTCAGAGACCAGGTCCTCGATGTCGACGCCGCGGTACCGCAGCGCCCCGCCGTCCTTGTCCGGTTCGGCGATCTCGGTCTCGAACGCCACCACGCCCGCAAGTCCCGGGACGAAATCCTTGGGCACCGCTGTCATGCGGTGATTGTCGCACTCGCCGTCGCGCGTAGCGTTGTCGCGTGGGCACTTCTGAGGAGCTCGCGCGCATGCGCGTCGAGTACGGATCGGTGGAGAAGGACGGCAGCAGGGATCTCGACGCGGACTGGCTGGATGTCGGCTGGGTGGCGTTGCTGAACGACTGGATGGCCGAGGCCCGCGAAGCCGGTGTCGCCGAACCGAACGCGATGGTCGTGGGCACGGTCGACGCCGAGGGAAGACCCGTCACCCGGACCGTGTTGTGCAAGAGCGTGGACGACTCGGGCATCTCCTTCTACACCAACTACGACTCCGACAAAGGCGTGCAGCTGGCCGGCAATCCCTACGCGTCGGCCACCTTCCCCTGGTATGCGCTGGGCCGCCAGGTCCATGTCCGCGGTCCGGTCACCAAGGTCTCGCCGGAGGCGACGGCTGCGTACTGGGCCAGGCGTCCGCGTGGCTCACAGCTCGGCGCCTGGGCATCGCAGCAGAGCAAGCCGATCGCCTCGCGTGCTGCGCTGCTCGCCCAGCTCGCGGAGATCACCGAGCGGTTCGCCGACGCCGATGAAGTCCCCGTGCCACCGCACTGGGGTGGCTACGTGATCGCGCCCGAGGTGGTCGAATTCTGGCAGGGCCGGGAGAACCGCGTGCACAACAGGATTCGCGTGCGCGGCGCCGACGACGGCACCATCGAACGCCTCCAGCCCTAGGGTGGCGGGCAGGCTCCTCGCCGACACCACACCGCTGCAGACCCCGGACTTCCGGCGGTTGTGGCTGGCCGGCATCGTCACCGTCATCGGTGCCAACCTGACCATCTTCGCGGTACCGGTGCAGCTCTACGCGCTCACGCAGAACTCCGCCTACGTCGGGTTGTCCGGGTTGTTCGCGCTGGTGCCGCTGATCGTCTTCGGCCTGTGGGGCGGCGCGTGGGCCGACGCGATGGACCGGCGCAAACTGCTGATCATCGCCTCGTGCGGTCTCGCGGCGGCGTCGGTGTTGCTGTGGCTGCAGGCAGCGCTGGCATTGAACAACGTCTGGGTGGTGCTGTGCCTGCTGTCCGTGCAGCAGGCGTTCTTCGCGATCAACTCCCCGACGCGTTCGGCGGCGATCCCGCGGATGCTGCCGGGCGATCAGCTGCCCGCGGCCAACTCGTTGAACATGACCGTCATGCAGTTCGGCGCCATCGCCGGTCCGCTGCTGGCGGGGGTGATGCTGCGCTGGGTCGACCTGTCCACCCTCTACCTGATCGATGCGCTGACCTGCCTTGCGCCGATCTGGGCGACGATCCGGCTGGCTCCGATGCCCCCGCTGAACGAGGTCGCGGCCGGGCTGGGTCTCGCGGCGGTGCGCTCGGTCATCGACGGGTTCCGCTATTTGGCCGGCAGCCCGGTCGTGCTGATGTCGTTCGTCGTCGACCTGATCGCGATGATCTTCGGCATGCCACGGGCGCTGTTTCCGCAGATGGCGCACGAGAGCTTCGGTGGCCCTGTCGAGGGCGGGACGACCATCGCGCTGCTGTCGGCGGCGATCTCGGCCGGCGCCGTGGTCGGCGGGCTGTTCTCCGGCTGGTTGCCGCACGTCCGGCGTCAGGGGCTCGCGGTGGTGGTGGCGATCCTGGTGTGGGGCGTGGCGATGGTCGGCTTCGGGATCGCGGCGGGCTTCGCCCACGGTCACGCGGGACTCCTGCTGTGGATTGCCTTGCTGTTCTTGGCGATCGGCGGCGCCGCGGACATGGTGTCGGCCGCGTTCCGGTCGACGATCCTGCAGCAGGTGGCGTCCGATGACCTGCGTGGACGCTTGCAGGGCGTGTTCACGGTCGTCGTCGCCGGCGGTCCCCGCCTGGCCGACGCGGTGCACGGCGCGGCGGCGGCCGCAGTCGGCACGACGGTGGCGGCGGTAGGCGGGGGAGGGCTGGTGGTGATCGGCGTGACGATCGCCGCGCTGGCGGTGCCGGCGTTCGCCCGATACCGCGTCAACGGTGCACGCTGACCCTGTGCGCGCAGGCGGGCGCACATCGGTGCACGCGCGTTGTCAGATCGCGGTACGTGCCGTTTCCCCACTCATCACCCGGCTCGGCGGGTTAGCATCCGGAACGTGGTCGATGTCAGGGGGGAGCCGGCCCTCGGTTTGCGGGAACGCAAGAAGCGGCGCACCCGCGACACCCTGATCAACGCAGCGGTAGGGCTCTGCGAGAGCCAGGGTTTCGACGGCACCACGGTCGATCAGATCGCCGCGATCGCCGACGTCTCGCCGCGCACCTTCAGTCGCTACTTCGCCACCAAGGACGCCATCGTGCTGGCATTGATCGACGACGTTCTCGACCTCGTCGCCGGCGAACTCGAACGGCAGCCGCTGGCTCTGGGCAACTACGAGGCGTTGCGGCGCGCCTACGTCGCGATGGCGTTGCGGACGCAGGTGGCGGGCAAGGGTGAGCTCTCATCGGACCGGCTGCTGCAGATCATGCGAATTCTGGTGTCCTCGCCGACGTTGCGGATGTCTGCGCTGGAATTCCGCGGCAACCCCGTCGACGTGGTCGTGGCCCGGCGGATGGGCGTCGCCGTCGACGACCGCCGGGTACAGCTGGTGTCGGTGACCTTCGGTGCCGTGCTGATGACGGCGTTGACCTGTCTGGTCGACCGCGGGCTGCAGGTGGGCACGGTGGGTGTCGATGATGCCGTCGCTGTGCTCGAGGCCACCTACGCGGAGTTCGAGAGCGAAATGGCCGGGTACCCCCAGCCGGTCTGAACCGCTGTTCCTACCCCCGCGGGCGTGACCGTAGCAATGGGACTACCTTTTGTAGGCAGACTCCCCTCAATCCCCAAGACCCGAGTTCCCCGCAGACCCGATTGACACGAAGGGATCCCAGTGGCCGATAACGCCGAAGCCGGGCAGGAGCACGCGACCCTCCAGTACCCGGGTGGCGAGCTTGAACTGGACATCGTCAAAGCTTCCGAGGGCGCGGACGGAATCGCGCTGGGGTCGCTGTTGGCCAAGACCGGCTACACCACCTACGACGGCGGATTCGTCAACACGGCGCCGACCAAGAGCGCCATCACCTACATCGACGGCGACGCGGGCATTCTGCGCTACCGCGGCTACCCGATCGAGCAGTTGGCCGAGAAGTCGAACTTCATCGAGGTCAGCTACCTCCTGATCTACGGCGAGCTGCCGACCGAGGAGCAGCTGGAGAAGTTCACGACGCAGATCCAGCGGCACACGCTGCTGCACGAGGACCTCAAGCGGTTCTTCGACGGTTTCCCCCGCGATGCGCACCCGATGCCGGTGCTCTCCAGTGCGGTCAACGCGCTGAGCGCCTACTACCAGGATTCGCTGGATCCGTTCAATCCGCAGCAGGTCGAACTGTCGACCATCCGCCTGCTGGCCAAGCTGCCGACCATCGCCGCGTACGCCTACAAGAAGTCCGAGGGCCAGCCGTTCCTGTACCCGGACAACTCCCTGACGCTGGTGGAGAACTTCCTGCGGATGACGTTCGGTTTCCCGGCCGAGCCCTACGAGGTGGACCCCGAGATCGTAAGGGCCCTCGACATGCTGTTCATCCTGCACGCCGACCACGAGCAGAACTGTTCGACGTCGACGGTGCGGCTGGTCGGCAGCTCGCAGGCCAACCTCTTCACGTCGATCTCGGGCGGCATCAACGCGCTGTGGGGCCCGCTGCACGGCGGCGCCAACCAGGCGGTGCTCGAGATGCTGGAGAAGATCCGGCTGTCCGGCGGCGACGTCGAGACCTTCGTCAAGAAGGTGAAGAACCGCGAGGACAACGTCAAGCTCATGGGCTTCGGGCACCGCGTCTACAAGAACTACGACCCGCGGGCGCGCATCGTCAAGGAGCAGGCCGACAAGATCCTGGCCAAGATCGGCGTGCAGGACGAGCTGCTCGACATCGCGAAGTCGCTCGAGGAGATCGCGCTGACCGACGACTTCTTCGTCGAGCGCAAGCTCTATCCGAACGTCGACTACTACACCGGCGTGATCTACCGGGCGATGGGCTTCCCGACCCGGATGTTCACCGTGCTGTTCGCGCTGGGCCGGCTGCCCGGGTGGATCGCGCACTGGCGCGAGATGCACGGCGAGCCGAACAAAATCGGCCGGCCGCGCCAGATCTACACCGGTTACACCGAGCGCGACTACGCCCAGCTCGACGCCCGCTAGCCTCGCCACCCCCGCGGGCGTGCGGGTCTGCGGGCGACACGCCGCCCGAAAACGGTAGGACGCGCACGCTCGTGGGCCGCGAACGTCACATCACCGTCACTTGCCTGCAGAACGGTTGTAGTTTCACAATAGTTGTGTGATTGAAACCGTCGGCGTGATGACGCCGAGACGCAAGGCCATCATCTTGGTCTCGTGCTGTCTGAGCCTGCTCATCGTGTCGATGGACGCGACCATCGTCAACGTCGCGATCCCCGCGATCCGTGCGGACCTGTCGGCCTCGGCCGCGCAGATGCAGTGGGTCGTCGACATCTACACGCTCGTGCTCGCGTCGCTGCTGATGCTCTCGGGCGCCACCGGCGACCGCTTCGGGCGCAGGCGGGTGTTCCAGATCGGCCTGACGGTCTTCGCGGTCGGCTCGCTGGCGTGCAGCCTCGCGCCCACGATCGACACCCTCATCGCTGCGCGGTTCCTGCAGGGTATCGGCGGATCTATGCTCAATCCCGTTGCGCTGTCCATCATTTCGCAGATATTCGTCGGACGCGAGGAGCGGGCCCGGGCGCTCGGCGTGTGGGGCGCCGTGGTCGGGATCTCGATGTCGCTCGGCCCGATCGTGGGCGGACTGCTCATCGAGACCATCGGATGGCGGTCGGTGTTCTGGATCAACCTGCCGATCTGCGCCGCCGCGATCATGCTCACCGCGATCTTCGTGCCGGAAACCAAGTCGACGACCATGCGCAACGTCGACCCCGTCGGCCAGGGCTTGGCGGTGCTGTTCCTGTTCGGCGTCGTGTACGCCTTGATCGAGGGTCCCGGACTGGGCTGGACCAGTCCGCGCGTCGTGGGCATCGCCGTCGTCGCGGCGCTCGCGTTCGTCGCGTTCCTGCGCTACGAGTCGCGGCGCCAAGACCCGTTCCTCGACCTGCGCTTCTTCCGCAGCATCCCGTTCACGTCGGCGACGGTGACGGCTGTCAGCGCCTTCGCGGGCTGGGGCGCCTTCCTGTTCATGATGTCGCTGTATCTGCAGGGTGAGCGCGGCTATTCCGCCATGCACACCGGCCTGATCTACCTGCCGATCGCCTTGGGCGCGTTGTTGTTCTCGCCGCTGTCCGGCCGGCTGGTGGGGCGCTACGGCGCGCGTCCGTCTCTGCTGACGGCCGGGGTGCTGATCTCGGTGGCCGCGACGATGCTGACGTTCCTGACGGCGACGACGCCGGTGTGGCAGCTGCTGGTGGTCTTCGCCGTGTTCGGTATCGGATTCTCGATGGTCAACGCTCCGCTGACGAACGCCGCGGTGAGCGGCATGCCGCTCGACCGGGCCGGGGCGGCCTCGGCGGTGACGTCGACGAGCCGTCAGGTCGGGGTGAGCATCGGTGTGGCCCTGTGCGGCTCCGTCGCCGGGCCGGCGATCTCCGTCGCCGGTGCGGATTTCGCGTCGGCAGCCCGCCCGCTGTGGTTCGTCTGTATTGGGCTCGGTCTGGTGATCCTGGTGCTCGGCACGTTCTCCACGACCCGGCGGGCCCATCGGTCGGCCGAGCGGCTGGCTCCGCTGATCTCGGGTACACCGACCCTTCCGGAGGACGCCCATGTCCGGTGACGCACTCGCCGATGAGGTGTGGCGGGACCTGTCGGCCGTGGTGCTCGACCACCGCGACGGGTGGAAGCGCGCGGTCGTCGAGCGGTCGGGCCTGCCGTTCAGCAGGATCCGCATCCTCAAGCGGCTGAGCCGCGCGCCGATGACGGTCAAGCAGCTGGCCGCCGCCGCCACCATCGACGCGCCTGCTGCCACCGTCGCGGTCAACGATCTCGAGGACCGCGGGCTGGTCGTGCGACGGGTCGATCCGGCGAATCGGCGCTGCAAGGTGGTGTCGCTGACCGACGCCGGACGCGACACCGTGCGGGCGATCGACGCCGTGCACGATCCCGCGCCCGAGATCCTCACCGCGCTCGACGCGGGTGAACTCGCCACGCTCCGAGCCATTCTCGACAAGATGGCCGGCTCTTAGCACGCGCGGCGCCCTTGTAGGTCAGGCCTGCAGGAGCGCCATCGCGGCGTTGTGGCCCCCGATCCCCGATACCGCGCCTCCGCGGCGAGAGCCCGAGCCGCACAACAGAATCCGGTCGAAAGCGGTCGCCACACCCCACCGCTGCGCAGGGGTGGTGAGCGGCTCGTCGTCCTCGACGAAGGGCCAGCTCAGCCCGCCGTGGAAGATGTTGCCCGCCGTCATGCCCAGTGAGGCGTCCAGATCGAGCGTCGTCTTGGCCTCGATGCACAGCCGCCCCCATGAGTCCTCCATCAACACGTCCTGAATCGGTTCGGCGAGAACGGAATTCAACGACGTCAGAACTGCCGACGTCAGCGAGTCGCGGATGCGCTCGGGCGTGCCGGAAGTGACCAGGCTGTGCGGGGTGTGCAGACCGAACACGGTCAGCGTCTGCGCGCCGGACTGGCGCAGCGACTCCGACAGGATCGTCGGATCCGACAGCGAGTGGCAGTAGACCTCGCAGGGCAGCGGCTCGGGCACCGATCCACCGGCCGCCTGGCGGTAGGCGGCGTCGAGCTGGCCGTAGGTCTCGTTGATGTGGAAGGTCCCGCCGAAGGCCTGCTCCGCGGTGACCGAGTCGTTGTGCAACCGCGGCAGGCGGCGCAGCATCAGGTTCACCTTGATCTGCGCACCCGGCTGCGCATCGGGTGCCTCGTCGCCGACCAGACGAGCCAGCACGCTGGGCGTCACGTTGGCCAGGACACGGTCGGCGACGACGCGATACTCGCCGTCACCCCGCCGGTAGCGCACCTCACCGTCGGGGGAGATCGCGTACACCTCGGCTCCGGTGACGATCTCGGCGCCGAATCCGGTCGCGGCCGCGGCCAGCGCGCCGGTGACCGCACCCATCCCGCCGATCGGGACGTCCCAGTCGCCGGTGCCGCCGCCGATCAGGTGGTAGAGGAAGCAGACGTTCTGGATCAGGGACTCGTCGTCGAGACGGGCGAAGGTGCCGATCAACGCGTCCGTCGCCATGACGCCGCGGACCAGATCGTTGCCGACCGCCGCGGTGATCGCACCGCCGATCGGTTCGTCGATCATCGCCCGCCACGCGGCGCCGGCGTCGGGTCCACCGCCCGCGACGACCTCCCGATGCACCTGCGATCGGGTCCGCAGCGGCTCGATGAGCGTCGGCCACACCCGCGAGGTCACCGCCCGGCAGCGCCGGTAGAAGTCGTCGAACCCGCGCTCGTCGCCGGCCGCGCCGACGGCGGCGAAGGTCGACTCCGGTCCGATGAGCAGCCCTGTGCGGCCCCCGGTGGACGGGTCCGGTGTGTACGACGACCAGCGTCGCCGCGCGAGCCGGACGCGGGCGCCGAGATCGTCGACGATGCGCCGCGGCAGCAGGCTGACGAGATACGAGTACCGCGACAGACGTGCGTCGACGCCCTCGAACGTGTGCGCCGACACCGCTGCACCGCCGACGTGGTCGAGGCGCTCGAGCACGGTCACCCGACGGCCGGCCTGCGCCAGGTAGGCCGCCGCCACCAGACCGTTGTGTCCGCCACCGACGACGACGATGTCGGTATCGGTGCCGGTGGCGGCGTTCAGCTCAGGTAGCCCTCGACCTCGTCGGCCGGGCGCACCTCGGCCGCCCGCGGATCAGCGCCGGTGTCGCGCAGAGCGCGGCGTTGACGCAGCAGATCCCAGCACTGGTCGAGTTGGACCTCCACGGCGCGCAGCCGCTTGTGCTCCTCGGTCTGGTCGATGTCGTGATGCTGCAGCTTCGACCGCAGCTCCTTCTCCTCAGCGACGAGCTGGTTCACCTGAGCGAGGATGTCTTCGTCTTTGGCCACCAACCCAGTCTGCCCGACTACGGTGGGGCGCGTGACTTCGAATGCGGGACAGAAACCCGAGATCGACTTCCCCGACGGCCCGGCACCGACCGAGTTGGTGATCGAGGACATCGTCGTCGGCGAAGGCGCCGAAGCGGTCCCGGGCGCCAATGTCGAGGTCCACTACGTCGGGGTGGAGTACGACACCGGCGAGGAGTTCGACAGCTCGTGGAATCGCGGCGAGTCGATCGAGTTCCCGCTGCGCGGCCTGATCCAGGGCTGGCAGGACGGAATCCCCGGCATGAAGGTGGGCGGCCGGCGCAAGTTGACGATCCCGCCGGAGCAGGCCTACGGCCCGGCCGGCGGCGGACACCGGCTGTCGGGCAAGACTCTGATCTTCGTCATCGACCTGCTGGCCACCCGCTGATCCGCCGAACTTGCATTCCGCGAGGCGTTCACTCGCTCAAGTCCTACCGGAATGCAAGTTCGGCGTGAGTCAGCGCGGGCCGGGCAGCCGCAGCAGCAGCCTCGCCCCGCCCAGCGGGCTGGCCTCCAGCGACGCCGTGCCGCCGTGCAGCTCGGCCTGCTGGGCCACCAGCGCCAGACCCAGCCCGGAACCGGAATGCGAGGCCGTCGACCCGCGGGAGAAGCGGTCGAACACGACCTTACGTTCCTCCTCCGGCACGCCGACACCGTCGTCGTCGATCGCGATTTCCACGCCGGCGCGCGAACTCACCGCCGACAATTGCACGCGGGTGGCGCCGCCGTGTTTGACGGCGTTGGCGATCGCGTTGTCGACCGCCAGCCGCAAGCCCGCGGGCAGCCCGACGATGATGACCGTCGGCGCGGGCACCAGCGACACCTCCAGGTCGGGATAGACGCGCATCGCGTCGTGCGCGGCCCGGTCGAGCAGTTCGGTGATGTCGACCGGCACGTGGTCGTCGGCCGTGGACAGCTCGCCCTGCGCCAGCCGTTCCAGCGCGCCGAGCGTGGCCTCGATGCGGGTCTGAGTGCGGATGACGTCGTTGACGACCTCCTTGCGCTGCTCCTCGGCCAGATCGAGTGTCGAGAGCACCTCGAGATTGGTGCGCATCGCGGTCAGCGGCGTGCGCAGCTCGTGGGCCGACACCGACGCGAAGTCCCGCGCCGACGCCAGCGCCGCCTTGGTGCGGTCCTGCTCCGTCCAGATGCGCTGCAGCAGACCGTTGACCGCATCGCCGATCTCGACCGCCTCGGTGGCGCCGCGCACCTCGACGTCGGGCCGCTCGTCGCCCGCGTCGATCGACCGGGTCTGCTGAGCCAGCCGCTTGAACGGGCGCACCGCGAACGCGGCCAGCAGCCAGCCCCCGAGGGTCGACGCGCCGACGGCCAGCGTGCAGATGATCAGCACCCGGCGATGCAGGTTGTTGGTGTCGTTGATGGTCGCGTCGTAGGTGGCGCCGACCGCGACCTGCATGGGCGAGGGCGTGGACAAATCCACCGTCCGGACCCGGTAGCGGATCCCGTCGACATAGGTGTCGGCGTAGCCGGGTTCCAGCTCGGGGAGCACCACCTTGGAGTTCGACGTCACCTGGCCGTCTTGGTGTCGGACGGTGATGATGGCGTCCTGGTCGTTGGGCGAGGGCGGGATCTGGTCCAGGCCCCGCGGCAGGAACGGGATCGCGAACCCGGCGGCCTCGTCGAGCCGGCGGTCGAGACGCTCCTTGCGGTCGTTGGTGATGCCGATCCACACGACCGTTCCGACGATCCCCACGACGATCGCCGCGGCGATGGCCGTCGCGAACGCCACCCGCGTCCTCAGTGAGGGCGTGCGGCGGAAGATGCGGGTGAGATCGACCATCCGGAGCTACTGCTGTCTGAGTACGAACCCCACGCCGCGGACGGTGTGGAGCAGCCGCGGTGCGCCGTTGGCCTCGAGCTTGCGCCGCAGATACCCGATGAAGACGTCGACGACGTTGGTGTCGGCGGCGAAGTCGTAGCCCCACACCAGCTCGAGCAGCTGGGCGCGCGAGAGCACCGCGGTCTTGTGTTCGGCCAGCACCGCGAGCAGGTCGAACTCGCGTTTGGTCAGGTCGACGTCCACCCCGTCGACCCGCGCCCGCCTACCGGGGATGTCGACCTCGAGCGGCCCGACGGTGATGGTCTCCGACGAGAACGTCGCCGTCGACCCGCGGCGCCGCAGCAGCGCTTTGACCCGGGCGACCAGCTCGGCCAGCACGAACGGTTTCACCAGGTAGTCGTCAGCGCCGGCCTCCAGGCCCGCGACCCGGTCGTCGACCGAGGACCGCGCCGAGAGCACACACACCGGCACGTCGTTGTCCATCGCCCGCAAGGCGGTCACCACGGACACACCGTCGAGCACCGGCATGTTGATGTCGAGCACGATCGCGTCGGGCCGGGTCTCGGTGGCGCTGCGCAAGGCCTCGGCACCGTCGACCGCGGTGGCGACGTCGAAGCCGGACAGGCGCAGCCCACGCTCGAGTGAGGCGAGGACGTCGGGATCGTCGTCGACCACGAGCACCCTGGGCGAGCCACTGTCCATGCCCGCAATCTTGCCTGATGCGGCGATGTCTGCGGGGGAGGCTGCACCTTTAGCCGTCGGGTCGGTCGCCGCGGGCGGGAACGCCTTGGAGCCGTTGAACCTCGCCGCGCAGTTGCTGGATCTCGTCCATCAGTCGCTCGATGTGCGCCGTGGTGACGACCCGCCCCGCGTTGTCCTCGTCGGCCACGCGCTGGACGATCCACGACGCCAGGGTCGCGGTGATCGACCCGACCAGACTGATACCGCCGATCATCAGCAGCACGGCGATCACCCGGCCGGTGGTGCTGACGGGCGTCATGTCGCCGTATCCCACGGTCGTGATGGTCGTCATCGACCACCACAGCGCATCGGCGAAGTTCACGATGTGCGCATCGGGTTGCCCGCGCTCGGCCTCGAGGACTGCCAGCGAGGCGACGAACACCAGCAAGATCGCGCCGGAGACCGTGTAGAGCACCACCCGGCCGCGGATCGCGCGGCCGGCGGCCCGCTGCAGCACCGCGATCAGCGTGACCAGCCGCAGGAGTCGCAGGGGCCGCAGCAGCGGAAGGACCACGATGGCCAGGTCGAACAGGTGGCGATAGAACCAGCGCCATCGACGGGGAGCCAGCCACAGCCGGACGACGTAGTCCATCGCGAACAGCGCCCACGTCACGGCTGTGACCATCCCGACTGCTGCCGCAGCCGCGCCCGCGGGCTGATCGAGAACACCGACCGCGTAGGCGACGAGGAAGATGACCGCGGCTCCGGCCAACGGCCATTCGGTGCGCTGCTCCCAGGCGTCGAGTTTCGTTTGAGCCGTCACCGGAAACAAGTTCTCCTTTCCGGCGGCAAATCAAACGTCGCCCTGATTGCGGTCGAGGTCAGCAGGGAAGCCTTTGACCTCATCCATTGTTGAGGTTTTACGGTGAAAACATGAGCTTGGAAACGGTTGCCCGGCAGTCTCTGTACCGCCAGACGCATGCGCGCGGCGGTGACCTGCATTCGCTGACGGATCGTCGCCTGCTCGGTCGCATCTGGCGGTTCGCCGGTCGGCATCATCACCGGCTGGGCGTGTTCGTCGCGGTCAGCGTACTCGGCGCGGTGTTGACGGTCGCGACCCCGCTGCTGGCGGGGCGGGTCGTCGACGAGATCACCGGTGCCGGGACGGCCGGCGTGGTGGTGCTCCTGGCGGTGGTCATCGCCGTGGTGGCGGTGGCCGAAGCGGCGACGGCGCTGCTGACCCGCTGGCTGTCGTCGACGATCGGCGAGGGCCTGATCCTCGACCTGCGCACCGCGGTGTTCGATCACGTCCAGCGCATGCCGGTGGCGTTCTTCACGCGGACGCGGACGGGCGCGCTGGTCAGTCGTCTCGGCAATGACGTGATGGGCGCCCAGCGCGCATTCTCCGACACACTCTCCGGCGTCGTGTCGAATGTCGTGACGCTGACGCTGACGCTGGCCGTGATGCTGAGCATCTCGTGGCAGGTCACGGTGGTGTCGCTGGCGTTGATGCCGCTGTTCCTGATCCCCGCGCGCCGGATCGGTTCGGCGATGGCGGCGCTGTCGCGCGAGGCGGCCGCGCACAACGCGACGATGAACACCCAGATGACCGAGCGGTTCTCCGCCCCGGGCGCGACGTTGGTGAAGTTGTTCGGCGACAGCGCTGCCGAATCACGCGAATTCCGGCTGCGGGCCGGCCGGGTGCGCGACATCGGGGTGCGCACCGCGATGCTGCAGTCGACGTTCATGAATTCGCTGACGTTGATGTCGGCGCTGGCGTTGGCGCTGGTCTACGGTCTGGGCGGGGCCCTCGCCTTGGGCGGGCACCTGCAGGCGGGCGCCATCGTGTCGCTGGCTCTGCTGCTGACCCGGCTCTACGCCCCGCTCACCGCGCTGGCCAACGCGCGCGTGGAGATCGCCAGCGCGCTGGTCAGCTTCGAGCGGGTCTTCGAGGTCCTGGATCTGGTGCCCCTGATCCGCGAGCGGCCGGACGCGGTGGCCGTCCCCGAGGGGCCGGTGACGGTCGAGTTCGACGACGTCCGCTTCTCGTACCCGGCCGCCGACAAGGTGTCACTGGCCTCGTTGGAGGAGGTCGCCGAACTGGACGACCGCGGCGGCGAGGAGGTGCTGCACGGCGTCTCGTTCACCGCCGCGCCCGGTCAGATGGTGGCGTTGGTGGGTTCGTCGGGGGCGGGGAAGTCGACGACGGCATCGCTGCTGGCGCGCCTCTACGATGTCGATTCCGGCGCGATCCGGCTCAACGGCGTCGACGTGCGGGACGCGTCGTTCGCCTCGCTGAAGGCCACGGTCGGGATGGTCACCCAGGACGGGCACCTCTTCCACGAGTCCATTCGGTCCAATCTTCGCCTGGCGGCACCGCACGCGACCGATGCCGATCTGTGGGAGGCGCTGAAGCGGGCACGACTCGACGACGTCGTCGCCGCCATGCCCGACGGACTCGACACGATCGTCGGGGAACGCGGCTACCGGCTCTCGGGTGGTCAACGGCAGCGGCTGACGATCGCGCGGGTGCTGCTGGCGGCACCGCAGGTCGTGGTGCTCGACGAGGCCACGGCGTCGCTGGACTCGGAGTCGGAGGCCGCGGTGCAGCAGGCGCTCGCCGAGGCACTGGCCGGACGCACGTCACTGGTGATCGCGCACCGGCTCTCGACCGTGCGGGCCGCCGACCTGATCCTGGTCGTCGAGGACGGGCGGATCGTCGAGCGGGGCACCCACACCGAGCTGCTGGCCCGCGGCGGCCGATACGCCGAGCTGTACCTGACCCAATTCGGCCCCCAATCCGGACCTGACCGCCGAACTTGCATTCCACGCGGCCCTCACTCGCACTTGTGCGCGCGGAATGCCAGTTCGGCGGGGGAGTTAACCGCTTGCGGGCAATGGGAAGATCTACTAAGTGGCTGATACCCGATCCGCACCCCCACCCGCGGGGCTTCGCGCGGCGCCCGCCATAGCGCCGCCGCCGAAGCGAACCAGGGCCAGCTCGGACCTGTGGCGGATGCTCCCGTATCTGATCCCCTACCGCGTCCGCTGGGTCTCGATGTTCGTGGTGGCGCTCCTCAGCCTCGTCGCCACCGTGTCGATCCCGCTGATGACGAAGGCGGTCATCGACGGCCCGGTGCGTCATCAGGATCAGCAGGGACTCTGGGTGCTCGGCACCGCGGCCGTGGGCGTCGGGGTCGCCGAGGCGGTGCTGTGGTTCATCCGCCGCTGGCTGGTCTCCCGGGCCACGATGGGTGTGGAGGCCGACATCCGCAAGGACCTGTACGCGCGTCTGCAGATCCTGCCGATGTCCTTCCACAGCCGGTGGCAGTCCGGGCAGTTGCTGTCACGAATCATGAACGACCTGAGCACGATTCGCCGTTTCATGTCGTTCGGCCTGACGTTCCTGGTGCTGAACATCCTGCAGATCACGGTGGTCACCGCGATCCTGCTGGTGATGTACTGGCCGCTGGGCGTCGTCGTGCTGGTGTCCATCGTGCCGATCACGCTGACCGTGCTGCACTTCCAGCAGGAGTACACGCGCCTCTCGCGGCTGGCGCAGGACCAGGCCGGCCACGTCGCCACCCATGTCGAGGAGGCCGCGCTGGGGTTGCGCGTGGTGAAGTCGTTCGGGCGTGAGGACTACGTCTACGACCGCTTCGACGAGCAACTCACCGGCCTGTACGACACGCAGGTCAGCCGGGTGTCGGTGTCGGCGAAGTTCTGGACGCTGCTCGAGATCATCCCCAACCTGACGCTGATCATCGTGCTCGGCTTCGGCGCCTACGCCGCCGGCCACGGCTACGTGACGATGGGGACGCTCGTCGCGTTCATCACGATGATGCTGTCGCTGGTGTGGCCGATCGCGTCGCTGGGCTTCCTGCTGTCGATGACGCAGGAGTCGTTCACCGCGGCCAACCGCATCGCCGAGATCTTCGACGCGCCGCGGGAGATCACCGACGGGCCGCGCGACGAGGCTCCGCGCGGCGGCCGGCTCGAGCTCGTCGACGTCGGCTTCCGGTTCCCAGACTCCGGAGAGTGGGTCCTGCGGCACCTCGATGTCACCGTGGAGCCGGGCGAGACGCTGGCGCTGGTCGGCGCGACCGGGTCGGGCAAGTCGGTGCTCATCGGGCTGCTGTCCCGGCTCTACGACGTCACCGAGGGTGAGATCCGCGTCGACGCACAGGACATCCGCGAGTTGTCGCTCGACGCGCTGCGCCAGGCAGTGGCCACCGCATTCGAGGATCCGACGCTGTTCTCGATGTCGGTGGCGGAGAATCTGAGGCTGGGCAAGCCGGACGCGACGGACGAGGAGCTCCGCCAGGCGATCGACGTCGCCGCGGCACGATCCGTCTACGACCTCCCCTTCGGCCTGGACACCCGCATCGGCGAACAGGGGATGAGCCTGTCCGGCGGCCAGCGGCAACGGCTTTCGCTCGCGCGCGCGATCCTGGCCGGCCCGAGGATTCTGGTGCTCGACGACACGCTGTCGGCTCTCGACGTGCACACCGAGGCCGTGGTCGAGGAGGCGCTGCGCCGGGTGCTGCACTCGGTCACCGGCGTCGTCGTCGCGCACCGCGCGTCGACGGTGTTGCTGGCCGACCGGGTCGCGCTCCTGCAGCACGGCACCATCACCCATGTCGGGACGCATGCCCAGCTGCTCGCGCAGGTTCCCGAGTACCGCTACCTCCTCGCGGCCGACGACGAACTCGACGACGGCTGCGAGCGGCAGTGCGGGTGGGAGGACGAGCTGCGGCCGCAGCGGGCCGGCACCGACGACGATCGGAGCCTGCTGGAGCGCGAGGTCCTGGAGCGGCGGCCGTGACCGCGACCGACTGGCGCGGAAAGTTCGACGAGCAGAGCGACCTGCCGATCGACGAGACGGTGCCGCGTCGGCGTGAGGCGCGCGCGCTGCTGGGGTCGCTTCTGCGGCCTTATCGCTGGGCCGTCGCGCTGCTGGCGGTGGTCGTGGTGGTGGAAAACGCTGCCCGGCTGTCGGTTCCGCTTCTGGTGCAGAAGGGCATCGACGACGGCATCCCGCCCCTGCTCGCGGGTGGGCCGGCACGCACGCTGATATCGGTCGTCGCGGCGTTGTGCGTGGTGGTCGTCATACAGGCCGCGAGCCGGATGTTCTTCCTGCGCCGGTCGGGACGGATCGGCCAGAAAGTGTTGCGGGAGTTGCGCAGACGCATCTTCGGCCACTTCGGGCGCCTCGACGTGGCGTTTCACGATCGCTACACGTCCGGGCGCGTGGTGAGCCGCTCCACCAACGACGTCGAAGCGATCCAGGACATGCTCGAGACCGGCTTTGACAGCCTGATCACCGCGGTGCTCACGCTCGTCGGCACAGCCGTTCTGCTGGTGACGCTCGACGTCGAACTCGGTTTGATGTGTCTGGCCGCATTCCCCGTGCTCGTGTTCCTGGTGTGGTGGTTCCACCGGGAGTCGTCGAAGACCTACCGCGAGGTGCGCGAGATCTCGGCACTGGTGATCGTGCAGTTCGTCGAGACCATGACCGGCATCAAGGCAGTGCAGGCGTACCGCCGGGAGCAGCGCAATCAGGAGATCTTCGAAGACGTCGCCGACCGGTACCGGGTGATCAACGAGCGGACGTTCAAGCTGCTGGCCGTGTTCATGCCCGGGGTCAAGCTCGTCGGCAACCTGACCACCGGTGTGGTGCTGCTCTACGGCGGCTACCGCGTGCTGCACGGACAGATGACGATCGGCACCCTGGCGGCGTTCCTGCTGTACCTGCGGATGTTCTTCGAGCCGATGCAGGAGATCTCGCAGTTCTTCAACACCTTCCAGTCCGCGTCGTCAGCGCTGGAGAAGCTCGCCGGTGTGCTCGCCGAGAAACCGGCCATCGCCGACCCGGCCGAGCCCGTCGCGCTCGGTGCCGTACGCGGCGAGATCGCGTTCCGCGACGTGCAATTCAGCTACGTTCAGGGCCGGCCGGTGCTCCCCGACCTCACTCTGACGATCCCGGCCGGGCAGACGGTCGCGCTGGTCGGTACCACCGGTGCGGGCAAGACGACGATCGCGAAGCTGGTCAGCCGCTTCTACGACCCGGTCTCGGGGGCGGTGACGCTGGACGGGACGGATCTTCGCGACGTCGCGCAAGCCGACCTGCGGCGCCACGTCGTGATGGTGACCCAGGAGAACTTCATGTTCGGCGGGACGGTGGCCGACAACATCCGCTTCGGCCGGCCCGACGCCTCCGATGAGGACGTCCGCGCGGCGGCCAGGGCCGTGGGGGCCGACGGCTTCATCGCGGCGCTGCCCGAGGGGTACGACACCGACGTCGCCAAGCGGGGCGGCCGGCTCTCGGCAGGGCAGCGGCAGTTGATCGCGTTCGCCCGCGCGTTCCTGGCCGATCCGGCGGTGCTGATCTTGGACGAGGCGACGTCATCGCTGGACATCCCGAGCGAGCGCATGGTGCAACGTGCGCTGGAAACGGTGCTGGCCGACCGGACTGCGCTGGTGATCGCGCACCGGCTCTCGACGGTGCAGATCGCCGATCGGGTGCTCGTCCTCGAGAACGGCCGCATCGTGGAGGACGGCCCGCCCGACGAGTTGACCGCCCGTGACGACGGGCACTACGCCGCGCTGCACCGTTCGTGGGTGCAGTCACTGGCCTGACGCGACCTCGATAACAGGAAGGCAGTACACCGACGCCGCCGGCGGGGATCATGGTGGCCATGCAGTCCTACGAGGCCGGGCCCACCGAGACGCCGATCCTCGAGGAGACCATCGGCGCCAACTTCGCGCGCATCGCCGCCACACATCCGGCCCACGACGCACTGGTTGACGTCGCCGCCGGCCGCACCTGGACCTACTCCGAGCTCGCCGCCGAGATCGACGTCCTGGCAAGGGGATTGATGGCAGACGGGGTGGCCGCCGGTGACCGCGTGGGCATCTGGGCGCCGAACTGTGCGCAGTGGGTCATCACGCAGTTCGCCGCGGCCACGATCGGCGCGATCCTGGTCAACATCAATCCCGCCTACCGGACCCACGAACTGGCGTACGTGCTCGAGCAGTCCGGCCTGCGCACGCTGATCTCCGCGACGTCGTTCAGGTCGTCGGATTACGTGGGCATGATCGCCGAGGTCCGGCCGCAGGCTCCTGCGTTGCGGGACGTCGTGTTCCTCGACACCGATGACTGGGAGCGGTTGCGCGAGCGCGCGGCCGAGGTCAGTGCCGGGCGACTCGCCGCCCGGCTGGCCGGACTGTCCCACGACGACCCCATCAACATCCAGTACACCTCGGGGACAACGGGTTTCCCCAAAGGTGCGACGCTGTCGCACCGCAACATCCTCAACAACGGGTACTTCACCACCGACCTCATCCGCCTAGGACCCTCCGACCGGCTGTGCATCCCGGTGCCGTTCTACCACTGCTTCGGCATGGTGATGGGCACGCTCGGATGCACGACGCACGGAGCCACGGTCGTCATCCCCGCTCCCGGATTCGACCCGGCCGAGACGCTGAAAGCGATCGAAACCGAGCGCTGCACAGGCGTGTACGGAGTGCCGACGATGTTCATCGCCATGCAGAACCACCCCGACTTCGGTTCTCGCGACCTGTCGTCGCTGCGCACGGGCATCATGGCCGGGGCGGTGTGCCCCGTGGAGGTGATGAAACGCTGCGTCGAGGACATGCACATGTCGGAGGTCGCCATCGCCTATGGCATGACGGAGACGTCGCCGGTGTCCTGTCAGACGCTCAGTGACGACGACCTGGAGCGCCGGACCGGGTCCATCGGCCGGGCGCATCCGCACGTGGAGATCAAGATCGTCGACCCCGACACCGGGGACATCGTCGAGCGGGGGCAACCGGGGAGTTCTGCACCCGCGGTTACTCGGTGATGCTCGGCTATTGGCGCGACGACGAGAAGACCCGCGAGGCCATCGATCCCGACGGCTGGATACACACCGGTGATCTGGCGGTGATGCGCGGCGACGGCTACTGCAACGTGGTCGGCCGCATCAAGGACATGGTCATCCGTGGCGGTGAGAACATCTACCCCCGCGAGATCGAGGAGTTCCTCTACACGCACCCCGACGTCGAGGACGCGCAGGTGGTCGGCGTGCCCGATGCCAGATACGGCGAGGAGCTCTGCGCCTGGATCCGGATGAAGCCGGGGCGCACGGCCCTCGACGCCGCATCGATCCGCGAGTTCGCCTCCGGCAAGCTGGCGCACTTCAAGATTCCCCGCTACGTGCACGTGGTGGACCAGTTTCCGATGACGGTCACCGGCAAGGTCCGCAAGGTCGACATGCGCGAGCAGAGCGTGCGCCTGCTCGGGTTGTGACGGCCCGGCTCAGCGAAATTCGGCGAAGAAGGCGCTGACGTCGTCGACGTAGAGCTCCGGCTGTTCGAAGGCGGCGAAATGCCCGCCGCGCGGCATCGCAGTCCACCGGGTGATGTGGTAGTTGGGCTCGCACCAACTGCGCGGGGAGCGCAGGATCTCTTTCGGGAAGGCCGCCACTCCGGTCGGCAGCGTGACGGGCGAGCCGGCGCCGAAGCTGCCGAAGCTCTCCCAGTACAGCCGCGCCGAGGACGCGCCGGTGCCGGTGACCCAGTACAGCATCACGTTGTCGAGCAATTCGTCTCTGCTGAGCACGTTCTCGGGATGTCCGTCGCAGTCCGTCCATGACCAGAATTTCTCGACGATCCACGCCAGCTGCCCGACCGGGGAGTCGGTGAGCCCGTATCCCAGGGTCTGCGGTCGCGTCGACTGCTGTTTGGAGTAGCCGGAATCCCAGCGCCGGTAATAGCTCAGCCGGTCGAGCGCCGCGGCCTCGTCGGGCGTCGGGTCGGCCAGGTTCTTCGGCGGCCGGCCCATCGGCATGTTGGTGTGGATGGCGACGCAGTGCCCTCGGTTGCGGCCGATCTGGGTGGTCACCGCAGCGCCCCAGTCGCCACCCTGGGCGCCGTAGCGTGAGTAGCCCAGCCGAACCATGAGCTCGTCCCACGCTTCGGCGATGCGCTCCACACCCCACCCGGTGGCCGACGGCTTGCCGGAGAAGCCGTAGCCCGGCAGCGACGGGCACACGACGTCGAACCCGGCCTCGGTGAGCGGCCCGATCACCTTGCCGAACTCGACGACCGAGCCCGGCCAGCCGTGCGTGATGAGCACCGGGAAGGCATCGTCGCGGCCGCAGCGCTGATGGATGAAATGGATCGGCAGGCCGTCGATGTCGGTGGTGAACTGATCGAAGCGGTTCAATGCCGCTTCCCTTGTGCGCCAGTCATATTCGTCGGCCCAGTACTGCGCCAGCTCACGGGTGTAGACCAGCGGCACGCCCTGGCCCCAGTCGTTCACGCATTCGGCCTCCGGCCATCGGGTGTGCTGCAGTCGTCGGCGCAGGTCGGCGAGATCGGCGTCGGGCACCGCGATGCGGAAAGGGCGTACGGCAGGCATGGCTCATCCTGGCATCGGGATAATCGGTGGTTGTGTCGACCCCGACGCTCGTCCTGATCGCCGCCACCACGCTGGCGGCCTGCCTGTGCCTCGGCGGAGCGCTCTACGAAGTGCTCGTCGTGGACCCGGCCTGGCCCCAGCGGCCCGGCATCATCCAGTCCCGCAACGGGGGTATCGCCCGGGTGCGGTTCTGGTTGCCCGCGCCCGTGGCGTTCGAGGTGCTCCTCATCGCGAGCCTGGTCTTCACGTGGGGCGACGGTGAGGTCGGCGCGGCACTGCTGGTGGCGCTGGTCAGTCACGCCGCGATGCGGCTGTGGGCGCTGTTCCACCTCATCCCGAAGGCCGTCGAGTTCGAGCGGGAGGACCCGGCCGATGTCGACGAGGCGGCCGCGGTGTCATGGACGAGGCAGAACGCGCTGCGGGTTCTGCTGCTGCTGGTGACGTCCTGCGCGATGCTCACCGCGCTGGCGCTGGCCTGACCTATTCGTCGTCGGGGAAGACCCGCGGCAGCGCGGTGGCGCTGCCCGTGAACTGCGGCGGGCGCTTCTCCCGGAACGCCGCCACGCCTTCCTTGCCGTCACCGATCGAGGTGTAGAACATCGCCAGCGAGTCACTCAGGTGCGCTTGCAGCGGCGAGTCGGCCGCACCGTTGCGGTACAGCAGCTTCTTCGCCAGTGCCAGCGCCACCGGTGAACGTCGGCTGACGTAGCTGCGCGCCAGTGCCAGCGCGTCGTCCACCAGCGACTCCGGGGAATGGACAGAGCGCAGCAGACCACCGCGCAGCGCGTCCTCGGCGGTGATGATGTCGGCCGAGTAGACCCAGTCCAGGGCCTGCTGGATGCCGACGAGCCGGGGCAGGAACCACGACGAGCACGCTTCGGGCACGATTCCCAGCTTGCCGAACACGAAGCCGATGCGGGCGTTGTCGGAGGCCAGCCGGATGTCCATGGCCAGCGTCATCGTGGCCCCGATGCCCACGGCGGCACCGTTGATCGCGGCGATGACGGGTTTGGGCAGCGCATGGATCGCGAGGGTGACCTTGCCGCCGGTGTCGCGGACGCCACTGTGCAGTGGTTCGGTGTCGTAGGCGGTGTGCATCTGCTCCGGCGTGGGCGCCAGGCTCTCGTCGAGGCCGAACACGTTGCCTTGCGCGGACAGGTCCATGCCCGCGCAGAACGCCCGGCCGGCGCCGGTGACCACGACGGCGCGGATGCCGTCGTCGCGGGCGTCGACGGTGAAGAACTGCTCCAGTTCGCGGGCCATCGTCACGGTGAAGGCGTTGAGCTGCTCGGGCCGGGACAGCGTCAGCAGCGCCACACCGTCGTTGTCGACGGTGCAGTGCAGAGTTTCGTAGTTCACGTCGGCGAGGCTACCGACGGGCCCGCGCTCGAACGGCTCACGCCTCGATCTCGCCGATGACCTTGCTCTCGATCGCGGCGCGCGCCGCCGCCGGCAGTACCACCAGCCCGGCCAGTTCCTTCTGCGCCCGGCCGTAGGCGTTCTGCCGCTCCTGCGGCGTCGCGGCGTCGTCGGCGGCCAGCCGCAGCAGGTGCTGTGCGCGGGCGAGCCGGTCCTGGTCCTCGCTGGAGAAGTCGCTGCGCCGCCGCCGGATCGCCTCGGCCTCGGCCACGTCGAACGCCGCGACGTAGTCGTTGACCGCGTCTCGGTACTCCAGTTGCGCATCCCGGTCGTCGAGAATGTCCTCGACCCGCGCCGGACGCAGCAGATCCGCCCGGCTCTTGGCCTTGTGGAATCCGAGGGTCAACGGCTCGCGCATGTCGGTCATCACCGGGAAGTCCAGCAGCTTCGCCACGTCGATCTCGTAGGAGAGCCAGCGCGCGTCGGTGTCGTCGTGCCGCTGTGCGACCTTGACCATCTCGCGCCGGTTGCCTTCCGCGCGGGTCTGTGCCGAGGCCGAGGCCTTCTCCCTGGCGAGCGCGACCTTCGTCTCCTGCTTGATGCGGTAGCGCTCGAGCCTGCGCTGCGCGCGCCGCTCGTTCGCCGCTGCCACCGTCCTGACGGCGCCACCGACCACGCCGCCGAGCGGGAAGATCAGCCACCAGAAGTTCCCGGCGAAATGCAGGAGGGCTTCCACATCCCCAGAATGCCATCGGTCGTTGTGGTGGGATTGCCCGGTGACCGAGACTTCGACCGTCGAACCCGCTGTCGTCGCGCGGGCGATCACGATGCGCGGGCCCTGGGGGCCGGTGTACGGGCCCGTCGACCTCGACGTCCAGGCCGGTGGTGTCACCGTCCTGGTGTGCCCCGCGGGTTCGGGCCGGACCGCCTTGTTGACGACGCTCGCCGGCCGAATGCAGCCCGTCTCGGGCAGCCTGAGCGTCTTCGGGAGGACGCGCGCGAAGGACATCTTCGCCCATGCCGCGCTGGCCGCTATCGACGAACTCGACACCGTCGCCGAGCCCGTCACCGTGCGGGACCTGATCACCGAGCAGTTGCGGTGGGATGCGCCGTGGTACAAGCTGATTCGACGCGCCGACGACGTCGACCGGGCCCGGGTCTGCGCACCGGTGTTCGGCGATCTGCCGTTGCCCCCGCTGTCGGAGTACGTCGAGGAACTGACCGAGCTCGACGGGATTCTGCTGCGCATCGCGCTGGCCAACACGCTGCGGCCGCCGCTACTGGTCGTCGGTGACCTCGAGCAGGTGACCAGCGATCGCAGCCGCGACCTGCTGCTGGCCCGGCTCGTCGAACTCGGCCGGGAACAGACCGTGATCACTGCGAGTGTCAACGGGGTGGTGGGACACGCCGTCACACAGCTCGAGGTCGACAACGCCTCGCGGGAAGAACTGGCGAGCGGACAGAGGGGTGGTCGCTGACCGTGCTTGCCGGGATGTCGCTGGGCACCGACCTCAAGCGTTATTCACGTGGCGTTCTGCCGCGCATCGCGCTCGCCACCATCATCGTGCTGCCGCTGCTGTACGGGGCGATGTACCTGTGGGCGTTCTGGAATCCGTTCGCCGAAGTCAACAAGGTTCCCGTCGCGCTGGTCAACGAGGACCGGGGCGCGACGGCACAGGGCCAGCAGCTCCGGGCCGGCGACGAGGTCGCCCGGGCCTTGCTGGACTCCGATCAGCTGAAGCTCACCGAGACCTCGGCGGCCGAGGCCGCCCGGGGCGTGGCCGGCGGCCGTTACTACTTCTCGATCAGCCTGCCGCCGGACTTCTCCGAGCGCGTCGCGTCCCCGTCGAGTGACGCTCCCCGGCAGGCGGCGATCCATTTCACCTTCAACGACGCCAACAACTATCTGGCCACGGTGATCGGGCAGAACGCCTCCCGTGAGGTTCTCAATCAGGTCAACGCCAAGATCGGCCAGCGCACGATCGGCACGGTCGTGACGGGGCTCACCGACGCCGGTCAGGGGCTCGATCGGGCCGCAGACGGTGCGCAGCAGCTGGCTACCGGTCTGGCCACCGCCAACGACGGAGCGCATCGCCTGTCCGGCGGGGCCGATACGTTGTCCTCCGGATTGCACTCGGCGCGAACAGGTTCGGCGCAACTGGCCGCGGGCACGCGGCAGCTGTCCGGCGCGATCGACGAGGCGACCGGCCCGCTGCTGGATGTGCTGGACCGGGTCGGTGGGCTGAACCTGAACCCGGACGACGTCGCGGTCGCCGCCCAGCAGCTGAGTAGTGCGGTGCGCTCGACCACCGACCGCATCGCCGCGCTCAACGTCAACAACACCCAGGCGGCCGCGATCGTCGACCAGACAGTCGGCTTTCTCCAGAACAAATCCGATCCGGCTGTGCGCGACGCGGGCCAGGCATTGGCCGGCGCGCAGCGGTTGCTCCGCGCTCAGGGCATCGATCCCACCACCGATGACGGGCTGGTCCGCCTGCGGGACAGTGCTTCTCGGCTCGAGGGTGAACTCGGCGACCCGAACAGCACGCTGCGGGTCTTTCTCACCCGGGCGCTGAACGGCGGTCTGCGCCGGGACGTCGTCACCTTGCGCAGCGGGGTCGACCAGCTCGACGCCGGCGCGCAGCGGCTCACCGCCGGTCTCGGGCAGTTGGCCGACGGCGGTGACCAACTCGCCTCCGGCGCTGGTGAACTCGCCGAGGGCACGCAGCGGCTGCAGGCCGGTGGCCAGGAGCTGGCGACCAAACTGCGGCAGGGCGCGGCGACGGTGCCGTCCTGGTCGCCGCGGCAACGCACCGACGTGGCGCGCACGCTGTCGGCGCCGGTCGGCCTGGATCTGGTGAACACCCATCCGGCCGCGACGTTCGGCACCGGGTTCGCGCCGTTCTTCCTGCCGCTGGCGCTGTTCATCGGCGCGCTGATCGTGTGGATGTTGTTGACGCCGTTGCAGTCTCGGCCCATCGTCAACGGGCTCGGGGCGCTGCGGGTGGTGCTGGCCTCGTACTGGCCGGGCCTTCTGGTGGTGGTGTGCCAAGTGGTGGTGATGTATGCGGTCGTGCACTTCGGGGTCGGGTTGCAGGCTAGATATCCGGTGGCCACGGTGGGATTCCTCGTGCTGGTGGCCGGGGCGTTCCTGGCGCTGATCCAGGCGTTCAACGCGGTGTTCGGGGTGGCGGTCGGCCGTGTCGTGACGCTGGCGTTCCTGATGCTGCAGCTGGTCTCGGCGGGCGGCATCTATCCGGTGGAGACCACCGCCGAGCCATTCCAGATCATCCATCCCTTCGACCCGATGACCTACGCCGTCAACGGATTACGACAGCTCACCGTCGGTGAGATCGACTCACGGCTGTGGGTGGCCATCGCGGTGCTGGCCGGGCTGCTCGCGGCGTCGTTGGCGGCGAGTGCGTGGGCGGCGAGGCGCAACCGCCAGTACACGATGGAGCGGCTGCACCCGCCGATCGAGGTCTGACATGGCGACCGATGACGCCGACACCCGGCGGTTGAAGGATTTCGCCGGCACGGTGGTGTTCCTGCTGGTGCAGGCGGCGGTATGGCGCGCCGCGGCGTTCCTGACCCACGGCCGGCCCGTGGTCGTGCTCTACATCGGGCTGGCGCTGCTGATGGTGGTCCTGGGGGTGTCGGTGTGGCGGGTCGCGCGCCGGCGCTCCGCGGTGTGGTTCGCCCTCGCGGGCTGTGTGCTGCAGCTGGTTCTCGGCGCCGTGGCCCTGTCCCTGTAGCCCTGTAGCCCTATCTCCGCCGAGATTGCATTCCACGCGGGGTTTTCGCGAATTACGGCGCGTGGAATGCAATTTCGGCGGGGTCAGGGCAGGCCGATGCGGCGGTAGCGCTCCAATCGCGCGGCGAGCCGCTGCTCGCCGGGAACGGACCGCAGCCCGTGCAATTCCGCGGCGATCGTCGCCGACAATCGGTCGGTGAACGCCCGCGGCTCGTCGGCGGCATCGGGGTGCTCGGCCACCACGGCGTCGACGATGCCGTCGCGCAACAGGTCCGCAGACCGGATGCCCTGTGCAGCAGCCAATTCCGGAGCATGGTCGACGTCACGGTAGACGATCGCGCTGGCGCCCTCCGGAGGCAGCGGCGCCAGCCAGCCGTGCAGCGCCGCCAGTACCCGGTCGGCGGGCACCATGGCCAGGGCCGGCCCGCCGCTGCCCTGGCCGAGCAGCACCGACACCGTCGGCGTGTCGAGCGTGACGAGATCGGCCAGACAGCGAGCGATCTCGCCCGCGAGGCCACCTTCCTCGGCCTCGGTCGACAACGCAGGCCCCGCGGTGTCGATGACGAGCACCAGCGGCAGCTGCAGGCCGGCCGCCAGCGCCATTCCGCGGCGTGCCTCCCGCAGCGCGACGGGCCCGATCAGGCCACCGACGACGCGCTGCTGACCGAGCACCACCGCAGGCTGCCCGCCGAACCGCGCCAGCGCCAGCATGGTCGTCGCCGACTCGCCCTGCCCGGTCCCGGACAGCAGCACCCGCTCTGTGGACCCGTGCCGCAGCAGGAAGCCGACGCCGGGGCGGTCCGGCCGGCGCGATACCTCCACCGACTGCCACGCCGGGATGTCGGGCAACTCCTCCTGCGGTGGGGCCGCGGGCGGCGGGCCGGGCGGGTCGGAGACCACCTTCAGTGTCCGGTCCAGCGTGGACCGGAGCAGGTCGACCGGGACGACGGCGTCGATGACGCCGTGGCGCTGCAGGTTCTCCGCGGTCTGGACGCCCGAGGGGAACGGCTCGCCGTAGAGGTGTTCGTAGACGCGCGGCCCGAGGAACCCGATGAGTGCGCCCGGCTCGGCGGCGGTCACGTGGCCCAGGGACCCCCACGACGCGAAGACCCCGCCGGTGGTCGGGTGACGCAGGTAGACCAGGTAGGGCAGGTGCGCACGCTTGTGCAACTGGACGGCCGCGGTGATCTTGACCATCTGCAGGAACGCGACCGTGCCCTCCTGCATGCGGGTGCCGCCCGAACTCGGCGATGCCAGCAGCGGCAGCCCTTCGGCGGTCGCCCGGTGCACCGCGGCGACGATCCGCTCGGCGGCCGCGACACCGATCGATCCGGCGAGGAAGTCGAATTCGCACACCACCAGCGCCACCCGCCGGCCGAGCACCCGCCCCTCACCGGTCAGCACGGCTTCGTCGAGACCGGTCGCGGCTGCGGCGGCGTCGAGTTCGCGGCGATACTGCGCCGACTTCGGGACGTCCAGCGGCGGCGCGTCCCAGCTGTGAAAAGACCCCTCGTCCAGGACGGCGTCGCGTAGCTCGAGGGCGCGGATCCGGCTCACAGGAAAAGGCTAATAGTGTGGGCCCATGATCCAAGCGACCCGTGACGGCCACGTGCTGACCCTGGAGATGCAGCGTCCGGAGCGACGCAACGCCCTCAACGCCGAACTCGTCGACGGCCTCCGCGAGGCGATCGAGAAGGCGGCCACCGAGGACGTCCGCGCGATCGTGCTCACCGGGCAGGGCCACGTCTTCAGCTCCGGAGCAGATCTGTCGGGCGGCCAGGGCGTCGCCGACGAGCTGCCCGACAAGGCCAAAGCCCTGAACCTGGCCATCGACTCCGCGCCCGTCCCGGTGATCGGCGCGGTCAACGGCCCCGCGATCGGGGCAGGCGTCATCCTGTCGATGATCTGCGACCTTCGCGTCGTCGCGCCGGACGCCTACTTCCAGTTCCCCGTCGCTAAGTACGGCATCGCGCTGGACAACTGGAGCATCCGGAGGCTGACGTCGCTGGTGGGCGCCGGCCGGGCGCGCGGCATGCTGCTGGCCGCCGAGCGCCTCACCGCCGAGGCCGCCCTGCAGACCGGCATGGCCAACAGGATCGGCACGCTCGCCGACGCCCAGGCGTGGGCGGCGGAGATCGGAGGCTTCGCGCCTCTGGCACTGCAACACGCCAAGCGGGTGCTCAACGACGACGGCGCCTACGAGGAGCCCTGGCCCGCTCACCAGGAGCTCTTCGACCGGGCATGGGCCAGTCAGGACATCATCGAGGCGCAGGTCGCGCGCATCGAGAAGCGGGCGCCGAAGTTCCAGGGCGCCTGATGGTCGTGCGGTCGGCCCTGCGGTTCGGGTTCGGTACGGCGTCGCTGCTGGCCGGCGGGTGGGTGCTGCGCGCGCTGCAGGGCACCCCGGCATCCCTCGGCGCGACGCCGGCGGAGATCGCGCCGGTCGCGAGGCAGTCCCCGCACTTCCGCGACGGCAAGTTCGTCAACCTGGAGCCGCCGTCGGGCATCACGATGGACCGCGAAGCGCAGCGCGTGCTGCTGCGTGACCTCGCCAACGTCGGATCGGCGGGCAAGCCGCCACGACCGATCCCGCTGGCCGAACCGGCCAACGTGGACGCCGAACCGGGTCCGGCGGCGGCCAGCTGGTACGGCCACTCCAGCGTGCTGATCGAGGTCGACGGCTACCGGGTGCTCGCCGACCCGGTGTGGAGCAAGCGCTGCTCGCCGTCGCGCGCGGTCGGGCCGCACCGGATGCACGATGTGCCCGTGCCGCTGGAGGCGCTGCCTGCGGTCGACGCGGTGCTGATCAGCCATGACCACTACGACCACCTGGACATCGACACGATCGTCGCGCTGGCCCACAGCCAGCGTTCACCGTTCCTGGTGCCGCTGGGAATCGGGGCGCATCTGCGCAAGTGGGGCATCCCGGAAAGCCGGATCGTGGAGCTCGACTGGTACGAGTCGCACAAGATCGGAGATCTCACGCTGGTCTGCACACCCGCCCGGCACTTCTCCGGGCGGTTGTTCACCCGCGACACCACGCTGTGGGCGTCGTGGGTGGTCGCCGGCCCCGCCCACCGCGCCTACTTCGGCGGCGACACCGGCTACACCAAGAGCTTCGCTGAGATCGGCGCCGAGTACGGCCCGTTCGACCTGACGCTTCTGCCGATCGGCGCCTACCACCCCGCGTTCGCTGACATCCACATGAACCCGGAGGACGCGGTGCGTGCACATCTCGATCTCACCGACGTCGAGGCCGGCCTGATGGTTCCCATCCACTGGGCCACGTTCCGGCTGGCGCCCCATCCCTGGGCGGAGCCCGCCGAGCGCCTGGTCGCAGCCGCCGAACCCGAGAGGGTGCGCATCTCGATACCGATCCCGGGCGCCCGGGTCGATACCGAGACGACATTCGAGCCCTGGTGGCGCATGTAGGTTTCGCGGACGCGTTACGGTGCTGATCATGAACCCACCGGCCCGCGTGGCCGTTCTCGTGTCGCTCGTCGCCCTCCTCGCCGCCTGCGGATCCGACAGCACCCGAGGGGCCGACACCACACCGTCCCCGAGCAGCCAGTCCGCCGAGGTCCCTCCTCCGCTCATGCCCGCCATGCCGTTGCCGGACAACGCCGTGGCCGATGCGGTGGCCGAACTGGACGGCATGGCCGAAGCCCTGATGACGAAGTCGGGCATCCCCGGCATGGCGGTCGCGGTGGTGCACGGCGGGAAGACCGTGTACGCCAAGGGTTTCGGAGTCAAGAACACCTTTGCCCCCGACGGCGCCGGGAACCGGGTCGATGCGGACACCGTCTTCCAGTTGGCGTCGTTGTCGAAGCCGTTGAGCGCCACGGTGGTTGCTCGGCAGGTGAGCCGGAACGCGATCACCTGGGACACGCCGATCGTGTCGCGGTTGCCGTGGTTCGCGCTGTCGGACCCCGCGGTGACGAAGACGGTGACCGTGGGCGACATGTTCTCGCACCGCTCCGGCCTGCCGGACCACGCCGGCGATCGGCTCGAAGACCTCGGTTACGACCGTCGCCAGGTGCTCGAGAGACTCCGCCAGCTGCCGCTCGCTCCGTTCCGGATCTCCTACGCCTACACCAACTTCGGGTTGACGGCCGGGGCCGAAGCCGTTGCCGCGGCAGCAGGTGAGGACTGGGAGACCCTCGCCCAGGACGAGCTGTTCGGCCCGCTGGGCATGGCGTCGACGAGTTACCGCTTCACCGACTTCCAGGCTCGCCGCGACCGTGCCGTGGGCCACATCCACGTCGACGGCCGGTACGAGCCCAGGTATGTCCGTGACCCGCAGGCTCAGTCGCCGGCCGGGGGCGTCAGTTCGTCGGTCAACGACATGACCCGCTGGATGACGATGATGCTCGCCGACGGGCAGCGCGACGGCGCGCCGTTCATCGACCCGAAGGCTCTGTTGCCCGCGCTGACACCGCAGATCGTGTCCTCGCGGGGCAGCGAGCCCTCGATGCGCTCAGGGTTCTACGGATACGGATTCAACGTCGGCACTACCTCGGGGGCGCGTACCGAGCTCAGCCACTCGGGGGCCTTCGAACTCGGTGCCGGCTCGAACGTCCTGGTGCTTCCGTCGGCCGACGTCGCGATCGTCGCGCTGACCAACGCCACCCCGGCCGGTGTGCCCGAAGCCCTGACCGCCCAGTTCGCCGATCTGGTGCAGTTCGGCAAGGTGCGCGAGGACTGGTATGCGCTGTACCACAAGGCTTTCGCGGACATGGAGCAGCCGGTCGGGTCGTTGGCCGGGCAGCAGCGGCCCGCCGGGGCGAAGCCGCCGGCGCCGCTCGCGACCTATACCGGTACGTACCGCAACGACTTCTGGGGTCCGGCCACCGTCACCGAACGCGACGGGCGCCTCGAGTTGACGGTCGGGCCGCGCGGCACGTTCGAGTTGCAGCCGTGGGACGGCAACGTCTTCACGTTCTCCTTCGTCACCGAGAACGCGCCGCCGGGCACGGTGTCGAAAGCCACGTTCGACGGGAACACGCTGACGCTGGAGTACTTCGACGAGGAGCACAACGGGGTGTTCTTGCGATGAGCGCTCGCGCGAAGAGAAGACGATGGCGATGAGCGCTCGCGCGAAGAGAAGACGATGCCGATGAGCGCTCGCGCGAAGAGAAGACGATGGCGATGAGCGCTCGCGCGAAGAGAAGACGATGGCGATGAGCGCCCGCGCGAAGTGGGGCCCCGCACGAAGTGCAGGGGACAGACGCCGACGCTCGGGCAGACGCCGACGGGCCAGACGATGACGATGAGTAGACGGTGATGACGACGTCGACCACGCAGGGACTCTCCGACGCCGACGTCGCCCAGCGCGTCGCCGAGGGCAAGACCAACGACGTCCCGACCCGCGCCGCCCGCAGCGTGCCGGAGATCGTGCGCAGCAACGTGTTCACGCGCATCAACGCCATCCTCGGGGTGCTGTTCGTCATCGTGCTCGCGACCGGGTCGGTGATCAACGGCGCCTTCGGCTTGCTCATCATCGCCAACAGCGCCATCGGCATCATCCAGGAGTTGCGCGCCAAACAGACGCTGGACAAGCTGGCCATCGTCGGACAGGCGAAACCCTTGGTGCGCAGGCAGTCCGGAACCAGCGCGCTGGCCCCCAGCGAGGTCGTTCTCGACGACGTGATCGAACTCGGTCCGGGAGATCAGATCGTCGTCGACGGCGTGGTCCTCGAGGAGGTGAGCCTCGAGGTCGACGAGTCACTGTTGACCGGCGAGGCGGATCCGATCGCGAAAGACGCCGGCGACCAGGTGATGTCGGGCAGCTTCGTCGTCGCCGGCAGCGGCGCCTACCGCGCCGCCAAGGTCGGCCGCGAGGCCTACGCCGCCAAACTCGCCGAGGAAGCCAGCAAGTTCACGCTGGTGAAATCCGAACTGCGCAACGGCATCAACAAGATCCTGCAGTTCATCACCTACCTGCTCGTGCCTGCCGGCGCGCTGATCATCTACACGCAGCTGTTCACCACCGGCGCCGACTGGCGCGAGTCCGTGCTGCGCATGGTCGGGGCACTGGTGCCGATGGTGCCCGAGGGTCTGGTGCTGATGACCTCCATCGCGTTCGCGGTCGGGGTGATCCGTCTCGGCCGGCGGCAGTGCCTGGTCAACGAGCTGCCCGCGATCGAGGGGCTGGCCCGGGTCGACGTGGTGTGCGCCGACAAGACCGGAACGCTCACCGAGAACGGTATGCGCGTCGCGGAACTCAAGCCGCTCACCGCCGCCGACGTCGGAAACGTGTTGGCGCAGTTGGCCGCCGACGACCCGCATCCCAATGCCAGCATGGCGGCCATCGCGGAGGCGTACAAGATGCCCCCGGGGTGGCAGGCCAGCGCCACCGCGCCGTTCAAGTCGGCCACCAAATGGAGCGGCACCTCGTACGGCGACCACGGCAACTGGGTGATCGGAGCGCCCGACGTGCTGCTCGACGCGGAGTCGCCTGCCGCCGAGGAAGCCGAGCGAATCGGTGCGCAGGGCCTCCGCGTGCTGCTGCTCGGGTCCTCCGATCTGCCGGTCGACCACCCCGATGCACCCGGCACCGTCACGCCGGTCGCGCTGGTGGTACTCGAGCAGCGGGTGCGGCCCGACGCCCGCGACACCCTGGACTACTTCGCCGCGCAGAAGGTCGCCGTCAAGGTGATCTCGGGCGACAACGCGGTGTCGGTCGGGGCGGTCGCGGGGTCGCTGGGTCTCGACGGCGAGACGATGGACGCACGTCACCTGCCCGATCGAACCGACGCTCTCGCCGACACGCTGGAGCATTGCACGACCTTCGGACGGGTCCGCCCCGACCAGAAGCGCGCGATGGTCCACGCGCTGCAGTCGCGCGGGCACACCGTCGCGATGACCGGTGACGGTGTCAACGACGTACTGGCGCTCAAGGACGCCGACATCGGGGTCGCCATGGGCTCGGGAAGCTCGGCCTCCCGCGCCGTGGCACAGATCGTGCTGCTCGACAACAGGTTCGCGACCCTTCCCTACGTGGTGGGGGAGGGACGGCGGGTGATCGGCAACATCGAACGCGTCTCCAACCTGTTCCTGACCAAGACGGTCTACTCGGTGCTGCTCGCCGTGCTGGTCGGAGTGGCCGGCCTGTCGGCCAAGATCTTCGACACCGATCCGTTGCCCTTCCCGTTCCAGCCCATCCACGTCACGATCGCAGCCTGGTTCACCATCGGCATACCGGCGTTCATCCTGTCGCTGGCACCCAACAAGGAACGCGCCCATTCCGGCTTCGTCCGCCGGGTGATGACGTCGGCGCTGCCGTCGGGGCTTGCCGTCGGGCTCGCGACCTTCGCCTCCTACCTGCTGGCCTACCCGGGGCGCGGGGCCGGTGCGGCCGAACAGACCCAGGCGTCCACCGCGGCGCTGATCACGCTGCTGATCTCGGCGATCTGGGTACTCGCCGTGGTGGCGCGTCCGTACCAGTGGTGGCGCGTCGCTCTGGTCGCGGTGTCTGCGCTGGCCTACGTGGTGATCTTCAGCCTCCCCCCGCTGCGGAAACTGTTCCTGCTGGACCCGTCCAATCTCGAACTGAGTTCGATGGCGCTCGGCCTCGGGCTGCTCGGGGCCGGCGTCGTCGAGGTGATCTGGTGGGCACAGGGCGCTGTGCTGGGAGAACGTCGACGACTGTGGCGGGAGCGCGAGCGGTAGGGTTGAGCGCATGGGATTTTTGGACAAGGCCAAAGATTTGCTCTCCAAGAACGCCGACAAAGTGGACACGGTGATCGACAAGGCGGGCGACGTCGTCGACAAGAAGACCCAGGGCAAGTACGCATCGACGGTCGACAAGGTGCAGGACGCCGCGAAGAAGGCCGTCGCCGACAATGCGAACGCCGCCAACCCGCCCGCACAGCCGCCGGTGCCGCCGCAGCAACAGCCCCCGGCTGCTCCGCCCACGTCGTAAACCGATGGCCAAGTTGTCGGTGTCGGTCGACGTGCCGTTGCCCCCGGAAAGGGCATGGGAGAGCGCGTCTGACCTGTCTCGGTACAAGGAATGGCTGTCGATTCACCGCGTGTGGCGGTCCAAACTGCCCGACACCATCGAGAAGGGCACGACCCTGGACTCGATCGTCGAGGTCAAGGGCATGCCCAACCGGGTGAGCTGGACGGTGGTGCACTACAAGCCGCCGGAGGCGATGACGCTCAACGGTGACGGCAAGGGCGGCGTGAAGGTCAAGCTGATCGGCAAGGTCAAGCCCTCAGAACTCGGCTCGACGGTGACCTTCGATGTGCACCTGGGCGGCCCCGCGTTGTTCGGGCCGATCGGGATGGTCGTGGCCGGCGCGCTGAAGGGCGACATCCAGGAGTCGCTGAACCGCTTCAAGGCGGTGTTCGCGCCTTCGTGACGGGGCTCCTCCCGGTCAGGGCAGCGAGGCCACTGCGTCGGTGATCTCCGTGTCGCCGCCGATGAGTTCGAAGGTCTGCCCCGCGGTCTGCGGAGCGTCGAGCACCGCGAGGACGACCGCGGCGACGTCCGCGCGCGGAATGCTGCCGCGGCCCGTGCCGGCCGCGATCGTCACCCGGCCGGTCGGGGGGTCGTCGGTGAGCCGGCCCGGCCGCACGATGGTGGCCGAAAGCCCTGCTCGCGAGCGGATGTCGTCGTCGGCGGCGCCCTTCGCGCGCAGATAGGCGACGAACACCTCGTCGGCCGCGTCGTCGGAGGTGTCCGAGACATCCGCGTCGGCGCCCATCGACGAGATCATCACGTACCGCCCTACGCCGGCGGCTTCCGCGGCGTCGGCCAGCAGGATCGCGCCGTCGCGATCGACGGTCTCCTTGCGCGCCGCCCCGCTACCCGGGCCCGCGCCGGCGGCGAACAGCACGGCATCTGCGCCCTGCAGGTGGGACGCCACCTCGTCGACGGTGGCCTTCTCCAGGTCGACCACCAGCGCCTCGGCGCCTGCGGCCTGCAGATCGCGGGCGTGGTCGGGGTTGCGGACGAACCCCGCGACCGAGTCGCCCCGTTCGGCCAGCAGCCGCTCGGTGATCAGTGCGATCTTGCCGTGTCCGCCCGCGATGACGACGCGCATCCGCCTGCCCCTTCCGTCTCAGTGCATGTGTGGTCCCCCCACGATCATGCACCGCTCGTCGGGCCGGGCGTGAACACGACCGGGATCGCCCGGTATCCCCTGGTGATGGAGTTGCCGTGGAACGTCGCCGGCCGGCCGGGGGCGAGCGTGTAGTCCGGGATGCGGGTGAGGACCCGCTCCACCGCGACCTGGAACTCCAGCCGCGCGAGGTTGGAGCCGAGGCATCTGTGTACGCCTGCACCGAATCCGAGATGGCGGTTCTCGCGGCGGTCGAGGATGCAGCGGTCGGCGTCGGGGAACACGTTCTCGTCGCGGTTGGCGGAGGCGAAGTTCACCACGACGGTCTCACCGGGGCGGAAGGTGTGACCGCTCAGTTCGACGTCCTCGATCACCGTCCTGTGCAGACCGTGTATCGAGCCTGCGTAGCGGATCAACTCCTCCACGGCGCGGGGCAGCAGTTCGGGCTCGGCGGTGAGCCGGTCTCGGTCCGCCGGGTGGGTCGCCAGGTGGTGGAACGCGAAAGACATTGCACTGGCCGTGGTTTCGAGTCCGGCCTGGACGAGCAGCATCGCATTGGACACCACGTCGGTGAACGGCAACTTCTCCCCGTCGATGCGCGCGTTGAGCAGCACGTCGATCATGTCGTCGCGCGGAGCCCGGCCGGCGCGGGCGGCCACGGTGTCGTGGAGGTGCGCGTAGAGCTCACCCCACGCCGTCATGCGCGCCTGTTCCGTGGCACCGTTGAGCGCGGTGTCGGTCAGGTCGAAGCACACGGACACGTCATCGGTCGGCATGCCGAGCACGTATCGGAACAGGACGATGCCGGGCTGCCGCCACGCCACCTGCGCGAGATCACCGGAACCGCTTTCGATGAACTCGTCGATCAAAAGGTCGGTTTCGGCCGCGATCTGCGGTCGCAGCGCCTTCATCCGCGCCGGCGAGAAGTACGGGTTGAGCACCTTGCGGAGCTTCTGCTGACGCGGCGGGTCCATCATGACGACGAGATCGCCGGCGACGTGCTCGACGGTGTCCGGTATCGGGTTGTTGGAGAAGTGCTGCCAGTCCTGGGCGATGCGGTAGCAGTCGGCGTAACGCGTTGCCACCCATGCGCCGTCGGGTGTGTCGGCGAGGAACGGCCGGTCGGTGTGCGCGATCGGACAGGATTGCCGCATCTCGGCGTAGACGTCGTAGAGAAGGTCCGGGTCGTTGAAGTCCTCGTGGCGCAGATCCCAGTTCCGCGCATGCGTTTCGACGGATTCCGGCACGGTCACGGCCGCTGATCGGCAGCGTGGTGGGCTTGGCGTGCAATGCGTTCGTCGTGGATGCGAACCAGTTCGCGGAAGCCGAGCCGGTGGTACTTCGGCACGGGCTGGATGCCCCACTGGTCCTGGGCGGTGTCCTTGCCCTCGGCGCCTTCGGGCGGTCCGAACGCCGGGTAGGGCACCTTGCATTCCAGCGTGTCGTCGGAGTATCGGACCTTGAGCAACTCGCTGCAGATCTGGGTGAGGCTCAGCGTGGGGTAGCCGTAGTAGATCGCCATGAACGGCAGCGTGAACGCACCTTCGATGACGAGCGCGACCAGGCACACCAGCACGCCGCGTTTGATCAATGTGTGCATGCGCGCGTAGTAGGGGGTGGTCCCCGGGGGAAGTTCTTCGGGCTTGGTTTCAGCGGTGGTCACGTCCGTTGCTCCTCGGAAGTCGTTCAGTCGGTGAAGATCTCGCGGTTGACGGTGTGCAGGTAAGGAATGGCGAGGAAGGGGGTGATGTAGAAGATGTCGTAGAGCCACCATCCGATGACCGGGAACACGACGCCGGCGTAACGCACGTCGGCGAACATCGTCATGTTGAACACATAGGCAGACCAGATCACGACGCCCATCCAGCAGGTGACGATCATCCACTGGTGTCCCCAGCGCCTCATCTGCAGGAAGCCGATCGCTGCGGCGACCCGCATCGAGAACACGGTGAAGATGAGGCCGGCGACGTAGGCCTTCTCGCCGGGCCCGGCGGAGCCACCGATCCACAGTTCGTTGTAGTGCCAGAAGTATCCGGCGTCGAACATGTTGCCCCAGCCGATCATCAGCACCCGGTTGATCAGGGTGTGGTTGGCGACCAGGTCGAGCGCCCAGCCGAGGCTGTTGAGCATTCCGTCGATCAGCACCAGGTATCCGATGAGGGTGACGATCATCGGACGCACCGACAGCCCGGCCCGCAGCGCCTGCCGCTGCAGCCACACCCCGCGCATGAACACGGGGAAGCCGATGAGTCCCGGTGCCCACATGCCCATCAAGGCGGCGCCGACGATCATCCACTTGTCGGCGCGGCGCTGTGCGAGTCGAGACTCCTCGTGGTGTCCCTCGAGTGCGACCGCGGTCTGCGGCAGGGTCACAGATCCCACCAGCCGCGGGCGAACGACATGTAGAGCTGGATTCCGAACATCGCCAGCAGATAGCCGTAGATGACGATCTGCAGGACGATCAACGCCTTCTTGCGGTTCTTCTCCTTCTGGTCCACGCGGGGTGACTCCTTCCTAGGTCGGGCTGTCAGCGTCGGTGAAGGTGGCGGCGGCCACCTCGCGGAGTCCGTGGGTGAGGGCGCCGTCGCTGGACAGCGGCGCGAGAACGCAGGCCTGGGCGGCTTCGAATTCGCCTGCGCCTGCGGCGATCAGCTGTGCAGCGGTGACCAGTACCCGGGTCGACGGCGGTTCGAAGTGGAACGCCTCGTCGGCGCTGCGGATCGCGGTGGCGCACCGCACCAGCCGCTGAGCCGTCGGCAACGCGACGTCGGCCTCCGCCAGGATCACCTCGGCCTCCCGGTCGGGCGGCAGGTAGTGCATGGCGAGGGTGACGAACCGTTGGCGGAACGACGGCTTGAGTTCTTTCAGGGAGCTGCGATAGGCGGGGTTGTACGAGCAGACGAGCATGAACGTGTCGGGCGCATGGACGACCTCGCCGGCGCGGTCGAGGTAGAGGGCGCGGCGGTGGTCGGTCAACGAGTGCAGGACGGCCAGGGAGTCGTGCCGGGCCTCCACGACCTCGTCGAGATAGCAGAGCGCTCCGGCCTTGACGGCCCGGGTGAGCGGCCCGTCCGTCCAGACCACGTCGCCGCCGGTCACGATGAAGCGGCCGACGAGGTCCGACGACGTCAGGTCGTCGTGGCAGCTGATGGTCACGACGGGCCGCTCCAATAGCAGCCCCATGTGCTCGACCAGGCGCGTCTTGCCGCATCCGGTGGGTCCGGTCAGCATCACGGGCAGCTGTCGGCGGTAGGCCTGCTCGAAGAGCTGGACTTCGTTGCCGTTGGCGAGATAGGTATCGGTCGGCTGAAAAGATCCGGTCATGCGGCTACCAACTCCCGGTGGACGTGGGCGAGGACGCGGGGTAGTTCTTCGACGCGCCGGATGCGTTGAGATCGCCTCGGCCCGAACACCTCCGGCAGTGGATCGACCCGGGCGGGTCCGACGCCCACGTAATACACGCAGACGCCGGCGTCGTCGGCTTCTTCGACCGCGTGCGCGGCGTCGGCCCAGGCGTAGCGACCCTCGTATCCCTCGTCGGAGATCAGGCCGTCGCCGATCACGATGAGCAACCGGCGCTCCGACGGCTGGTCGAGCAGGCGGCTGGTCAGGTGCCGCAATGGGGCGCCCAGCCTGGTGTAGCCGCCGGTGGACAGTCCCGAATTCCCGGGCGGTACGAACCGGCGGTCCGGAAAGTCCTTCAGACACGTCACCTCGACGCGGTGGCGGGTGTTGCCGGTGAACACGAAGATGCCGTGCCGCTCGCGGGCCGAGGCCATGGCGCGCGACAGGGCGTCGGCGCAAGCCAGTTCGAGCCGGAAGATCCGTCCACCGTGCACACCGAGCGACGAGCTGCCGTCGAGCAGCAGCGCGGTCGTGACGTCGCGACTGGCGGGCAGGAGTTCGCGGAAGATGCGCGGCTCGTGGCCTTCGCCTGTCGTGAGGTCGATGAAGTGGCGCACGTACTGTTCGACGTCGAGGTCCGAGCCGTCTTCCAGCCGGTTCGTCATCGTCCGATGAGTGTTGCGCTCGAACCATTGTCGAACGTCGACGGCAACCGCGCCGGGACCGGCGTCGCGGCCGGCGTGTGCGCGCTCGAGGACGGCGACGTGGTCGGCCATGAAGCGCTGTGTCCAGCAGTTCCATTCCGGATACGGGATACCGGGACGATGCTCGGGGGTGATGTCCAGGTCGTTGTCGTGGGGCCGGCTCGGCGGCGGCAGGTTGGGGTTGCGCACCCCGCCGTCGCCGCCGACGGGCACGGAATACGGTCGGGGCAAACGCTTCTGGGTGCTCGTCCACGGCATCCGTCCGAAGGTGCGGCGCAGCTTGTCCGCTGCGCTCTGCGCTTCGGTGTAGGCCCGCGGCAGCGCGCCGAGCAACGGGTCGAGTGGGAGCGGCTGGGATGTGCGCGCGAGGGCGACCGCCCGGTCGAGCATCTCCTCGGCTTCCATGTCCGCGGCTGCAGCACGTAGTGCCGGCAGTGATCGGTGCAGCTCACGCAGAAGTCCGGGCCAGGTGTCGGCGATCCAGCCGAGCGCGACACCGGACTCGATAAGGGTGAGGGCGCACAGTTCGCGCGTCGAGAGCTCGTTGAGGCGGTATCCGGTGAGCCGTTCCTTCGACGGGGAACACTGCAGAGCCACACCACAGGTGAGAGTTCGCGGAGACCAGGCGGGCTGCGCCGGGTACGGGACGTGCACCACGTCCAGTCGTGAGCTGAGCCCGAAGCAGCGGCGCGCGCCGGTCACCAGGCGCACGCCGGTCCGACGCCGGCCGCTGAGGGCCACGGCGGTCAGCGCGCAGCTGCGCTCGATCGCCAGAGCGTGTGCTTCCGGGAGGTCGGACATCGGGTCAGAAGGTGCCGAGGTTGGAGAACATCCAGTACCAGAACCAGATGATCAGCCCGGTTCCGCCCCAGGCGGCGACGTAACGCAGGATCTCCCAGATCCAGCCCATGTCAGTTCTCCTTCATCGTCAGGCCACGACGGACGCTCGCCACGTGCTGGGCGAGCATCGTGTCGCGGGTCTTGCTGTTGGTCGTGGTGGTCAGCACCCCGTAGATCCCGAGCAGGAAGAACGCAGCACTGTAGAAGGCGTCGACTTCCGGATGGTCGCCGGCACCGTCGCCGCGGGCGCGTTCGATCTCGCGGACAAGCAGCACGATCAGCGGGTGATCGGTCCATTCGTCCCTGTTCGGCCGGGTCGGCGAGAAGTGCAGGGCCAGAATCTCTTTGAACAGCACCGGGCCGAACCGCTCCTCGAGGCGCGTCACCAGCCCGACCACCTCGGTCAGTACCGTCGTCAGGTCGTGCCGCACGTCGAGGAACCGGGTGAATTCCGCCGCCATCCGCGCTTCTTCGCGGCTCTCCAACTCGAGGAGCACGTGTTCCTTGCTCGGGAAGTGGAAGAAGAACGTGCCGTGGGCGACGCCTGCCGCGGTCACGATCGCGTTGACGTCGGCGCCGGCCATACCGGCGATCCGGAACTCGGCGATCGCCGCTCCGAGGATGCGTTCGCGCGTCTGCATCCGGCGCAGGGCGCGCGAGGACGGTCGCACATGCGGCGTCATCGCCGGCACCGGCACTGAGTGATGTCACTGAGTGAAGTCATCGTCAATCCGAGAAGATCTCGCGGTTCACCGAGTGCAGATAGGGGATCGCGAGGAACGGCGTGATGTAGAAGATGTCGTAGAGCCACCAGCCGACGACCGGCAGCACCACCCCGGCGAAGCGGACGTCGGCGAACATGGTCATGTTGAACACGTAGGTGCACCAGATCACGATGCCCATCCAGCAGGTGATGACCATCCACTGATGGCCCCACCGCTTCATCTGCAGGAATCCGATCGCCGCGGCGATGCGCATCGTGAACACGGTGAGGATCAGTCCCACTTCCAGGGCCTTCTCGCCAGGTCCCGCGGCGCCGCCGAGCCAGAGTTCGTTGTAGTGCCAGAAGTAGCCGGCGTCGAACATGTTTCCCCAGCCGTTCAACAGAACTCGAGCCAGGATGGTGTGGTTGGCGACGAGGTCGAGGGCCCAGCCGACGGTGTTGATCGCGGCGTCGATGATGACGAGGTAGCCGAGCAGAGTGACCAGCATCGGTCGCACCGTGAGCCCGTCGCGCTGGGCGGTGCGGAGCAGCCAGACGCCTCGAAGGAACAGTGGAAGCCCGAAGATACCGAGGGCTGCGGTACCGATCAGGAGGCTGCCGGAGATCAGCCACTTATCCGCCCGGCGCTGTGCCTGCTGTGAGGCCGCCATGTGTTCGTCGAGTCCGCCGGCCGACGGGCGCGGCGTGACATCGCGGCGGTCACCGCGGCCCAGCTTCACGGCGGGCAGATCCATGGAAGCTGACTATAGTCAGTTGAGAAAAGTAGTCAATCGGCAACTTCGGGTCGTGTTGAATGAGCCGGTGCGCAGAGTTGTGCAATTCGCGACCGGCAACGTCGGCCGGCATTCGCTGCGGGCGATCATCGGCCGCCCGGACCTGGAGTTGGTGGGGGTGCACGCCGCGGGCCCCGACAAGATCGGCCGTGACGCCGCGGAACTGTGCGGGCTGGCTCAGCCGACCGGTGTCATTGCGACCGACGACATCGACGCGCTGATCGCCCTGAAGCCCGAGTGTGTCGTGTACACCGCCCTCGGGGAGACCCGGCCTGCGGCGGCAGTCGAGGAGATGTCCCGGTTCCTCTGCGCGGGAATCAATGTCGTCGGAACATCGATGGTGTGGCTGGTGACACCGCGCTACGCCGATGACTGGTTACGGGTGCCGCTGGAGCAGGCGTGCGCGGCCGGCTCCGCGTCGCTCTACGTCAACGGTATCGACCCGGGCTACTCAGGGGACACCGCCGTGCACGCCGCACTGAGTCTGGTGAGCAGGGCCGAATCGGTCACCGTCCAAGAGATCTTCGACTACGGCAGCTACGACGATTACGAATACACCGGGACCGCAATGGGTTTCGGCAGCACTGCGGCTGACGACCTGCCGATGGCCTTCCAGCCCGGGGTGATCACGTCGCTCTTCGGCGGTTTGGTGCGCAGTGTGGCCGGCCACCTCGACACGGAGCTCGACGAGATCCGGGAGCGATACCAGCCCTGGTATGCCGAGAAGCGGATCGAGTGCACGATGACGACGGTCGAACCCGGGCAGCTCGCTGCGGTGCGGTTCGCCGTCGAAGGTGTGCGAGCCGGCGTTCCCGTCATCACCGTCGAACACGTCAACCGGCTCACCACCGCGGCAGCGCCGGAGTGGGAGTTTCCCCCCGACGGGCGAAGCGGCGTGCACAAGGTGGTGGTGGAAGGCGAGCCGCGCGTCGAGCTGAGCACCCAGCTGTCGCATCCGGTGCTGGATGTGACCGACGCGGGGTGTCTGTCGACGGCGGCGAGGGCGGTCAACGCGATCGACTGGGTGTGCCGGGCGCCGGCGGGTCTCGTCTCGATCGAGGACATCCCGCCGGTGGCGATGATCCGCGGACTCATGTGGTGAGCGGCCCGCGACCGGGGCCGTGAACAGACGGTAACGGCGCACCCGGACGGCTCCGTCCTGCGCTGTGCGGCCCCTAGGATCCTTGCCCATGCCCGCAGCCGTCGCCGTCCACTTCTTCCTGGAGCTGGCCGTGATCCTCGCTGCGTGCCGGGTCGTCGGTTGGCTGGCGCAGCGGCTCGGGCAACCGCAGGTGGTCGGGGAGATGATCGCCGGAGTACTGCTCGGTCCGTCCCTGCTGGGACGCATCGCGCCCGACGTGCAGCACGCCCTGTTCCCGTCGGGGGCGGCGAACACCGTGCTCTACACGCTGGCGCAGATCGGTCTGGTGCTCTACATGTTCCTCATCGGCCTCAATTTCGATGTCGATCTGATCAAGCACCGCGCCGGCACCGCGGTCGCGGTATCGGCGGCGGGGATCGCCACGCCGCTCGCCCTGGGTGCGGTCGTCGCCGTGCCGCTGCTCGACGGCGGGACCTTCTTCGAAGACAGTGTCACGCCGGTCATGGCGATGATGTTCCTCGGCGCGTCGATCGCGACCACCGCATTCCCGATGCTGGCCCGGATCATCTACGAGAAGCGGCTCTCCGGAACACCTCTGGGCACGCTCGCGCTGGCCTGCGGCGCAACCGACGACGTCCTGTCCTGGTGCATCCTGGCGACAGTCCTTGCCATGCACCGAGGCAGCCCGGTCACGGCCGTCGTGGCCATCGGCGGCGGAATTCTGTACGCGCTGGTGGTCCTGACGGTCGGACGGCGGTCGCTGCAGGTCCTCGGGCCGATGTCGGAGCGCCGCAACACCGTCAGCGCACCAGTGCTCAGCACGGTCCTCGGCCTGCTCATGGTCTGTGCCTGGTTCACCGACACCATCGGGATCTACGCCATTTTCGGTGCGTTCATCCTCGGTGTCGCCATGCCGTCCGGTTTCTTCGCCGAGCACGTCACCGGCCGCCTCGAGCCGCTCGTCACCACGCTCCTGTTGCCGCTGTTCTTCGTCTACTCGGGACTGAACACCGAGATCGGGCTGGTCGACAGTCCGGCACTATGGGCGGTGACGCTGGGCATACTCCTGGTTTCGATCGCCGGTAAGGGCGTCGCATGCACGGTGGCGGCCCGCCTGCGCAGGGTGCCCGTCCGAGAATCCGTCGCGCTGGGTTCGCTGATGAACGCTCGCGGCCTGATCGAACTCATCCTGCTCAACATCGGCCTCGAGGCGGGCATCATCACCCCGACGCTGTTCACCATCCTGGTGATCGTCGCCATCGTCACCACCCTCATGACGTCGCCGATCTTCGAGTTCGTCTACGGCAGACACCGAAAGCCGACGCCGGCGCCGGTGCACCGTCCCGAGGACGTCACCAATCGGTAATCGCTTCGGCGGTGCGCGCGAGGGTTCGAGCCTCTAGATTCCGACCAAGATGTGTCTGTTTCCGAGCTCGTACGTTCCGGTCGATCCGTGCGCCCCGAAGGGTCCCGCAGGCGAGGGCGTCGGCACCGTGAAGTCGTGCCGGCGACGGCATCGACGGCGCGTCATCCCGGGCCGCGGCTGTGGTGCGGGCGCTCCGGATCTCTCAGCGCTGCTCGTGCCGCGATCCGATGGAAGGTAACGCATGAATGCCAAAACGCAGCTTTCTCAGTTGAATTCGCAGGAGCGTGCGGCGCTGGCACAAAAGATACGCACTCGCCTGTCGGCGGCGGCCGCGGCGCCGGTCGATACCCCCGCGCCGGATCACGACGTGTGCATCATCGGAGGAGGCGTGGCGGCTCTCACGCTGGCACTCGAGCTGCGCCGCGCGCGCCCGGTCACGCGAATCCTGATCGTCGAGCCCAATACGCATCCGGTCCCCGAGATCACGCACACGGTCGGGGAGTCGACGGTGGAGGTGTCCGCGCAGTACCTGCGGGACCGCCTTGGCCTGGCAGACCACCTGCAGAGCGCGCAGATCCGCAAGATGGGTCTGCGAATGTTCTTCTCGCACAACGGGAACACTGACATCGCTGAACGCGTGGAACTCGGCAGTTCGTCGTTCGTGCCGCAGGTGACCTATCAGATCGACCGCGGCAGGCTGGAGAACGAGCTGTATCGGCGGTGCGCGGCCGAGGGCGTTGCCTTCACGGGTGGTCGAGTCCGATCAGTCGACTTCGGGGCCGCGGGCAGTCCCCACACCGTCTCGGTGCAGAGCGGGCAGGCGGTGACCGAGACGACGGCGCGCTGGGTGGTCGATGCGTCGGGGCGCAACCGAACCCTGCCGCGACGACTGGACTTGAGGCGCGACAACGGCCACGCATGCAACGCGGCGTGGTTTCGCGTCGCGACGGAGATCGACGTCGGCACGTGGAGCGACGATCCGGCCTGGCACGGCCGGCTCCTTGAAGGTGATCGGGCGTTGTCGACCAATCACCTGATGGGTGAGGGCTACTGGGTGTGGCTCATTCGGCTCGCGTCCGGGGCCACCAGTGTGGGCATCGTCGCCGACCCCGCGTTCCATCCGTTCGACGGCTTCAACACGTGGGACAAGGCCAGGCAGTGGCTCGGCGAGCGCGAACCGCAGTGCGCCGCCGTGCTCGCCGAGCACGAGCATCTGGTCAAGGATTTCAAGGTGATGAAGCACTACAGCCACAGCGTCGCGAAGGTCTTCGACGGCCGGGACCGCTGGTGTCTCACCGGTGATGCCGGGATCTTCCTGGATCCGCTGTACTCGTCGGGACTCGATCTCGTCGCGATCGGCAACGGGCTCGTCACCGACCTGGTCACGCGCGATCTCGACGGCGACGACGTCGTTGCGCGCTCGGCGATCAGCGATTCGCTGTTCCGGTCGCTGACCGACATGTGGCTGGCGATCTACCGGGATCAGTACACACTGATGGGCTCGCCCACCGTGATGTCGGCGAAGATCATCTGGGACATCGCCTTCTACTGGGGATTCGTGGGACTGCTCTACAGCAACGACCGGTTCGTCCGGGTGGCCGATCAGCCCGATGTCGTGCCGCACCTGCAGGGCATGATCGATCTCAGCAATCGCATGCAGGCGTTCTTTCGAGAGTGGGCCGGCGTCGAGTCGGGTGACTGCCCGGTGAAGTTCGTCGATCTGTACGCGCGCCTGAACTTCATGGAGACGCTGCACATCGCGATGATGGGTGAGGCAGAGTCGTTCTCCGAGCAGTTCGGCGCCAACGCCACGCTTCTCCGCCAAGTGGCAGGACAACTCGTGGAGGCCGTCCTGCTCGAACATTCCGGGCGGTTCGCCGACGACGACGTCATGGCGCAGGTGCAGGCGTGGCAGCGCGACTCGCTGCTGGCCGAACTCCGGTCCGTCTACCGAGATGAGCAGTCCACCAACCCGATCAGTGAGGATTGGCTCCTCGGTACCGCGCGGGTGCCTTGATCGCGGTCGACCCGGGGGACGGGCATGCCGGTGACGCAGAGGATGAAGGATGAACATGCCGGTTGACCAACACCGTGAACAAGACCGCGAGCCGTTGGCGATCGTCGGGATCGGATGTCGCTTTCCGGGCGACGTCGCGTCGCCCGCGGACTACTGGAACGTGTTGCGCCACGGCACCGACGCGACGCGCACGGTCCCGGACGCTCGCTGGAACGCGGGGCGGTACCACGACCCCAACCCGGCCAAGGCGGGGAAGATGGTCACTCGCCGCGGCGGATTCCTCGACCGGATCGACCAGTTCGACGCCCAGTTCTTCGGTATCACCCCGCGCGAGGCGAATCTCATCGATCCCCAGCAGCGCCTCCTCCTGCAGACCACGTGGGAGGCGTTGGAGGACGGAGGGATTCCCGCTGAGACGTTGACGGGCACGGACGTCGGTGTGTTCATCGGCGGGTTCACCCTCGACTACCAGCTGCTGCAGAATCAGGGCCGCACCAGTCGTTTCCGGTTCAAGCCGCATTCCGCCACCGGGATGATGATGACGATGCTGGCGAACCGGATCTCCTACACGTTCGACTTCCGCGGACCGAGCATGACGATCGACACGGCGTGCTCCGGTTCGCTCGTCGCGGTGCACCTCGCGGCGCAGAGCCTGTGGAACGGCGAATGCCACCTGGCGCTGGCCGGCGGTGTCAACATCATGGTCGGGCCGAACACCGCCGTCGCGGAGTCCAAGAGCGGGTTCCTCAGTCCCGACGGTCGCTGCAAGGCCTTCGACGAGTCGGCCGATGGGTACGCACGAGGCGAAGGCGGCGCGGTCGTCGTCGTCAAACCGCTTGCGCGGGCGCTGCGCGACGGCGACCACGTCTACGCCCAGATCCTCGGCACCGCGGTGTCCCAGGACGGCCACACCGAGGGCATCACCGTACCCAGTGAGGACGCGCAGAGAATCGCGATCACCACCGCGCTCGCACGCGCCGGCGTCGACCCGGGCGAGGTCGGCTACGTGGAGGCGCACGGCACCGGGACGCCGGTCGGAGACCCGGTCGAGATGCGGGCCCTCGCCGGTGCGCTGGCATCCGCGAGGAAGGCCGGCGATCCGCTTCTGATCGGATCGGTCAAGACCAACATCGGCCACCTCGAGGCCGGCGCCGGCGTGGCGGGGCTGATCAAGGCGGCGTTGGTGCTCGAACATGGCCACATCCCGGCCAACCTGCATCTGGAGAACCCCAGCAGCCGGATCCCGTTCGGGGAACTGAACATCGACGTCCCCCGCGTGGGTCGCCCGTTCCCCGCCGGCAATCGACGTGTCGCCGGAGTCAACTCCTTCGGCTTCGGCGGGACCAACGCCCACGTGGTTCTCGCCGAACCGCCGGCGCCTCTGCCCGCCGTCGACCGGATGCCTCCATGGCAGCCGCCCCTGGCCCTGCTGCCGATCTCGGCGCGCAGCGAGGAGGCGCTGGCGGCGACCGCGCAGGGACTGGCCGAGCACCTCGGCTCCGGCCCCGATCTCACTCTGGCCGACCTCGGTTACACCCTGAGCCGGCGCCGCTCGCACCTGACCCATCGCGAGGTCCTGATCGTCGACAGTCTCGAGGACGCGCGGAGTCAGCTGGAAAGCCTCGCGGCCGACACTCGCGTGCCCGCCGGCCGAACCTCCGCGCCTGCAACGAAGCTCGCCTTCGTCTGCACCGGCATGGGCCCGCAGTGGTGGCGGATGTGCCGGGGCCTGCTCGACGCCTACCCCGTCTTCGCCGACAGCATCGCCAGAAGCGACGAGGCGTTGTCCCGCTACACCGACTGGTCGTTGATCGACGAACTCCGTCGCGACGAAAACGACTCGCGCATGGGCGAAACCGAGGTGGCGCAGCCCGCCAACTTCGCGATCCAGGTGGCCCTGGCAGAGCAACTGAGGCACTTCGGCGTGACGGCCGACGCGGTCATCGGTCACAGCGCCGGCGAAGTGGCGGCTCATCACCTCGCCGGCCTGCTCACCTTCGAGCAGTCGATCCGCGTCACCCACCACCGGAGCCGGCTCCAGCAGCGGACCAGCGGACTGGGGCGCATGCTCGCCGTGGGCCTCGGCGCCGACTCGCTCGCGACGGTCCTCGACCGCAGGGCCTTTGACGAGATCGGCCGGCGGGTCTCCATCGCCGCGATCAACAGCCCGTTCGCCGTCACGATCGGCGGCGATCCCGAGATCCTCGACGACATCGCCCGCCAGCTCGGCGAGGCGCAGATCTTCCACCGGTACCTCGCGGGCACGGTGCCCTACCACACGCATTTCATGGACACCGTCAGAGACGATCTCCACCATGCCCTCGAGGGACTGTCCTCGGGCCCGGCGTCGATCCCGCTGTATTCCACGGTCACCGGCGAACGGTTGTCCGGGTACTCCGCCGGTGCCGCGTACTGGTGGCAGAACACCCGGTCCACAGTGCTCTTCGAGTCGGCGATACGCCGGATGCTCGACGACGGCTACACCCATTTCGTGGAGCTCGGCCCGCACCCCGTGCTCACCGCATCGATTCTCGAGATCGCGGGGTCGCAGCGGACCGTGGCCCTGCCGGCCCAGCGCCGCAACGACGACGACAGCCGCACGCTGATGCACTGTGTGGGCGCACTGTACAGCCATGGTTACGAGATCGACTGGGAGGCATTGCATCCCGCGCAGAGCGCGCGGCTGGTCAAGCTGCCCTCCTACCCCTGGCAGAACAAGCGCTTCTGGAACGAGACACCGGAAGCGGCGGAAGACCTGCACTACCGCCCCGTGCACCCTCTGCTGGGGCAACCGGTGCGCGCCGTGCACCCCACGTGGGAGGTGGAACTCAGCTGCACGGCGCTCCCTTTCCTGGGTGATCATCAGGTGCAGGGCAGTGTCGTCGTGCCTGCGGCGGTGTTCGTCGAGATGGCGTTGGCGGCCGCAACGGAAACCTACGGTTCCCGCCACAGCGTGGAGGACCTGGTGTTACACCGTGCGCTGATCCTCGACGACCGCTGCGATCCGACCGTGAGGACGACGCTCGACCAGGACAAGGGCACCATCGAGTTCGCGGCACTCACCGCGACGGGCGACGGGGACTTCACGTGGGCGGTCACGGCGACCGCCGAACTCAACACCGCCCCGCAACCGCCTCGACGGGACGAGGCCCCACCGGAAGCGGACGGCGTCGTCTCGATGCGCGGAGACGACTTCTACGCGCGCACGCGGGATCTCGGGTTCGGCTACGGTGAGGCGTTCCGCTCCGTCGACAGCATCACCGCAGGCGACCGCTGGGCGGTCGCCGAGATCGTCGTTCCCGACAAGATCGCCGACGATCTCGGCGCGTACCGCTTCCACCCGGCGCTCATGGACGGCGCCTTCCACACGCTGTTCGGCACGACGTTCGCGCGCGACGGCGGCGGAACCGAAACCCACGTCCCCACCCGGATCCGGCGCGGTGTGGTCTACGGCCCGCCCGAGGACAAGATGACCGTGCGCGTACGGGTGGTGTCGGCGACCGAGGAGGAGATCGAGAGCGACATCACGGTGGCGAATCGCCTCGGAGAGCCGCTCGCGGTCTACAGCGGTTTCACCGTGCGGTCACTGGGCGCCTCGTCGGCCGTGTCCACCGAGCGCATCGACAAGGGCCTCTACGAGATCCAGTGGGTCCCGCAGGCCGATGACGCCGGCGCCGGCGAGTTCGGCGCCCGGTCGTGGCTGGTGTTCGCCGACACGACCGGATTCGCCGCGAGCCTGGTTCGACACCTGCGCGGGCGGGGCCAGCGGGTCCGAACCGTCAGCCACGGCCCCGTCGACGCCCTCACGGAGAACGGGGACGGATTCGTCACGAATCCTTCGCTGCCAGAGCAGGTTCAGGAGCTGCTGGAGACACACGTCGAACGCGAGGGCGAGCTGGCCGGCGTCGTCGACTGCTGGCCGCTGGACATGGCGTGGGGCGCCGACGAACACAACCAGCGGATCGGTGTACTGACGGCGCTGCATCTGGTCAAGGCGCTCTCGGAGCGCGGCGCCCCGGCACTGCACGTGGTCACCGGGAACGCCCAACCGGCACTCGGGGGCGATCTGCGCGCGGTCGATCAGGCGGCACTGTGGGGGCTCGGCCGGGTCATCGGTCATCAGGAATTCCCCGGCCAGTGGGGCGGCTTGATCGACATCGACGACTCCGACGATTGCGACGCCACTGCCGCGCGCGTCTGCGCCCACATCCTCAGCGAGAGCACCGAAGACCAGGTCGCGATCCGCGGCCGTTCGACGTTCGTGCCCCGCCTCCGCCCGTGTACGGACTTGACCACTCCATTCCCTCTGAAGCTGACCGCCCACGCCACTTACGTCGTCACCGGAGGCCTCGGTGCACTCGGTCTCGGCATGGCCGCGCACCTGGCCGAACGCGGTGCACGCCACATCGTCTGCTTCAGCCGCAGGACACTGCCGCCGCGAGCCCGTTGGTCGCAACTGACCGAGGCCGACGCGGACTTCGCCGTCATCGAGGCGGTGCGCAGGATCGAACGCCACGGCGCCGAGGTCAGTTGTGCCGGCGTCGACGTGACCGACGCCGAACAGGTGCACAGGTGGCTCAGCGACCACCTCGGCGACGGCGGCCGGCCGGTACGCGGAATCGTCCACGCCGCAGGCTCGGTCGACGATCGGCTGCTCGTCACCATGACCGAGGAGCAGTTCGCCTCGGTGATGGCTCCCAAGGTCACCGGCACGCGGGTGCTCGACGAGGCCTTCGACGGCCATGACCTGGAGTTCTTCGTCATGTTCGGATCCGCCGGCTCGGTGATCGCGGCGCCGGGCCAGGGTAACTATGCCGCGGCCAACGCATTCCTCGACGCGTTCGCCCATCACCGTCGGGCGCGGGGACTGCCGGCTCTCACGATCGGGTGGGGGCCGTGGTCGGTGGGTATGGTCGAAAAGCTCGCGCTGGAACGCATATACGCACAGCGCGGGATCGAACTGATCACCCCGGCCGCGGGGGTGCGGATCTTCGATCGGCTCATCAACCAGCAAGTCCCCACCGTCGTCGCGATCAGCGCCGACTGGAGCCGAGCCCGACAGGCCGGGTTCGGCGGTTCGGTGCCACCGATGTTCTCCGAGCTCCAGGCATCGGAAGTCGTTGGCGCCGAGGGAGAGTCGGACGCCCCGATACTCGACGTCCTCGCCGCCACCGCGGACTCGGAACGGCTCGACGTGGTCGTCGAGCGCCTCAGGCTCATCGTCGCCGCCGTGTTCGACTGCGCCGTCACCGACGTCGAACCCGACGAAACGCTCGACGACCTCGGGCTGGACTCGATGATGGCGATGGAGTTCAGGGTGCGGATCAACACGATGTTCTCCATCGATCTGCCGGTCCTCGAGATACTCAAAGGCGTGAGCGTCAATGCGCTGGCCGCCCGCGTCCTGGCCGAACTGCACGTCTGCTCACCGGAGCGGCAGCCCTCCGACGTCATCGATTCCGAACGGGCCGCAACCGAGGACGTCGAGGAGCTCATCGGGCAACTGTCCGACGACGACCTGCGTCAACTGCTGGCAGAACTCGAGGGCGGCGTGGGCGACCAGCCGGATGGCGAGCGCCCGTGACGTCGGCGGTGTCGGTGCGGCGGCTCTCGAAGTCCTACGGACGGCTGCGCGCAGTGCAGAACCTGGACCTCGACGTCGGTTTCGGAGAGGTGTTCGCAATCCTCGGCCCCAACGGGGCGGGCAAGTCGACGACCATCGAGATCCTGGAGGGTCACCGCAACCGTGACTCCGGGGACGTGCGGGTCCTGGGGGAGGACCCCGCCACCGCCGGCCGGAGCTGGCGGGCCAAGATCGGCATCGTGCTGCAGGAGGCCACCGACTTCGGGATGCTCACCGTGTCCGAGTCCATGCAGATGTTCGCCAGGTGCTACGGCAAGGTCCGGACCGTGGAGGACGCCCTGGAGCTGGTCGGGCTCGGCTCGGTCCGCTCTGCGAAGGTGAGGACGCTGTCCGGCGGGCAACGGCGCCGCCTCGATGTCGCTCTCGGCATCGTCGGCATGCCCGAACTGCTCTTCCTGGACGAACCCACCACTGGATTCGACCCCGAGGCGCGACGTCAGTTCTGGGACCTCATCAAGCTGTTGGCCCGCGACGGAACGACCATCATGCTGACCACCCACTACCTGGAGGAGGCGGCCGCGCTCGCGGACCGGGTCGCGGTCATCGCCGACGGCCGAGTGGTGGCGGTCGATTCGCCGGCACGACTGACCGCCTACGTCGACTCTGCGGCGACGGTCCGGTGGGTACAGGGAGGCGAGATCCATGTGGAGAGAACGGATCAGCCGACCGAGCTGATCCGGCAGCGGTCGGCGGGCGGGGTGGAACTGGCCGAGCTGACGGTCACCCGACCGACGCTCGAGGATGCGTACCTGCACCTGATCGGCCTGTCGTGATGGCGATCAACCACGCGGAGAACGCCGTACGAACCGGGCGCCGCGCCGATGCCTCCGAGCCCGCGTTGCCGTCACCGCTGCGCATCGGAGTGTCGCGCATCGTCCCCGAGCTGAAGATGTTCTACCGGCAGCCCGCACAGATGGTGCTGACGTTCTCGATGCCGGCGGTGATCTGCATCCTGCTCGGGTCGATCTTCTCGGCGAAGCTGCCGGGCAGCGACACCAGCACCGGTGCGGTGATCGCCGCGAGCATGCTGGCCTACGGGATCCTGTCGACGTCGTTCATCAACCTGGGCATCAGCATTGCCGCCGACCGCGACACCGGTGCGTTGCGGCGGCTGCGCGGGACGCCCGCGACGGCGTTGTCGTACTTCGTCGGCAAGGTCATGCTGGTCTGCATCGCGAGTGTCGCCGAGGCGGTCCTGCTGCTGTCGGTCGGCATCGTCGTCTTCGGACTGCGCCTGCCGACCGACCTCTTCGGGTGGTTCACGCTGGCGTGGGTGTTCGTCCTCGGGGTTCTCAGCTGCTCGCTGCTGGGTCTGTTCATCAGCAACCTCGCCAGCAACGCGGTCTCCGCGGCTGTCATCACCAACGGGCCCGCGGTGGGCCTGCAGTTCCTGTCGGGAACCTATGTGCCGATCATGGTGCTGCCGGCGTGGATGCTCACCATCGGTTCCCTCTTCCCGGTCAAGTGGATGGCTCAGGGTTTCCGATCGGTGCTGTTGCCGCAGCAGATGGCCGCCTTCGAGCCCGCCGGCAGCTGGGAGCACTGGCGAACGTTCCTGGTACTTGCCGCGTGGAGCGTCGGGGGCCTGATCGCGTGCTTGAGCGTGTTTCGGTGGTCGGACAAGGAATGAGTCAGAAAAGCCGCGGGTTCACGAAATTCACGATCAGCCCGTGCTTGCTCAGGTCGTTCTCGACGACTGCTCGCAACTCCTGGTCAGTGACCGTCCACCCGTTGGCGCTGTAGGTCTGCCCGACAGGCACGACGACGTCCTGCTCGGGTGCGCCGGGAATGGTTCCGGCCTCCCACCACTGCTCACCGCCTTCTTGCACGACGACCAGGTTCAGCTTCTCCGGATATTTCTCCGTCGACATCGGCGACGACCCGAACGGGCTTCCGTCGGAGTGTCCGCAGATCGCCCGGGCCCGGCCGCGGCCCTGGTAGTCCGCGCTGAGCAGGCACCGCACCGTACCGCCCTGAACTTGGACGACCTGGTCGGCGCCGGCCGCATGGGCCTCGGCAGCGAACGGACATGCTGCGGCGACGAGCGCTGCCGCCGCAGCGGCGAACAGTCGGCGAGACACCTACGCATGGTGGCACCACAACGGGCGCCACGGTCGACTTTGAGCGAACTGACGCGCGAATCCGTCGACTGCTCGCTGGGAGTTCGCTGTGCAAAGCCGACCCGTGCGGTGCGGGGAAATTACATAGGGTATCAATGAAGTTACGTCGCTGAAACACGGAGGAGCAACTGCATGTGTGGCATCACCGGATGGGTGGCTTTCGACCGCGATCTGACTCGCGACCGCGAGGTGGTCGAGGCGATGACCGAGACGATGTCCTGCCGGGGCCCCGATGCGGCCGGGGTGTGGTTCGACCGCCATGCCGCCCTCGGGCACCGGCGGCTCGCCGTCATCGACATTCCCGGCGGGGCGCAGCCCATGTCGGTCTCCACACCCAACGGCGACGTCGCGATGGTCTACAGCGGCGAGGCCTACAACTTCACCGAACTCCGCGACGAACTGATCGCCAAGGGGGAGACGTTCACCACCTCGAGCGACACCGAAGTGGTACTGCGGGGGTACCTGGTCTGGGGTGAGGCGCTCGCGGATCGGCTCAACGGCATGTATGCGTTCGCGATCTGGGATTCGCGCGTTCGCAAGCTGGTGATGATCCGCGACCGGATGGGGATCAAGCCGTTCTATTTCTCTCCCACCCGCGACGGCGTGCTGTTCGGATCGGAACCCAAAGCCATTCTCGCCAACCCGCTGGCCGGACGCACGGTCGACGCCGACGGGCTCCGCGAGATGTTCGCCTCGGTCAAGACGCCGCGTCACGCCGTCTGGAAAGGCATGCGGGAAGTCGAACCCGGCACCATCGTCACGGTGGACGAGCGCGGGGTCCGCGAGCGCACGTACTGGCGCCTGGAGTCGAAGCTGCACACCGACGACCAGGACACCACCGTCGGACGGGTACGCGACCTCCTCGACGACATCGTGCGGCGGCAACTGGTGGCCGATGTGCCCGAATGTGTGCTGCTCTCAGGAGGATTGGACTCGAGCGCCATCACCGCGCTGTCCGCGCGGGAGCTGCGTGAGCCGGTCCGGACGTTCGCCGTCGACTTCGTCGAGCAGGCGGAGAACTTCAAGCCCAACGAGCTGCGGCCCACCATGGACACCCCGTACGTGCACGACGTCGCTCAGCACGTCGGGTCCGACCACACCGACATCGTGCTCGACCACACCCAGCTCGCCGATCTGGACATCCGCCGCAAAGTGGTGGCCGCGCGCGACCTGCCGATGGGCATCGGTGACATGGACGCGTCGTTGTACCTGCTGTTCAAGGCGATTCGCGAGCAGTCGACGGTCGCCCTCTCCGGCGAATCGGCGGACGAGATCTTCGGGGGCTACCGGCAGTTCCACGATCAGGCGGTGCAGAAGACCGATGCCTTCCCGTGGCTGGCGATGGTGAACTCGCCGCTCGAGGGCAGCGATCTGGTCCTTGCGCCGGAACTGCGCACCAAGCTGGACCTCGACACGTACCTCGAGGACCGCTACGGCGAGGCGGTAGCCGAGGTCGAGCGGTTGGATGCCGAGGACGAGTTCACCCACCGCATGCGAGTGATGAGCTATCTGCACCTCACCCGCTTCGTGCGAATCCTGTTGGACCGCAAGGATCGCATGAGCATGGCCGTCGGGCTCGAAGTGCGCGTGCCGTTCTGCGACCACCGGCTCGTCGAGTACGTCTACAACACTCCCTGGTCGCTGAAGACCTACGACGGCCGGGAGAAGAGTCTGCTGCGCGGCGCCACCCGCGACGTGTTGCCCGAATCGGTGGTCCAGCGGGTCAAGAGCCCGTATCCGTCGACGTCCGATCCGCGATACGGTGCCGCACTGCAGGCGCACGCCCGAGACATCCTCGCCGCGGACAACGACGCGTTGTTCGCCCTCGTCGATCGGAATGTGCTGAGCCAGATCGCCACGTTGGAAGCGGACCGGGTCGAAGCCGTGCAGAGAAGTCAGCTGGAGCGGACGCTGGATCTGTCGGTGTGGCTCGACATGTATAAGCCTGACATCGCGATCTGAGGGATGCGCCGGGGCGACGGCCTACCGGGACCTGGAACCCAAGGCGGCCTTGCCGCAATTGCCATGAAGCACAAGGCAAAAGGGGTCGACCGCCAGGTTGGCGGGTGACCTAGATACCGATGAACACGCCGTTGAGGACGACACCCCAACGTTGTGAGGGGCCGTCCCAGATCACGGGAGCCCAGGGCGCCCACGGCGGCGGCGGAGGAGGACCCCACCGCGGCGGCGGCGGAGGATGCCAGCCACGGTGCCCGGGGGGCGGGAAGCCGTCATGTCCCGGCGGGTGCGGGTGCCCGGGGCCGCCGATGTTGACGCCCGGGCCGGGCGGCGGCGGCCAGCCGTGCGGGTCTGCGTGGGCCAGTCCTGCGGCGAGCCCGGAGGCTCCGGCGCCCAGCGACGCCACGATCGCGGCCTTGGCGACGGCTCGTGCGAAACTCATCGACAACTCCTTGTCTTCGGTTCAAGCTCCGCCCTTTCCTGCTGCGAAGCGTGTTCTCGCCGACTTGGACGAGCACGACAGGTGCCGAACGGACGAAAGCATGGGCCGGCACGTCATCGCTCTACGGGTTCATCGTCGATGATGTCCCGAGTGTTACTGAACAGCAACAATTTTCGCTCACGTAAGCGCGGTGTCGCCCGTGCACGACGATCGAGTCACCGCTGAGGGAATCAATCCGGGCCGCTTCCGGTTGCAGAACAGGTGGCGGGAGCACCACACCGCCGACGGAGTTTCACAGAGGGAAGAGGCGAGACGGATGAAGAAGTTCGGATTGGTAGGCATCGTCGCCGGCGCGTTGTCCGCAGCCGTGATCGGATTTGCCGGTCCGGCGCAGGCCGACGGGAACGGCTTCGGGTTCGGCGGATACGGCTATGGCCACAACGGCTACGGCTACGGCTATGGCCCCGACCACAGTTACCCCTGGATCAACCAGCTCTTCCCGCATGTGAACGTTCCGCACGTGGACACCACCGCGCACCAGTGACCGGAATTCCGTGAAGAGGGCGCCCGCACCGCGGGCGCCCTCTTCGCTTTCCGGGGGCCCGACAGTCGGTCGGTGACCCGCTGCGCCGATGTCGACATCCCCACGCCGTCCACCGTTCAGTTTCGGTCCAGTTCGTCATGTCAATACTGGCGCCCGTGCACACCACCTCCCGCGTCGCGGCCGTGATCGTCGCGCTGCTCGGCATCGCCGTCTGCCCTCCCGCGGCGGTGTCGGCGGCTCCGGATGTCACCCAAGGCGCCCTGGCGTTCGGCGGCGTACAGCGGACCTTCACCGTCCACGTACCCCCGGGCGGCCTCAACGGACTGGTCGTCAACCTCCACGGGGCAGGCAGTACCGGCGCCGACCAGGCGGCGGTGACGAACTACGACGCCGTCGCCGACCAGCACGGCTTCGTGGTCGCTTACCCGGACGGCATCGACTTCAGCTGGGCCGACGGCCGGGGCGCGTCGGTACCCGATCGGCAAGGCGTCGACGACGTGGGCTTCCTCTCCGCACTCATCACGTCGCTGACACAGCAGTACGGCATCCCTGCGGGCAGGGTGTTCGTGACCGGGATGTCGGCGGGCGGCTTCATGGCTCAGAGGCTGGCCTGTGACCGGGCCGATCTCGTCGCCGCTGTCGCACCCGTTGCCGGGACGCTGGGGTCCGCAGTCCCGTGTGCGCCGTCCCGGCCGGTTTCGGTGTTGGCCGTGCACGGAAGTGCGGATCCGGTCGTGCCCTTCAACGGTGGTGCGATGGTCGGCCGGGGTGGGCCCAGTGACATCGTCGCGGCTCCGGCGATGGCCGGACGGTGGCGCGGGCTGAACGGCTGCCCCCCTCCGGTCGAGGAACCGGTGACGGGCGTCGGTGACGGGACGGCGGTTGCGCGGTCGGTCTCCAAAGGCTGTGCCGGGGGGACGGAGGTCGACTTCGTGACGATCACAGGCGGAGGGCATACGTGGCCTGCAGGCCGGTTCTCGCTGCCCGCGGTCAGCGTGGGCCCGACCACGCAGGCGTACGACGCGTCGGTGGCCAGCGCGGACTTCTTCGCCGCGCACGGCCGCTGAGCGTGCCGTCAACTCCCAGCAACGTCACAGTCATCCTTGCGCTGGCGCGAACCATTCAGCACTAGGTTGACGCACATCTGCGCAGGTTCTGGAGAGGGAGGCGCAATGTCTCAGCATGCACGTGGAACGGTTCGGCGAGTGGGGGCCGCTTTCGCGTTGGGCCTCTGCACTCTTGCCAGCGCCGCCTCGTTGATGACCGTGGGCGTCGGCACGGCGTCCGCCGACGATCTCGTTCCCGACCCGTCGAAGGCGGGCGACGGCCGCGAACCCCAGGGCAACGTGCGTGAGTCCGCGACGCAGGGCGATGTCCGGTCGTCCGGCATCGGGGAAGCCCTGGCTCCGGCGGGCGGCGACGTGCGGGGCTCGAGCAGGGCCAAGCCGGGCACCACGGCGTGGGTCTTCCCCGGCGCCGCGGGTGACCTCAGCGCCTGCGTCTACAGCGGACCGTGGTGCGCGAACTGGATGAAGATCCCGTTCGACCTGAACAACCCGTAGCGCCTCAGATCAGCCGGGACCGGAGCTCCCGCTTGAGCACCTTGCCGTAGCTGTTCTTCGGCAGTTCGTCGACGAACTCGTAGCGCTTCGGTCGCTTGAATCGCGCGATCCTCTGCAGCAGATGAGCGTCGAGGTCGTCGGCCGACACCCGGCCCACGATGAACGCGACGACGACCTCGCCCCACTCCTCGTCCGGGGCGCCGACCACACCCGCCTCGACGACGGCCGGATGTTCGAGGAGCACCTCTTCGACCTCGCGCGGGTAGATGTTGCTGCCTCCGCTGATGACGACGTCTTTGGAACGGTCTCGCAGGGTCAGATAGCCGGCCGCATCGAATGATCCCATGTCCCCGGTGTGCAGCCAGCCATCCTGCAGCGTCGACTCGGTCGCCGACGGGTTCTGCCAGTAGCCCGACATGACCACGTCGCCGCGGCACACGATCTCGCCGATCTCGTCGATCCCCGCGGGCCTGCCGTCCGGGCGGACCACGGCGACGTCGACGCCCGAGCGTGCGTACCCGACCGATCCGAGCACCGCATCGGGCGCGTCGACGTGATCGGCGCGGCGCAGCCCCGTGATCGTCATCGGTGCCTCTCCCTGACCGTAGAGCTGCACGAAGATCGGCCCGAACGCTGCCATCGCCTTCTTCAGGCTGTCGACGTACATCGGGCCGCCGCCGTACACGATCGTCGTCAGATTCGCCGGCCGCGACCGTCCGGTCTGCACGAGTCTCGCCACCATCGTCGGCGCCAGGAACGCGCTGCAGCCCGGGTGCCGCTCGCACAGGTCGAGGAACTCGTCGGGGTCGAACGCGCCCGATGCCGGTACCACCTGCCGGGCGCCGCGCAACACATATGGGGGCACGTAGAGTCCCGAGCCGTGCGACATCGGGGCCCCGTGGACCAGACTGCTGTTCTCGTCCGGTGAGTCGAAGTCCGCCAGGTGTGACAACGTCATCGCCATGAGGTTGCGGTGCGACAGCATCGCGCCTTTGGAGCGGCCCGTCGTCCCGCTGGTGTAGAACAGCCACGCCAGAGCGGCCGGGTCGGTATTGCGCGGCACCGGCGACAGGTCTGCGGCACAGCGGTTTTCGTAGTCCGACGATCCGATCAACTCGACCGGCGCGGAGACCAGGGGCGCCAGGTCGCGGCCGATCTTCGGCGAGGCGAACACCAGCGCGGCGCCCGAATCGGCGACGATCTGCTCCATCTCCCGCGGATGCAGCTTGTAGTTGATGGGGACGAAGACGCATTCCGCCGCCCAGATCCCGAACATCAGCTCGACGATCTGCGGGCAGTTCTCGCTCGCCACCGCGACCCGCGCACCCGGCGGCAGACCGTTTAAGGAGCCCGCGAGGCGCAACGCCCTGTCCCGCAACGACAACCACGTGTGTACCTGCTGCTCGCCGTGGTACACCGCTCCGCGGTCCCCGTGGCGGGCAGCGGACTGGTCGAGAAGTGAGAACAGGTTCACTGGTCTTCGCTCATCGCTGTTGTTCGCTCTTCGCGCAAGCGCTCATCGCCGTGGCACCCATTCAGCGTTCAGTGCGTAGTCCGACAGGTACTTCGTCGAACTCCAGCCGCCGTCGACGACGATCGTCTGGCCGTTGATGAAACTGCCGCCCTCCGAGCACAGGAACGCCACGGTGGCGGCGATGTCCTCGACCCGGCCGAGCCGCTGGTGCGGCGTCATCTCGGTGTTGATCTTGCGAAACCGTTCGTCCTCGAGCCGCTTGGCCACCATCGGCGTCACCGTGACCCCGGGCGCCACGGCGTTGCAACGGATTCCGAGCGGTCCGTACTGGCAGGCGATATGCGTCGTCAGCGCCGTCAGCCCGCCCTTCGCGGCGGAGTACGCACCCCCGCGCAAACCGCCGACCACCGCGAATGTCGAGGTGATGTTGATGATCGCGGAGCCAGGCTGCATGTGCACGATCACGTCCCGTGCCAATCGGAACGGTGCTCGCAACATGATTCCGAGGAAGCGGTCCAGCGTCTCGTCGTCGGTCTCGTGCAACGGCTTCGGGCTGCCGATTCCCGCATTGTTGACCAGGTAGTCGATGCGGCCCCATCTCTGCAGCGCTGCGTCGACGATCCGGCTCGGCGCATCGTCGTCGGTCAGGTCGACAGCCAGCGTCGCGATGCGGTCCGAGCCGACGGCCTTCTCCAGTTCGGCGAGCCGGTCGCGATCCCGACCCGTGCCGAGTACTGCCATGCCCTGTTCGGCAAGGGTTGTCGCACAGCCGAATCCGATGCCGCTGCTCGCTCCGGTGACAATCGCTACCTGCATCTCACGACTCCTTCCCAAGCGCGGCCTTGATCCGGTGCTTGAGCACCTTGCCGGCGTCGTTCTTCGGCAGCGCGTCGACCACGACCACCTGTTCGGGCGCCTTGAACTTGGCGACGCCGCGGCTGACCAGGAAATCGCACAGCTCCGCGGCATCGGGAATCTGCGGTCCCCGGCCGACGATCGCCGCACACGCTCGCTCGCCGGTGCGGTCATCGGGAACGCCGACGATCGCGATCTCGGTGATCTGCGGATGCAGGACGAGGATGTCCTCGACTTCCTTCGGCGAGATGTTCTCGCCGTTGCGGATGATGAGGTCCTTGGCGCGTCCGGTCACCACGAGGCAGCCGTCGTCGGTCCAGCGGCCCAGGTCTCCGGTGCGGAAATAGCCCGCGTCGTCGAAAGATCCGGCGTTGTCCTCGGGGTGGAGGTAGCCGCTGAGCATCTGCGGACCGCGGGCTCGGATCTCACCGTCGACCAGTGTGACGTCGGCGATGCCGGGACGCCCGTCGGTGTCGGCGGCACGGTCGAGGTCGTCGAGCGAGCCGACAGTGGTCACCGGCACCTCGGTGGATCCGTAGACCCGTGATACGCGTGCGTTCTCGAAACAGTCTGCCGCGCGGCGGATCAGCGACGGCGGCACCGAGGCCCCGCCGCAGATGAACACCTTCAGGTCGGGGAGCCGGGTGCCGGCCCGTTGCGCCGCCCCGAGCAGTCCGTCGAGAAACGGCGTGGCACCTGCCATGTGCGTGCACCGGTGCTCGAGCATCAGGGCCACGGCGGCATCCGGATCCCAGCGCTGCATCAACACGGCCCGGGTGCCGAGCAGCAGCGGGCACTCGAAGGCGTAGATCGATCCGCCGATGTGCGCGATCGGCGAAGGCACCAGGAACGTGTCGCCGGGATCGATGTGCCAGTACCTGCCGAGCTGGGCGATCAGCGCGTGCAGCGAACGATGGCTGTGGAGAACGCCTTTCGGGCGGCCCGTGGTCCCGGACGTGTAGAGGATCATGCGCGTCGCGGCGGGATCCAGCTGCGGAAGCGGTCCGTCCGCCGGCTCGGACAGCAGCGAGACGAAGGCGGTGTGGCGGCCGGCGTCGCCGCGTACCACCACGACCTCGGGCGGTGATGCCAGGTCGGCGACGACCCGGTCCAGCATCGCGGCGTAATCGTGATTGCCGAAGGACTGCGGGATGAAGATCATCCGGCTCTGGGAGTCGGCGAGGATGAAGCTCAGCTCGTGATCACGCAGCGAGGGCAGGATCGGGTTGACGATCATGCCGGCCAGTGTGCTGCCGAGGTAGATGACCGCCGCCTCATGCCAGTTGGGCACCGAGAACGACACGACGCTGCCGACGGGCATCCGGCGCAGCAGCGCATGCGCCAAGGTCGTGGCTCGCTCGAGTAGGGACGCGCAGTCCAACGAGATGTCGTCGTCCTGCAGCAGGGTCCGGTCCGGTGTCTCCCGGGCCGCCGCGCGCAGTGCCTCGGCCAGCGTGGCGGTCATTCCCGCACCCTCCGCAACGTCATCGCGTGCCGGAAGCGCGCCGAGGGATGCGTGTTGACCGTCACCTGCGCGATCTCGCCGTCGGAGGTCGTATACGTGCGCTGCATCTGCAGCGCCGCGGTACCGGCCTGCACCTGCAGGCGTTGCGCGAGGTCAGGCGGCAGCACCACCGCCGAGATCTCCTGGTGCACCTCGCTGACGCTGACCCCGAACAGATCCTCGATGAGGGGGAAGATCGGACCCGAATGGCGCTGCAGCAGCCGGCCGACGGCGGCGAAGTTGCGATTGATGTAGTACTCGGTGCGGCACACCGGCGCCGTGTCGTCGTCGACCCGCCGAAATCCACTGGCGGCGAGCCATTCGGTGCCCGGCGACAGTCCCGTGCGCTCGGCGAGCGCGTCGTCCACGGTGGTCATCGCATTCGTCTCGATCGCGAAGCGTGCCCCCTGGGCGAAGGCGAGCAGGTCGTCGATCGACATGACGTCCTGGGCGTAGGAGTTCGTGCTCGGCCGCGGTACCACGAGCGTGCCCGCCCGGGGCCGGGACGCCACCAGGTTGTCGTCGCGCAGCCGCCGCAGCGCTTCGCGGATCGTGTAGCGGCTGACCGCGAACCGCTCGCACAGTTCGTGTTCGGTCGGCAGCTGCGAACCCACCGGGTACACCCCGTCGACGATCTCCTTGCGCAGGGCACGCGCGACCTGCAGGTAGCGGTGGTCCCCGGCCGTGGTGGTCATGCCCGCCGGACCGCCAGCACGCTGCCGTCTCCGTCCGCGGACACGTACAGGGTCCCGTCGTGGGCGGTGATGCCGGCGAAGGGACCCTGCGGCCCGGAGAACGGCGGCATGCCCTTGAGCGGTTTGGGTTCCACGCCCGGCGGTGGACCGACGGGAAGTCCGGAGGCGATCGTGGTGCGCCCCCGGGTGTTCAGGTCGACCTCGACGAGTTCCTTGGCCGCCGCGTCCACGATGTACAGCCGGCCGTCTCGCACCAGGATGCCCTGCGGCCTCTGCAGACCGTCCACCACGGTGTCCGCTCCACGCGCCCCGATGCGGACGACGCGGCCCGCGCCGGACTCGGAGACCAGCGGCGCGCCGTCCGGATCGAATGCGACGCCGATCGGCTCCCGCAGTCCGGACACCAGCGTCTCGACATCGCCGTTGTGGAGGCGGTGCACTCGGCCCGTGCCGAGTTCGGCGAACACGATCGCGCCGGCGGCGTCCACCGCGACACCGTAGAGCTGATCGAAATCGGTCGCCAGGTAGTCGGTTTCGCCGGACTCGGGCCGGTACCGCGCCACCTGGCCACCCGAGGTCGTCACCACGAACTCGCCGGCCCCGACAGCCGTCACGCCCCGCAGGAAGCCGGGGTAACCCGGGGAGAACAGCATGCCGACCGTCTCCAGCGCACCCCCGGTGCCGGCGGCGTAGAAGTAGGTGCCGTCGGCCACGTACAGGCGGCCGTCGGCGACGGTGAGGTCCAGCGGCCAGTTGAGCCCACCCGGCAACACCGTCGACGTCCGCCCGCCGGAGAGGATCTCGGTGATCTCGCCGGTGAAGTTCGACGCGAACAGTCGCTCACCGACGAACGTCAGATTGTCCAGACCGGGATTCAATTGCGCCAGTACGGTTTTGTCGCCGGTGCGAGGGTCGATGCGCAACACCTGTCCGCTGGCGACCTGCGTCGAGACGAGGAAGCCGTCGGCGTCGAACTTCACCGCGTCGGGCACGCCGAGATCACCGGCGACGCGCTGCGCCTCGCCTCCGGAGGGATCGATGCGCCAGATCTCGTTAGCCGTCATCAGCGGGAAGTACAGCATTCCGTCGGGTCCGACCTCCATCGCGTTCGGCGACGGGAGATTGTCGAGGAGGATCCTCGGTTCACCGCCGTCCAGCGGGAGCTCCATCAGCCGGCCACCGTCCCGGCACTCGCCGACGAACAGCCGGCCCTGGTGCACCGTGATGCCGTTGGCGCAGGGCAGGTCGTCGCGCAGAACGCGGGTCCGGCCTGTGGGCTCGCGTGCACTGACCCGGCCGTCCATAACCTCCGTCGCATACAGCGTGCCGTCGTCACCGAACGCGACGTCGTCGGGGGCGACGATGTCGCCGCCCTTGGGGCTGACCGCCTCCACCATCCCGGTGGCCAGGTCCAGCGCGCTGATCTGGCTGCCGGTCACCTGCGCCACGTAGATGCGCCCGTCAGGCCCGGTCCGCAGACCGTTGGCGCCGAACAGCCGGCTCGGTGCGGTCACCCGCTCGAGCCGCCAACCGTCAGCGGCGGTCGGGCTGGGTGCGACGTACCGGGCAGTCATGGGTTCGGACGTTAGCAAGCGCGATGTAGTCCAGACAATAGCTCCGTCGATGCTAGCCACAAGCCTTGACGCTCGGATAAGTCCTGCGGAATAGTGTTCTGCAATATGCAGAGTGCAATTATTTGTCCGGACAAGCGGAACCGCCGGTGAGCGGAGTCCCCCTCGGTATGGAGGGTCGCATCGTCGTCGTCTCCGGTGCCGGGGGCGGCGGCATCGGGACGACGGTGACGCGCATGGCCGCCGAGGCCGGAGCGACGGTCGTCGCGGTCAGCCGCTCGCAGGAGAACCTCGACGAGCACGTCGGACCGCTCGCCCGGCAGGGACTTCCCGTCGTGGCCGTGGCGGCCGACGCGTCGACCGAGGACGGCGTCGCAACGGTCCTCGACCAGGTGCGCGAGTGCGACGGCGACCTCTACGGCCTGGTGAACGTGGCCGGAGGAGCAGCGCCCGCGACGTGGATGCCGGCGACCCGGGTCAGCCGGGAGGACTGGCACGCACTGTTCGCGGCCAACCTCGAGACGGCGTTCTTCATGAGCCAGGCCGTCAGTCGGGAGTTGCTCGCCCGGGGCCTGACGGGGTCGATCGTGTCGGTGTCGTCGATCAGCGGGATGAACACCGCCCCGTTCCACATCGCCTACGGCACCGCAAAAGCCGCCGTCGTCGCGATGACGCGCACCATGGCCGTCGAGCTCGCCCCGCACGGTATCCGGGTCAACGCCGTCGCGCCGGGGGTCACCGAGACCGCCGCGTCGGGCACCTACGTCGACGAGGATCCCGAACGCGACCGGAAGGCCATCGCGATGGGCCGGCGCGGCACACCCGAGGAGCAGGCAGGCGCGATCCTGTTTCTGCTCTCCGACTTATCGAGCTACATCACCGGCCAGACCCTGCTGGTCGACGGCGGGCTCAATCTGAAATGGACTCATCTGGGGGCGGACAACACGTCGCTGTTCCTCGCCGACGAGTCCTTCCGAGACGCCATGAGGAGGATGTGATGACCGACCTCGATGCGAACAACGAGGTGGCCGAGGAACTTTCGAAACCGATGACGATCGGGACCGAGGCCTACACCTCTGGTGAGTACGCGCGCGCCGAACGGGATCGTCTCTGGCGCAAGGTGTGGCAGCAGGTCGGCCGGGTCGAAGAACTGCCGGAGGTCGGCAGTTATCTGACCTACGAGATTCTCGACGACTCGATCATCGTCGTCCGCACCGGGAGCGGATCGACCCCGGACAATTTCACGGCCCACCACAACGTCTGCATGCACCGCGGCCGCCGGCTGATCGATACTCCCGACGGCGCGAAGAACGCCGTCGGCCGGGCGCGCAAGTCGTTCGTGTGCGGGTTCCACGGCTGGACCTACGGGCTCGACGGCGCGTGCACCCACATCCGCGAAAAGGACGACTGGAAGGGCAAGCTCACCGAGCGCAACACCCACCTCGCCCCGGTGCGCGTGGACACCTGGGGCGGCTGGTTGTTCGTCAACATGGACCCCGACTGTGAACCTCTGGCCGACTATCTGTTCCCGGCTGCCAAGATCCTCGATCCGTTCGGGCTGGAGAACATGCGCTACAAGTGGCGCAAGTGGCTGTCTTTCGACTGCAACTGGAAGGTCGCGCTGGAGGCCTTCAACGAGACCTACCACGTGTTCACCACCCACCCGGAGTTCAACAAGTTCGGCGAGTTCAAGGGCTGGGCGAAAGCCCAAGGGCGGCACAGCAACATCGGTTACGACGCGCCGAAGGGCATGGACGAGACGAAGTCGAAGATCCGCCTGGGCACCGGCGATCCGCGGGTCTCGACGGCCGAGATGCAGATCTACACCATGGAGGAGACCAACGCGACCACCACCCAGACGCTGGTCAACGCCGCCAAGCGACTGGTCGACGAACTGCCTGAGGGCACACCCGCCGACAAGGTGCTCGAGCACTGGCTCAGCTCCGCCCGCCGTGACGACGAGGCCCGCGGCGTGATCTGGCCGACCATTCCCGCAGACATCCTGGGCCAGAGCGGCACCGCCTGGCAGCTGTTCCCGAACTTCCAGATCGGCCAGGGCCTGACGAGCGCGCTCTGCTACAGCGCCCGGCCCGATCCGAGCTACAACCCCGACAAGTGCATCTTCGAGGTCGCCGTGTTCGAGTTGTATCCGAAGGGCCAGGAGCCCGAGACGGAGTGGGTGTACACGCCGAAGGACTCGCCGAACTGGCTGTCGGTGCTGCCGCAGGACTTCTCGAACATGGCCGCCGTCCAGCAGGGCATGAAGTCGGCCGGCTTCCCCGGCACACTGCCCAATCCGTATCGCGAACGCAGCACCGTCAACCTGCACTATCAACTGTCGAAATACATGGGCACCGGAGCCCCCGAGGAGTTGCCATGACGACCGCCGAGAACACCTGCGGCCCCACCGACACCCCGAGCGACATCGACATCTCCGCACTGCGCGAGAAGTACGCCCAGGAGCGGGCGAAGCGGCTGCGGCCCGAGGGCTCCAAGCAGTACGTCGAACTCGCCGACGACTTCGCCGGGTACTACGAGACGGATCCGTACACGCCCGTCGCGCCGCGTGATCCGATCGCCGAGGACATCGACGTCGTGGTGCTCGGCGGCGGGTTCGGCGGCCTGCTGTCGGCGGCCTACCTGAAGAAGGCCGGCGTCGAGGATGTCCGCATCATCGAGCTCGGCGGCGACTTCGGCGGCGTCTGGTACTGGAACCGGTACCCGGGGATCCAGTGCGACAACGAGTCCTACTGCTACATACCGCTTCTCGAAGAGCTCGATTTCATGCCGAGCAAAAAGTTCGCCGATGGTCCGGAGATCTACCAACACTGCCGCAACATCGGCAAGCACTTCGGCCTCTACGACAACGCGATCTTCTCGACCCAGGTCCGCGGTCTGAGCTGGGACGAAGGGCTCGAGCGGTGGCGCGTCAGCACCAACCGCGACGACGACATCCGTGCGCGGTTCGTGGTGCTCGCCTCCGGACCCTTCCACCGGCCGAAGCTGCCGGGCATCCCGGGGATGAAGGACTTCAAGGGTCACAGCTTTCATTCCTCGCGGTGGGACTACGACTACACCGGCGGCGACTTCACCGGCGGAATGGACAAGCTCGCCGACAAGCGGATCGCGATCATCGGCACCGGCGCCACCAGCATCCAGTGCGTGCCCTTCCTCGCGCGAGATGCCCAGCATCTCTATGTCTTTCAGCGAACGCCGTCGTCGGTCGACGTGCGTGACAACGCGCCCACCGACCCGGAGTGGGTGAAGACGCTGACGCCGGGATGGCAGAAGGAGCGGCAACGCAACTTCCACGCCTGGACGTTCGAGGGTATGGCGCTCGGCCAGCCCGACCTGGTGTGCGACTTCTGGACCGAACTCGGCCGCAACACCGCTGCGCGCGTCATGGCGCTCGACGATCCGGCCTCGCTGACACCCGAACAGTTCATGGGTATCCGCGAGGAGGAGGACTACAAGATCATGGAGCGGCTGCGCCGCCGGATCGCCAGCACCGTCTCCGATCCCGACACCGCCGAGATCCTCAAGCCCTACTACCGCTTCCTGTGCAAGCGGCCGCTGTCCAACGACGAGTACCTGCCCACCTTCAACCGGCCGAACGTCACGCTCGTCGACGTCTCCGATTGCAAAGGCGTGGAGAGGATCACCGAGAAGGGGCTGATCGTCGGGGGCCGGGAGTACGAGGTCGACTGCATCATCTACGCCAGCGGCTTCGAGATCACCACCGAGATCAGCAGGCGCTACTCCATCGAGTCGATCCAGGGCCGCGGCGGCCTGTCGCTGTACGACTACTGGCACGACGGATACAAGACGCTGCACGGGATGACCAGCCGCGGGTTCCCCAATCAGTTCTTCACCGGCTTCACCCAGGTGGGCATCTCGGCCAACATCGCCGCCAATTACGAACTGCAGGGCGAGCACATCGCCTACATCATCGCCGAGGCACTCGACCGTGGGGCGACGGTCGTCGAGCCCACCGCCCAGGCGCAGGAGCAGTGGTGCGCCACGATCCGCGAGAACGCCGTCGACAACTCGGCTTTCGATGCATCGTGTACGCCCGGCTACTACAACAACGAGGGCGGTGGCGGCGGCGAGGGCATCCGCTCGCATCTCGGCGAACCGTACGGTCCGGGCTTCTACGCCTTCGGCGACCTGCTCGCCGAGTGGCGCGCCACGGGCTCCCTCGAAGGCCTCGAACTGCATGGGTGAAGACCTGCGCTTCGACGGCCGCGTCGCGGTCGTGACCGGCGGCGGTCGCGGACTGGGCCGCAGCTACGCAACGCTGCTCGCCGCGCACGGCGCGAAGGTGGTCGTCAACGATCCGGGCGGGTCGCTCGACGGCGCGGGCGTCGACGACAGCGCGGCACACCAGGTGGTGCGAGAGATCGCCGAGGCGGGCGGTCACGCGGTCGCCAGCACCGAATCGGTCGCCACACCTGAAGGCGGCCGGGCGGTCATCGACACCGCGCTCGGCCACTTCGGCGGCATCGACATCCTCGTGCACAACGCGGGCATCGTGCGGCGAGCACCGTTGTCGGAGATGACCTATGACGACTTCGAAGCGGTGCTCGACGTGCATCTGCGGGGCGCCTTCCACGTCGTGCGTCCCGCGTTTCCGCTCATGTGCGAGGCGGGATACGGGCGCATCGTGCTGACGTCGTCGATCGGCGGCCTGTACGGCAATGACGAGGTGGCCAACTACGCCGCGGCGAAGGCGGGCGTCGTCGGGCTGTCGAATGTGGCGGCCAGGGAAGGCGCCGCGCACAACGTCACGAGCAACGTCATCGTTCCCGCCGCGGTCACCCGGATGGCCGAAGGCATCGACACGTCGGCCTATCCGCCGATGGGGCCCGAGCTCGTCGCACCCGTGGTCGGCTACCTGGCGCACGAATCGTGTTCGGTGACAGGGGAGATGTTCATCGCGCTGGCAGGACGAGTGGCCATGGCCGCCGTCACCGAATCGCCGGGCGTGTACCGGCCGTCGTGGTCGATGGCCGAGGTCGGCGACGAACTCGACGAGATTCGCGACCGGACGCACCCCGTCACCTTCCCGGTCGTCCCCGACGGACACGGCGATCACATCCGCTACAGCTTCGCGATGGCCCGACAGGCGGGACAGGTCCATGCCTGACACCGGACCGCTCGCCGGCATCCGCGTCGTCGATCTCACCGCGATGGTGATGGGACCCTACTGCACCCAGATCATGGCCGATATGGGCGCCGACGTCATCAAAGTCGAACCGCCGCAGGGGGACAACACGCGCTACATCTCCGTCGGGCCGGCGTCGGGAATGAGCGGGGTGTTCGTCAACGTCAACCGCGGCAAGCGCAGCATCGTGCTGGACCTGCGCTCCGAGGACGGCAGGGCCGCGCTGCGGGCGCTCGTCGAACGCGCCGACGTGTTCATCCATTCGATGCGGTCCAAGGCGATCGCCAAGCTCGGCTTCGGCTATGCCGACGTCGCCGCGATGAACCCCCGCATCGTTTACACCAACTGTTACGGCTACGGCCGCCGGGGACCCGAGCGGGACCGCCCCGCCTACGACGACACCATCCAGGCCGAGTGCGGTCTGCCGGCCGTCCAGAAGCAACTCACCGGTGAAGCCGACTACGTCGGGACGATCATGGCCGACAAGGTCGCCGGGCTGACCGCGCTGTATGCCACGACGATGGCGCTGTTTCACCGGGAACGCACGGGGGAGGGGCAGGAGGTGGAGGTCGCCATGTTCGAGACCATGGCATCCTTCATGTTGGTCGAGCATGCCAACGGCGCCATGTTCGACCCCCCGCTCGGCCCCGCGGTGTATCCGCGGACGGTGGCTCCCAACCGGCGGCCCTACCGCACCAAAGACGGCTACATCGCCGCGTTGATCTACAACGACAAGCACTGGAACGCGTTCGTCACCGCCGTCGAACCGCCGTGGGCGTCGGACGTCTACGCGACGCTGGAATCCCGGGCACACCAGATCGACACCGTGTACGGGCTGGTGGCGCAGACCATGGCCGAGCGGACCACCGACGAGTGGCTGGCGCTGTTCCGTGATCTGGAGATCCCCGCCGCTCCGCTGAACACCCCCGACGCGCTCTTCGACGACCCGCACCTCAACGCCGTCGGCCTGTTTGAGACCGTCGACACGCCCCACGGGCCGGTTCGCTTCCCGGGCGTACCGACGTGGTTCTCCCGCACGCCCGGCAAGGTCCGCGGTCCGGCGCCGGAACTGGGTGCCGACACCGCCGCGGTACTCGAAGAACTCGGCCTCGCCGCCCCCGACGCGGTCGGGTCAGGGTAGGCCGCCATGGACTTCGACATGGGCAAGCGGGCCGACGATCTCCGCCGCGAACTCCGCGACTTGGTGAAACAGCATGTGCCGGACCAGTTCCTCGGCGCCTTCACCGACGACCCGGCCGACCTGGCCACCGCCCAGCAGTTCTGCCGCACGTTGGCCGAGAAGAACCTGCTGTGCCTGGCCTGGCCGCAGGAGTTCGGCGGGGGCGGCGCCTCGGTGTGGGAGCAGACGGTCGTGCGCGAGGAGATGTGGGCCCACCACGAGCCCCGCGGCGCCCAGTACATGGGTGTCAACTGGGTGGGCCCGATCATCATGCGCCACGGCACCACGGAACAGCAGCGCAAGCACCTGCCGCCGATCGCCGCCGGCGAGGTGATCTGGTGCCAGGGCTTCTCCGAGCCGGAGGCGGGCTCGGACCTGGCGTCGTTGCGCACCACGGCCCGTCCCGACGCCGAGGGCTGGCTGGTGAGCGGACAGAAGATCTGGACGTCCTACGCGACGATGGCGCAGTGGTGCTTCCTGCTGGCCCGCACCTCCAAGGTCGGGGAGGGCGCGATCCAGAAGAAGCAACAGGGTCTGACGATCTTCCTCGTGCCGATGGACGATCCGGCCATCACGGTGCGGCCGATTCGCACCATGCTCGGGCCACACCACCTCAACGAGGTGTTCTTCGACGAGCTGCGCGTCACCGAGGCCGACGTGCTCGGCACCGTCGACCAGGGCTGGTCCGTCGTGCAGGACGTGATGGCGTTCGAACGGGTCGGCATCGCCCGGTACGCGCGCTGTGAACGCCTGCTCGCGGCCGCGCCGGAGGTGCTGGGTGAGCGCTGGGAGGAGCTTCCCGCCGAGTTGCGCGGACGCTGGGTCCGGATGCTCACGCACTGCCGGCGCGCCCGGCTGCTCGCCTACCGCGTGGTCGCTCTGCAGGGCAGCGGACGGGTCACGCCGGGCGACGCCGCCGCGTACCGGATCGCGGTGACGAAGCTGGACCAGGACAGCGCCGAAGTGCTGATGGACATCGCCGCCGAAGTGCCGCACGACGCTGCTCGCGCCGCCTGGTTCCTCGCCGAGGCCGACGATCACTGGCGCTATTCGCAGGCGTCCACGGTGTCGTCGGGAAGCATTGAGATGCAACGCATCCTGCTGTCACGCGTGCTGCTGGCGGGTGCCCGGTGATCCTCGATCTCGGTGACGACGCGCAGGAGTACGGGAGGCAGGCGCGGCAGGCTTTCGCGGCCGGCGGCGGTGACCGGCTGGTGCAACAGGCCGAGACCGCACCGAGTACCCGCGAGTCGCTGGTGGGCCCGCTGCTCGCCGAACTCGGTGCGTGGGAGCTCGACCCCCGCACCGACGCGGACGGCCTCGAAGCCGCCGCCGCCTTGTGCCGCAGCGCCGGATACTGGGCACTGCCGTATCCGCTCGCCGAGCGCCTCGCCCAGCCGGCCGACCTCGACGTCGACGGCCTCATCGTCGTGGGCGGTGCCCGACCCGCCGGTGCGGTCGTCGGGCTCGAATGTCGCTGGGCCGCAGTCACTGTGGACGGTAGGCGGGCTCTCGTCACCGGCCAGCGCGAACCCGGTCCGGGTTTCGTCGCCGAGCTGGACCTCGAGCCGGTCGACGACACCGGGGCGCGAGACGTGGCCCTCGGACTGGCGTTGCCGTGCTGGACGCTGCTGGGCATGCTCGATCGCGCACTGGAACTGACCCTCGCCCATGTGAGCCTGCGCAAGCAGTTCGGGCAGACGTTGTCGTCGTTCCAGGGCGTGCAGTTTCAACTCACCGACGCCGAGGTCGAACGCAACGGACTCGACATCCTGGCCAAGCATGCGCTGTGGAGCATCGCCACCGGCCGGCCCGATGCCACCGAAGACGCTATGGCCCTGCGGATGTCGGCACTGGAGGCGGCCGACATCGTGTTCCGGGTGTGCCATCAGCTGCACGGCGCCGTCGGCTTCTGCGATGAGACCACGCTGTCCTGGCTCTCGCGGTACAGCCAGCCGTTGCGCCGACTGCCGTTCGGCCTGTCGGCGACCCGCGACCACCTGACCCGCACCGCGGGGCGGCGGGGACTGACGGGACTGTTCACATGACCACACTCGACGACTTCCGCGCCGACGTGCGGTCCTGGTGCCGCGAACACATCCCGGCCGACTGGCGGCAACGGCAGACCGGCGTCGACGACGAGGAGTTCGTCCGCTTCCAGAAGGCGTGGTTCGCCGAACTGCACGGTGCGGGTTACGCGGTGCCGCACTGGCCCGCCGACTGGGGCGGTGGCATGCCCGTCGAGCAGCAGGTCGTGCTCTATCAGGAGCTGGCCGCCCACGACGCCCCGCGGCTGGTCCTGGCGTTCGTCGGGATCCACCACGCCGCATCCACACTGCTGGTCGCGGGCACCGACGAACAACGCCGGAGACACCTGCCCGCGATCCTCGACGGCGAGATCTGGGTGCAGGGCTTCTCCGAACCCGAGGCCGGTTCGGACTTGGCGTCCCTGCGGACGACGGCACGCCGCGACGGCGACGCCTTCGTGGTCAACGGGCAGAAGCTGTGGGCCAGCGGCGGCATGCACGCCGACTGGTGTCTGCTCCTGGCCCGAACAGATCCCGACGCCCCTCAGCGGCACGGCATCTCGTACTTCCTCCTCGACATGAGCTCGCCGGGCGTCGAGGTACGTCCCATCCGCAATGCCGTCGGCGACTCGCACTTCTGCGAGATCTTCCTCGACGACGTCCGGATTCCCGCCGCCGGCCTCATCGGCGCCGAGAACGCCGGATGGCAAGTGGCGCAGGCGACATTGGGCGCCGAGCGCGGCATGACGATGCTCGAGCTCGCCGAGCGGCTCGGCAATGCGGGCTTCCGGTGGCTCGTCGACTCCGCTCCCGTCGACGACCCTGTCGTCGCCGACCGGCTCGCCCGGTTCGAAACCGAGATCACCGGCCTGCGCGGACTGTGCCGACGGATCGTCGAGCACGGCGCCGAGGGCCCGGCCGACGCCTCGATCGTCAAGCTCTACTACAGCGAGCTGCTGCAGCGGCTCACCGACTTCGGCACCGAGATCGGCGGCCCACAAGCCCACACCGTCGTGGCCAAGCCGCTGTCGAGCGGATGGGAGTCCCGGTCCTGGGTGCTCGACTTCGTCGGCTCCTGGGAATGGACGATCCCCGGCGGAGCGAGCGAGATTCAGCGCACGATCATCGCCGAACGCGGCCTGGGCCTTCCGCGAGAGCCGAGCGTGGCCCGATGACCGACTTCGCGGAGTTTCACGACGAGCTGCGGACGGTGGCCGGAGACCTGCTCGCCAAAGACCGCGAGACCGGCTGGCCCGTGCTCGTCGACGCGGGGTGGGTCGGGCTGGAGGTGCCCGACGAGCTCGGCGGGGCGGGGGCGACGTTCCGCGAGACCGCCGTCATTCTCGACCAGATCGGCCGCGCCGCCGGTGCGAACAGCTACCTGGGCAGCGCGGTGCTCTCGGTCGGGGTGCTGAAGGGTCTGGCGCCGAACGCATTCCGCGACCAGCTCCTGAGGTCGACGGCCGCCGGAGACGGCAGGACGGCCGTCGTCATCGGCGACTTCGCCCTTGCCGGTGGCGAGCTGACCGGTCGCGCCGAGTTCGTTCCCGACGCCGTCGGGGCCGATTGGCTGCTGGTGCTCGTCGACGGTGGAGTCGCGGTGGTCCGCGCCACGGATTGCGACATCACCGTCCAGCCGGTAGTGGACGAGACCCGAAGCCTGGCGGCCGTGGTCGCCGACGCCGCGGCCGTCGAGGCGGTGCTCGCGGGACCGACGGAAGCGGTCGACAGCCGCGCAGCGGTCGCGATCGCCTGCGACAGCCTCGGGCTGGCCGAGCAGATGCTCTCCGCCACGGTCGACTACGTGAAGGTACGGCATCAGTTCGGCCGGCCGATCGGCTCGTTCCAGGCCGTCAAGCACGCCTGTGCCGACATGCTCGTGCGCATCGAGGTGTCGCGTCAGCTGATCGACGAGGCCGTCGAGGCCGTCGCCACGGGCTCAGATGCCGCCATCGCAGCGGCCATGGCCAAGTCCTACACCTGCTCGGCCGCGGTCGACGTCGCCGGCAAGGCCATGCAGCTGCACGGCGGCATCGGCTACACGTGGGAGAGCGGCATCCACACCTACCTCAAACGCGCTGCGCTGAACCGCTCACTCTTCGGTTCTCCTGCGGCACAACGCAAACAGATTGCGCAGCGATACCGCTCGCAACGGAAAGGGATATGACCATGGGTGTACCCGTCTACAAACGCATTCTCGACCTGTTCGAGGCCGAGGGCGTGAACACGCTGTTCGGCATCCCCGACCCGAATTTCGTGCACATGTTCGCCGAGGCGGAGGCTCGCGGCTGGTCGGTGGTGGCCCCCCACCACGAACTGGCCGGCGGCTTCATGGCCGAGGCGGTCTCCCGGATGACCGGTGGCCCGGGCCTGTGCATCGGCACCCTCGGTCCGGGCATGGCGAACATCGCCGGCGCGATCCAATGCGCCAAGGTCGAGAACTCTCCGGTGATCTTCCTCGGCGGCCAGCGGGCCCGCATCACCGAACGCCGCGTCCGCCGCGGCCGCATCCAGTTCGTCCGCCAGGAGCCGCTGTTCGCGCCGTCGGTCAAGTACAGCGCCTCGATCGAGTACGCCGACCAGACCGACGAGATCATCCGCGAGGCCATCCGCCGCGCGATGTCGGGCACTCCCGGTCCCAGCTACGTCGAGTACCCCGCACACGTTCTGCTGGCCGAGCTCGACGTGCCGGACCCGTTGCCGCCCAAGCGCTATCGGCTCGTCAACCAGGGCGCGGGTGCAACCGAGGTCGCCGAGGCGGCGAAGCTGATCCGGGAGGCGAAGAGCCCGATCCTGCTGGTCGGCCACGGCGTGCACACGTCGCGCACCCAGGCCCCGGTGAAGGAACTGGCCGACCTGATGGCCTGCCCGGTGATCCAGACCTCCGGCGGAACATCGTTCATCCCCGGTCTGGAGGACCGCACCTTCGCCTACGGCTTCTCGCCTGCCGCGGTGGAGGCCGTCGTCAAGTCGGATCTCTGTGTCGCCCTCGGCACCGAGCTGGGTGAGCCGGTGCACTACGGCAAGACCCGGCACTGGGCCGAGTACGAGGCCAACCGCAAATGGGTTCTCGTCGAACAGGATCCGGTCGCCATCGGCGTGAACCGCCCGATCGACGTCCCCCTGGTGGGTGATCTGCGCGGCGTGGTGCCGCAGTTGGTGGGCGCGCTCAGGGAAAGCCCGCGGCAGCCGTCTGCGGATCTGGACCGATGGATCGAAGAGGACGCCGAAGAGCTGGCGCAGCTCGCCGAGAACGCACCGACCGGCCGCACCCCGGTGCATCCCGCGCGGTTCGTCGTCGAGGCAACCCGGGCGTTCCCGGAGGACGGCATCCTGGTCCGCGACGGCGGCGCCACGGTGATCTTCCAGTGGACCTATTCGCAGGCCAAGCCCCGTGACGTGATCTGGAACCAGAACTTCGGCCACATCGGCACCGGCCTGCCCTACGCCATCGGCGCCTCGGTGGCCGAGGGGCGCACGCGTCCGGTCATGCTGCTGACGAGCGATTCCTCGTTCCTCTTCCACATCGCCGAACTCGAGACCGCCCTGCGGGCAGGCGTCCCGCTGGTCTGCGTGGTCGGCGTCGACCATCAATGGGGTCTCGAGGTCGGCGTCTACAAGCGGACCTTCGAGCAGCCGTCACCGCAACCGGGCGTGCACTGGAGCAAGGACGTGCGGTTCGACAAGGTCGCCGAGGGCTTCGGGTGCCACGGCGAGTTCGTCGAGAAAGAGGACGAGATCGGCCCGGCCATCGAGCGTTCCCTCGCCAGCGGCAGGCCCGCCGTCGTGCACGTCTGCATCGACCCCAAGGCCAACTCCGAGGAGATGCCCAAGTACGACGAGTTCCGCACCTGGTACGCCGAAGGCACCCAGTAACCGCAGTCATCAAGGGATCATGAAGAGATGGAGCGAGCCATGCGCGAGTACCTGAAGCATTACATCGACGGCCAGTGGGTCGAGCCGCTGCGCCCCAACACCCTCGAGGTCGACAACCCGACCACCGAAGAGGTCTCCGGCAAGATCGCGCTGGGATCCTCGGCCGACGTGGACCTGGCCGTGCAGGCCGCGCGGCGGGCTTTCGAGACGTGGTCGCAGACAACGCGGGAGCAACGCCTCGACGTGCTGCAGGCCATTCTGGCCGAGTACCAGAAGCGGGCCGGCGACCTGGCCGCGGCGGTCAGCGAGGAGATGGGCGCCCCGGCGTCGCTGGCGGCCGGGCCACAGGTGAACCTGGGTCTGGGACACCTCTCCACGGCCATCGACGTGCTGAAGAACTTCGAGTTCGAGGAACAGCACGGCAGCACGCTGGTGGTCAAGGAGCCGATCGGGGTCTGCGGACTCATCACGCCCTGGAACTGGCCGATCAATCAGATCGCGTGCAAGGTGTTCCCGGCCCTGGCGACCGGCTGCACCATGGTGCTCAAGCCGTCGGAGGTGGCGCCCTACTCGGCGCAGATCTTCACCGAGATCCTCGACGCCGCAGGCGTGCCCGCCGGTGTGTACAACCTCGTCTACGGCGACGGTCCCGGCGTCGGCGCGCCCATGGCCAGCCATCCCGACATCGACATGGTGTCGTTCACCGGCTCGACCCGGGCGGGTATCGAGGTCGCCCGCAACGCGGCGCCGACCGTGAAGCGGGTGACCCAGGAACTCGGCGGCAAGAGCCCGAACATCGTGCTCGACGATGACGACTTCGCCAAGAGCGTGGCCGCCGGCACCTCGGTGATGATGATGAACAGCGGTCAGAGCTGTAATGCTCCGTCACGCATGCTGGTGCCGAACTCCCGGATGGAGGAGGCCGCCGCGATCGCGCGCGAGACGGCGAGCGCGGTCAAGGTCGGCGATCCGGGGGACAAGACCGCGATCGGCCCCGTCGCGTCGAGGGCACAGTTCGAGAAGATCCAGGGCCTGATCCAGAAGGGCATCGACGAGGGCGCCACCGTCGTCGTCGGCGGTCCCGGGCGGCCCGACGGTCTCGAGAAGGGCTATTACGTCAGGCCGACGGTGTTCGCGAACGTCACCAACGACATGACGATCGCACGGGAGGAGATCTTCGGGCCGGTGCTCTGCATCCTCGGCTACGACGACCTCGACCAGGCGGTCGCGATCGCCAACGACACGGAATACGGTCTGGCCGGCTATGTTTCGGGCGCCGACCTGGACAAGGCCCGCTCGGTGGCGCGCCGCATCCGGGCCGGCTCGGTGGCGATCAACCACGGCTTCGACATGAACGCGCCGTTCGGCGGCTACAAGCGCAGCGGCAACGGCCGTGAGTGGGGTCAGTTCGCGTTCGACGAGTACCTGGAGGTCAAGGCCGCGCTCGGCTACGCCCCGGCGTGATCCTGGTGAATCGGGCGCGGAAAGCAACCTACGGGGTGCTTTTGCGCGCCAGATTCGCGGCGGTCAGCGCGTCCGGCTTGTGCACCGCGTCGTTGCCGCTCTTGTCGCTGCGCACCCGGTACTGCGGCTCGTCCTCGGAGGCGCGGACCGTTCGGCCGGCCGCCTCGGTGTCGGAGGTGATCTTCTCCTCGACGGTGCCTTCGGCGGTGCTGCCGTGGCTCTGCCAGGTGACCTTGTCACCCTTGGTGAATTCCTGCTGGCTCATGGCAGCACGGATACCCGGGCAGGCCGAAGCCACCCGTGAAGAAACCCTGACGCCCCGCTACACCTTGACCAGGGTGAACTGACCCAGCTCGCTGACCCGTCGCTTGAAGAAGTCGCTGCACCCGACGAGGTACTTCATGTACCGCTGGTAGACCTCCTCGGAGGTCGCCTCGACCGCGGCGTCGTGGTGGGCTTCCAAGGCCTGCGCCCAGGTGTCCAGCGTGCGCACGTAGTCGTCGGTCAGGTACTGCTTGTGCTCGAGCGTGAGGCCGGCCTCGGCGGACAGCTCGATGATGTTCTCCTCACCGGGCACCGAGCCGCCGGGGAAGATCTCCTTGGCGATGAACCGCATGAACTTCAGATCGGTCATCGTGATCGGGATGCCCAGTTCCGGCCACTTCTTCAGCGGATGGCCGAGGATCGCCTGCAGCAGCATGCGACCGCCGTCGGGCAGCACGCTGCTGCACATCTTGAAGAACGGACCGTAGCGCTCCTGGGGGAAGGCTTCGATCGCCTCGATGCTGATGATCCGGTCGACGGGCTCGTCGAACTGCTCCCAGCCGCGCAGTAGGATCCGGCGTGTCCGGTTGGTGTCCAGGCCGTCGAGCAACTCCTGAGCGAACTTGCGCTGGTTGCGGCTCAGTGTCAGCCCGACGACGTTGACGTCGTGTTTCTCGACCGCTCGCTTGAGGACCGAGCCCCACCCGCAACCGATGTCGAGCAGCGTCATGCCCGGTTCGAGGTGCAGCTTGCCCAGCGCCAGGTCGATCTTGGCCATCTGCGCCTCTTCGAGCGTCATGTCGTCGCGCACGTAATACGCCGCGCTGTACGTGCGTGACGGGTCCTGGAACAAGCCGAAGAAGTCGTCAGAGAGGTCGTAATGTGCCTGGACCTCTTCGAAGTGGGGTTCCATGTTCGTTCCCACCTCGGGCGGCTTCGCTGTTTTTTCAACCATCCCCGACCGACCTCCATCCGTGAACAACCGGACTCTCGTTGTAAGCATCGCTCATCAGGTCACGAGCGTGCCCACAAATTACTACACCGACGTCAATGGTTTCTTCTCACACGTGAACTGGCAGACGTCGGTGTAGCCGTCGCGGAACAGATCCGCGCACCCCTGCAAATATTTGAGGAACCGCTCGTAGATCTCCTCCGACGTGACCGCAATGGCCTCGTCCTTCTTGTTCTCGAGGTTCGAGGCCCAGGCGTCGAGGGTCTTGACGTAGTGCGGCTGCAGATGCTGCTCACGGGTGACCGTGTAGCCGGCCTTGGTCGCGTGATCGCGCACCATCGAGGCGAGCGGCAGACGGCCACCGGGATAGATGTAATCCATGATGAACTTGATGAACCGCACGTTCGACATGGTCAGCGGCAGTCCCTTGGCTTTGATCTCCTCATCCTCGGGGATGATGATCGAGTGCAGCATCATGACGCCGTCGTCGGGCATCCAGCTGTACGTCTTCTTGAAGTAGTCGTCGTACTTGTTGAAGCCGAAGTGCTCGAAGGCGCCGATTGAGACGATCCGGTCGACCCGGCCCTCGAACTCCTCCCAGGGCTGCAGGCGCACCTCCATGTTGCGCTTGCTCGTGGAGTTGGCGAACCAGTGGTTCTCGATGTGTTCCTTCTGGTTCTCCGACAGCGTCAGGCCGATGACGTTGACGTCGTACTTCTCGACCGCGCGCATGATCGTCGCGCCCCAGCCGCAGCCGATGTCGAGCAGCGTCATCCCCGGCTGCAGACCGAGCTTGCCGAGTGACAGGTCGATCTTGGCCATCTGGGCCTGCTCGAGGTTGTAGTCGTCTTTCTCGAAGTAGGCGCAGCTGTAGACCTGGTTGGGGTCCTGCCACAGCTTGAAGAAATCATTCGAGATGTCGTAGTGGAACTGCACTTCCTTCTTGTCCGACCCGCGGGTGTCGGAGGCGGATTTCGACAGCCACTTGGACTGGGCGGTGGCTCCCGGCTGTCCGGTTGAAGTGTTCGACATGTCGACCCATCCTGTCTGCGATCTGCGGTGCGAGGCGTCCCCGGGCATACCGCTACCTTGTCTCCGCTGCGGCTGGCCGAGCGGAGTACGCTGCTGACCCGCTCGCCGCGCACGATGCGGCTTCGCCGACCATACCGGGCCTGCGAGCTGGATGGCAGGCGGCCTCGCTGTGAAGGAAGGGACTATTTTCCCGCGCTTCCCGACGCCGACGACGACGGGCCGGCGGGACCGCGTCGGAACACGCCCCTGCAGACCTGCTCAGCGCCCCGTGGCGCGTCGTCAGCAGTCGTCGCCAGTCCGTCCGGTGCAACCCGACCCCTCGTGTTCCGGGTGCCCCGCAGCCGCGCGCGACAAACCGGCCGCGGTCTCAGTCGGTAGGTGCGCCGAGCGCGAAGTCGGCGAAGTCGAACCCCGGCACGACGATGCAGCTGACCAGACACGCGTCGCCGCCCACCGGCCGCGCGCGCTGCCAGTGCCCCGGCGGCACCACGAACTGAGGCGTCTCGCCGGCGTCGAGGTCGGCACCGAGCACATGGGTTTCGGCGGTCTCCTGCCCGGCGCCCACCTCGAGATGAAGCGGTCCGCCCCGGTGGTACAGCCAGATCTCGGCGCTGCGAACGGTGTGCCATGCCGACTGCTGGCCGGGCAGAAGCAGGAACAGGATCGCGGTGCCGGCGTTGCGGCAGCCCGTGTAGTCCGGAGGAAGCACGGACTGCGGCACCGTGAGATCGCTGCGCCACGTCTCCCGGAAATAGCCGCCTTCCGGATGAGGGGAAAGGTCGAGCCGACGCGCCCATTCGGGGAGATCGATCATCGGCTCACTTTAGTAGTCTCAGCCCATGTCTCGCGCGCGTCCCGGTTGGCTGGTCGCGCTGTGCGCGCTGGTGGTCGCGGTCAGCGCGTGGCTCCCGTGGCTGCGCTCCTCGGCCGCCGGCGGGGGACGGGCCAACGCCATCGGCGGTGTCGCCGGTGCCATGCCGGTGCCGCCGCCCGGGTTCGGTATCGGTCAGCTGATCTTCCTGCTGTCCGCGACGTTGCTGGTCGCCGGCGCGATGGCCGCGCGGGGCATCTCGGCGCGCCTGGCTTCGACAGCGGCACTGGCGAATTCGGTGGTGATCGTCGTGCTGGCCGTCTGGTACTACCGGCTCTACGTGTATCCGCCGGTATCCGCGGGCTACGGGCTCTACGTCGCGGGGGCGGTCGCAGCCGCGGCGGCGTTGCTGTCGGTGTGGACCATGCTGTCCGCCTATCGTTCCGGCCTGCCGTGACGGGGTTCGTGGCCCCCGTGAAGCTGACGGGGCAACGCTGGGTGGCGCTGGAACCCCTTTCTCGCGAACATCTTCCGGAGATCGAGGTGCTCGCCGCCGACGGGGAGTTGGGCCGGTTGTGGTTCACCGGCGCGCCGAAGGCCGGCGCAGCAGGCGACTGGGTCGACATGCGTCTCGCCGTTCAGACGCCGCAGACGGGTCTGACGTTCATGGCGCGCACCCTCGACGGCGCGCTGATCGGATCGTCGAGCTATCTGAACGTCGATCCAGCCAACCGGCGGTTGGAGATCGGCAACACCTGGTACGCCGCATCGGCCCGGCGCAGCGGCGCCAACACCGAGGCCAAGTTGTTGATGCTGTCCCACGCGTTCAACGAGTTGAACTGCGTCGCAGTCGAATTCCGGACCCACTTCTTCAACTCGACCAGCCGGGCGGCGATCGAGCGGCTGGGCGCCAAACTCGACGGCGTGCTGCGCAGCCATCAGCTGATGCCCGACGGTTCTCGCCGGGACACCGTGGTGTATTCGATTCTCGACATCGAGTGGCCGGCCGTGCGGTCCAACCTGCGATTCCGGTTGGACCGCAACGGCTGACCGTTCGGACTCAGTCGGCGTCGACCGTGGTCGGCTCGATCGACTTCTGTGATGCGGCGTGGCTGATCTCGATCTTTCGCGGTTTCGCCTTCTCGGCGACGGGGATCGTCACGGTCAGCACACCGTTCTCGTAGGTTGCGGTGATGGCCCCGGTGTCGATGCCCTCGCCGAGGGACAGCTGGCGACGGTAGCTGCCGAAGAACCGCTCGTTGGCGAGCCACTGCGCACTGTCCTCCGACCGGGCGGTGCGGTGCGCGGAGATCGTCAGCGTGCCGTTGTCGACGTTGACGTCCACCGAGCCGGGGTCGACGCCGGGAAGGTCGGCGGTGAGCACATAGTGGTCGCCGATCTTGCAGAGGTCCATCGGCATGAAACGAGGCGCGCGGCTTGATCCGGTCTGGCTGGTCAGCAAGCCCCGGGTCAGAGCATCAAGGTCACTGAACGGATCGAAGCGAAGCACAGCAATCCACCTCCTATATCGATCAGAGCCCGCCACCCTGGCGGGCAGCCAAATCACTGTGCACCAGCGAGATTAGCACTCGAAGTGCGCGAGTGCCAGCATGTTTGGAGGTGAATTTCTTCCTCCGCGGCGTTGCCTCAGACGGCGAGGATCTGCGCCCCGCGCAGACGGTTTCGGCACTGGTCACAGGTCAGGGCCGGGAGGAAGCGCTGCCCGCAGCCGGTGTGGGTGAGAATCGCGGCCGGACCGTCGGGTGCCGGAAACCAGCGCTGCGCCCAGGTCAACGCGCACACCAGTACCCCGAACAGTGCCCGGCCCTTTTCGGTCAGTCGGTAACGGCCCTCGGAGTTCAGCAGGATTCCCTCGCCGGTGAACAGCGTCAGTCGGTCCGCGATCGTGCCGGGCGGGGCTGAAAGCTGGTTCTGGAAATCGGTGAACCTGCTCAGGCCGACGAACGCGGCGACGAGCAGCGCGAAGCCCCATCGGTCGCCGACCACGCTCATCGTTTGGGGGAACAGCTCGGCGGCAGGTGTGCGCCGGGCGCCGGACCGGCGCCGGGTGGTGGTCGCCGGGATGCACCGATCCCAGCCCCCGCTCGGACCCCAGTGCGCCAGCACATCTTTGTCGCTCACCGGGGTGTCGCAGGCTCGGCACTCGACCTGCGGAGCGAAGACGGCGCCGCACATCCTGTGCTGCATGGCGGGCAGCGGCTGGGGATGATCGTCGACGAAGCGTTGCTCCCACGCCCAGATCGAGGTCAGCATGGGCCACAGCGAGCGACTCCTCGGCGTCAGCAGATACTCCGAACGCGGGGGACGGGTCTGGTACTCGCGGCGCACGAGCAGTTCATCGTGGGTCAGGGAGGCCAGCCGCGCCGAGAGCACCGAGTTCGACACCGGCAGTTCGTCGTGGAAGTCGCCGTAGCGCCGGGCGCCGAGCATCGCGCGCTGGAGGATCAGAAGCGTCCACTCGTCGCCGAGCAGGCCGAGCATCTGTGCCACGGCATTGGGCGCCGGGGCCACCTACAGGCCGATCGCCTGGGCCGCGGTGTCGGTGTCGCGCCAGCGGGGCAGGTCCGACCCCGGTGCCCACGTCGAGTGAGTGCCGCTCGAGATGCGTTCGGGCAGGGCCAGTTTGCACACCGGACCGTCCGCGACCCGCGCTGCGTCGAACACCAGGCAGTAGGAGGCGTCGGCGGTCATGTCGGTGGTCAGCGTGACCAGATAACCGTCGTCCTCGGCGGTGCTGCCCACGCGCGGCGCCATCGCGGTCTCGCTGCCGTAGACGCCGTCGTCGAAGGCGAACCGCTCTTCGCCGCCGGTCTGCAGGTCGTGGCGAACCAGACCGTCGAACAGAAACCACCCCGGTTTACCGGTCGCCGCGTACGTGTAGCGGTAGGGCAGACCCGCGTGAGCCGGGTTGATCATGCCGAATTCGCTGATGCTGTCGGTCAATTGCTCTTCGCGGACCTCTCCGGTGACCACGTTGAACCGCCACCGGTGCAGCCGCGCCTGCATCCGGTCGAGGGCGAGGAACCGGAACGCCCGCTGCCATTTGTTTCCCATGCCGTTGTCGGCCGGTTCCGGGTCGCCCTGGAAGAACCCGTCCACAACGATCTCGTCGCCGTCCTCGTAGGCGTTGGGGAAGTGCAGCACGTAGGTGGGGTCCGCCTCGAACCACATGATCTGCGAGGCATCACCGCGGCGCGGGACGATGGCGAAGCGCGACGGGGTCTCGCGGTGGAAGCGAGGCAGATGGATGTTGTGCTCGAGCAGCGCAGGATCCCAGAACAAGGGGAAGTCGTTGAGAATCACGTAGTTCTCGGTGTACGCCATGTCGTGCGGCAGTCGCGGACCGGGCAACTCCACATCGACGCCGTGCACGATGTCGCCGGTGTCGCCGACCACGCCGTAGCGCAGATAGGGCGCCTGCTTGCTGTAGCTGAAGAACAGCAGCTCGCCGGTGCGGTCGTCGACCTTCGGGTGGGCGGAGACGCCCCAGTCGGACGGGAACGCACCGTGCCAGTCCTCCTTGCCGAGGGCATCGCCGGTGCACGGATCGATGCGGTACAGGTCCCCGCACTGGTAGTGGCTCGTCAGTGCGACCCCGCGGTGCACGACGACGTCGGTGGAGGAGGCGTCCTTCATCAGGGTGCGTGCGCCCCAGCCGTAGTCGCGGCGGGCGAGCTCGACCGGTTCAGCGATGCCCGGCCACAGCGGACCACCGGCGGCGTTCTCCTCGAGGAAGCCGTCTGTACGGACGAACCTGTTGCGGTAGAACGCCTTTCCGTCGCGGAAACCGACGATGTGCAGCATGCCGTCGCCGTCGAAGGGGTGATAGTTCTTCAGCGCCGGATGCAGCGGGTTCTCCGTGTTACGCAGGTAGACTCCGTCGAGGTCGTCGGGAACCCGGCCCTCGACGACGGTGAGATCGTCGGCGTTCCACTCGCAGGTCTGCGGACGCCACGGGCCGGTCCGGTAGGGATGGTCGTCGTCCTCGGGCAGCGTCGACAGGAACTTGCCGACGATCTCCGGGTGGATCTTGATGCTCACTGATGACTCCCGACGACGAAGCTGACCGTGGTGGACGTGCTGCCACCGAAGTTGAGGGTGCCGAAGGTGACTGCACCGTCGACCTGGTAGTCGCCGGCGGTGCCGCTGACCTGACGGGCCGCGTCGAGCAGCATCCGGATGCCGGAGGCGCCGACGGGATGTCCACCGCCGATCAGGCCGCCGCTGGGGTTGATCGGCAGGCGCCCGCCGATCTCGATCTCGCCGTTCTCCACGGCCTTCCACGATTCGCCGGGTCCGGTCACTCCGATGTGATCGATCGCGAGGTACTCGCTGGGTGTGAAGCAGTCGTGCACCTCGAAGCCGTCGAGGTCGTCGAGGGTGACGTGCGCGCGGCTGAACGCATCGAGAACCGCGCCGCGGACGTGCGGAAGCACGTAGGGGTCGTCGCGCGAGTGCTCCAGCTTCTGCCGCAGGCCCAGGCCGACGGTGCGGTGGCCCCAACCGTCGATCCGGCCCAGCGGTCTGGCCCGCGGGTGGCCGCGCAGCCAGGCGTCGGTGACGAGGACCACGCCCGCGCCACCGTCGGTGATCTGGCTGCAGTCGAAACGCCGCAGCCTGCCCTCGACGACAGGGTTCTGGATGTCGTCGCCCGTGAGCGGCTGAGGGACGGTCCACGCGCGGGTCTGCGCGTTGGGGTTCGCCCGGGCGTTGGCCAGATTCAGCGCCGCGATGGCGCGCAGGTGTTCGTCGTCGATGCCGTAGCGGCGGTCGTACTCGGTGGCGACCGCGTCGAACATGTGCGGCCACATGTATTTCGCGTCGGCGCCTTCGTGTCCCGTCCAGGCGGCCGTGCCGAGGATCGACGTCGCGGTGTCGCCGGGCACGGTCTTCTCCAGTTCGACCCCGACGACGAGCGCCGTCTCGTAGGCGCCCGACCGCAGGTCGGCGATGGCGGCGAGGGTGGCCACGCTGCCCGACGCGCACGCGGCCTCGTGCCGGGTGGCCGGGGTGTCCCACAGGCCGTCGTGCACGGTCGCCGGCATCGCGCCGAGATGGCCCTGGCGGGCGAACAGCTCGCCGAACGCATTGGCGACGTGGACGACGCCCACGTCCGCGGCGTCCAGCCCCGCGGCGTCGAGGGTTGCGGTCACCACTTCAGCCGTCAGATCGGAGAAGTCGTGTCCTTCGCGATCGAGGTTCCGCGCGAAGTCGCTCTGGTAGCCGCCGAGGATCCACACCGCACCCATGACCCGGGACGCTACTACAACTAACGGAGTGACCGGGCCAGGACGGTCTCGCCGGCTGCGGGTCTGAACCGACGAGACCTAACAGGTACAACGGTCGACCGTCGTTCCTGTCTGGCTGCGTGCATTGCCCGCGAGCCAGGAAGGCAAACCATGGTCCGTGTACGGTTCGGCGAATGGGGAAGCCTCAGGGCATGGAGATTCTGCGACCATGACCGGATCACCGAATCATGAGCTCGCCGTCCGGATGGCCGAGTTGGCGCGGACGGTGTCGACGCCGCGGCGCGTGGAGGACGTGCTTTCGGACGTGACCAGCGCGGTCATGGAGCTGATCCCGTCGACCGACGCGGCGGGGATCCTGTTACTGGGAAAGGCAGAGAACTTCCAGACCGTCGCCGGCACCTCCGACCTGCCGCGCCAGCTCGACGAGTTGCAGGTGCGGACCCGGCAGGGGCCGTGTCTGGATGCCGCGGTCGACGAGTTGATCGTGCGCGCGGATGACTTCCGCACCGAGGAGCGGTGGCCGTTGTACTCGGCGGGGGCGGTCGAACGAGGGGTGTTGAGCGGGTTGTCGTTCAAGCTTTACACCAGCTCGCAGTCCGCTGGGGCGCTGAACCTGTTCGCACGCGAACCGCACGCCTTCGACGGCCAGGCCGAGACGATCGGAACGGTTCTGGCCGCACACGCGGCGGCCGCGATCCTGGCCAGCCGGCAGAGCGAACAGCTGCAGTCCGCGCTGTCGACCAGGGATCAGATCGGGCAGGCCAAGGGCATCATCATGGAGCGGTACGGCCTCGACGATGTCGCCGCGTTCGACATGTTGCGCCGGCTCTCACAGGACAGCAACACCAAGCTCGTCGAGGTTGCGCAGCGGGTGATCGACACCCGAGGGACCTGACCGCGAGGCGAGGGGGGCGCTGCGCAGCGGCCGCTCAGGCGCCGCCGGCGGCCGATCCGTCGCCGGAGCCGCGACTGCCGTCGGTACCTCGGGACAGTCCGTGGCCGCCCCTGCCGCCGGCCCCGCCCGTCCCGGTGGCGCCCTCGGGACTCAGGCCGTTGCCTCCGTTGCCGCCGTTGCCTCCGCGCCCGACCGGCGCGTTGCCTCCGTTGCCGCCGTCGCCCCCCGCTGACCCCAGTCCCTTCAGCGTCGAGAGCGTGTAGCCGTCGCCGCCCTTGCCGCCCTTGCCGGCGGTCCCGGTGACGGCGTGACCGCCGTCGCCGCCGGCGCCGCCGACACCGTGGTCGTACTCGACACCCGCGCCACCGCTGCCGCCGTCGCCGCCCTTGCCGGTGAGGCCGGCGTTGCCGCCCTTGCCGCCGTTGCCACCCTGCTCCGACTGCACCGAGTGGACGCCGTCGTAGCTGCCGCCGTCACCGCCCACGCCACCACTGCCACGGATGAGCCCGCCGTTGCCGCCGTCGCCGCCGTCACCGCCGGCGCCGATGCCGGCGGCGAGTTGGCCTGCTCCGCCGGAACCGCCGTTGCCGCCGCGCCCCAGCAGGCCCGCACGACCGCCGTCCCCGCCGCGGCCCGCGACAGCGACTGCGTCCGGGTTTGTCCCGATCCCGTCGAGGGCGCCGCCGTTGCCGCCATTTCCCCCGCTGCCCCCGATCAGGCCGCCGTCACCACCCCGGCCTCCGTCCTCCGCAGCGGCGGACAGAATGCCCTTGCCGAGGCCGGCCGCACCGCCGTTGCCGCCTGCGCCGAAAAGACCTGCGCGGCCGCCGGCGCCACCGGTTGCGCCGAACGCGTTGGCCTTCATCGATGTGGAGTCACCGGCGATTCCGCCGTCGCCGCCGCGGCCGACGATCAGCCCGCCGGCGCCGCCGGCCCCGCCGGCGCCTCCGTAGGAGTCGAAACCGGCCGACCAGGCTGTAGCGGCCCCACCTGCACCACCGGCGCCGCCGTTGCCGAACAATCCGGCTCGTCCGCCGGCGCCTCCGACACCGCCCGTAGCCGTACGGCTGTGAATCAGATCGATGCCTCCCTGGCCCCCGGCGCCGCCGTTGCCGGCGATCCAGCCGCCGCGGCCCCCGGCGCCGCCGGCACCCCACCGAGAGCCCAGGCCACCAGCCCCGCCGTTGCCGAACAGTCCCGCGTTGCCGCCTTTCGTGCCGTCGGCCCCGTAGACCACGGGATCGCCGCCGTTGCCGCCGTTGCCGAACAACAGGCCGCCGTTGCCGCCGTCCTGGCCGGGTCCGCCGTCGGCGCCGTTGCCGATCAGCAGGCCCCCGTTCTGCCCGGGCTCCACGGCGTTGCCGATGAGCCAGCCCCCGGGTCCGATCATGATCTGGTGCGAACCCGGAGCCAACGCGACCACGCTGTTCGAGACCGAGTGGGTCGGTCGGCCCCCGCCGCTCACGTTCGCCGATCGGGTGAACAGTGGCGAAGCCTGCGTGCCCGCGCTCGACCGCGCGGTCGAGCCGAAAAGCATGTGCTGCAACGGCTTTGCGTCGGTGTCCAGCGCGCTGAGCGCGGCGCCGGCGGCATTGCCCCCGGTGCCGCGCGACGGCGCGGCGGCGACGCCGGCAACGTGGCCGCCAGCCAGGGGCGCGGGTGAGTCGCCGCCGCCGGACGGGACGATCGCCGTCACCGAGGCGGTCAGCATCGGTGCCGGTGCGCCCAACCTCGGCGGCGAGAGGGCAGTAGCTGGAGCTGCGAGGTGAAGGCCCGGAGTGCCGACGCCCGACGCGGCCACCAGGGCGACCGCCAGTGCGGCAGTGACAGTGATCTTGTTTGACGACAGCGTCACTGACGCACCTTTCGTTGGGTGGAGAAGGCCGCGAGGCGATGGCCAGGCGGGGGACTCGTGCGGGTCCACGCTAGACGCTGGGTTCGCTGGGCGAGGCGGAATGACCGGATGCCCGTCGGCGATGAACTGTGCGGGAGCAGTGGTGGGCAGGTCGACCCGCGTCCGGGAGTTCGGTCGTCAGATCACCGGGGCGGGTACACCGTGTAGCAACTCCAGCCGCCGAATCCGAGCACGTACACCGAGGTGCAGCGCGTGAAGCTGCCGTCCGGCTGAATGGGGCCGTCGCACTGGCTTCCGCCGTTGCCCAGGATCACCGCTCCGCCGCACGGCCCGGTGGCCTGTATGGGTGGCTCGTGCTGAACCTTTCCCAGCACTTGCGCGATCCCGCCGAACAGCAGACCCGCGAGCAGCAGGCCGGCGACCACTGCGCCGATGCCGATGATGATGCGCCTCATGACGGACCGCTCCCCGGAAACTCTGCCTCCCGGTTTCGACGCTAACGCCCGCCCACATGGGTGATTAGTGCCGAAGGTCCCCTCAGGCACGTCCGCGGGCAGTGACAAATGAGTTCCGGAGGCTCGGTGCGGACGTCCCCCACTGTTGATGGTCCAGCTGGTCGTTAGCGGTCGAGTCACCGACTCCAACGCATGTCCCTACGTTGTGGCGCGCGGCTCAATGCCAACAGGTCAAGCCCTCAACTCCCGAAAGGAGTTTGCAGGGACAGCCACGACAACGCGCCGACACATGTTCGTCAGACCGCAGCGTACGCAGTAAGCGATAGCCACAGCGCGCAGCTTCGGGGCCAAGGGGCTTTCAATGCAGTGACCCTTGCAGGCGCCGAGGATGGCATGGAACGCGGTGATCCTGCCATGACATAGGCCCAGAGGAAGACGACCGGCCCTTGTCCAGCGCGCCTCCCGCCAGGTCAAAATTACGGCAAGAGCACAACTTCAGGCCTGTTATTGTTTAAATCAGCGAAAGCTTCCTACAAACCTGGTGCACCAGACCAAGCACTACGGGGCGTAAAGGTCCAGTGATGCACAAACGAAACGAAGTGGACGGCACTGGGGTCCGGCCTATGACGTGTACGGGAGGCATTTGCGCCGTCGTGTAGATCTACTTGCACACGATTTACGGCGACAGCGACAGGAAACCGATGACGCCCAGGGCGTTCACCCCGTAAACGACCATGGCGAGCGGTGCGATCCTGTTCTTCCAGGGCGACCGTTGAACATAGATCTCGGGTGCACGGCGGTAGTGAAGATAGATCAATGCGCTGAGAAAGACAGCGACGATCCCCAAAAGGATGTACGAGGTCAGAGCAAAGGGGTCAAATGTAGTCTTGGCAAGAAGTGTCACGACGGCAGACGCAACGAAGGTCGTGCCCGCAGCGACCGACGAGATGCAGTCCGAATCAACGATGAACTGGTCATAGATGCTTGCTGGCAGAGACTCCGGCGATGACCCTGTGGTCTTGACGTTGTCGTGCTGGCGCCGAAGATTACATGCAACCGTCAGCTGGATTGGTGTGGTAAGGATCTGGACGGCGATCGCACCCACAAAGGGAGCGATATCGATGAGTCGCGACTTTTCCACTGTTTAACTGCTTATGGATACCGAAGGCCTACTAGCTCGGATGGATATTGCCGAGCGAGAGGCAGCTTCGGAGTGCAGAACAGCTGGATCGAGACAGATACGGGCACTTCGCCGTGCTTGAGGCGCGCTTCCTCCTTCGCACGTGTAGGTGGCGAGGTCTTCTCGTAAATCCAGCTGCTGCCATCAGTATCAAAATCACCTGCGGTGCAACTGAAATAGCCTGCTGCGCTGTCAGTATTGATTGTGGACACGGCTCGCATCTCCAAACCGCAGTGTTCGTAGTTGACGAACCGTATGCCTTGCCTCACCAGAAGGTGAGGGTCTCGCCGAAGCTGCATATCCTTTTTTAGGCGTGACTTGACTACCAGGCTTTCCAAGCCTGGCACGGGAATTCGGTCCAACGGCGAGTAGAGCATTCTTGAGAAGTTTCCTTTCGAAAGGGTTTGACATGGCGCTTGGTGGCGGCTGGAGGAACTGCTCCGATGCCGCCTTGGGGCTGCTCTTTGAGGTGTCGCGATCAATCCTTGCGGTATCTCGCGCCGTAACCGACCGAGCGGCTTCCTTTTAGATGTGCGAGCGGGTCAATCGCTTTGATCTCGCTTGTCGCCGTACTGGCAATTAGTCGAGTCAGCACGCCGTGGCTACGGAGTGCCTCGTTACGCGGGACGGATACGGCGATTTCACCCAAATCTTCCCTGCTGTCTACGAACCGCTTAAAGGGTTGTTTCCAAGAGATCGACAGTCCTGCGAGACAGACCTGTACATACTCAACCGTCACACCATCCGACTCTTGTAGCGAGTCGATGACTTCGGCGATACTGCCTTCGCCAATCTCTTCGCCATCCTGCGTCTTGCGAATGATTCGCCCGGTCCCGCTATCGTCGGGACCCAAGCTTTCAAGGATGGACGTGATGGTGTCGCTAGCCGAATTTGAAGTGGACCATGCCATGCTGACGGCGCGTCTGGACAGCTCGGCGTACCAGTACTGTTTGCGATCGGTCCGAAGTAGATCGCCCGGCTGGCGAGAACTTCCATACTTAATGTGCTCCACCATCACACGACCGCCTCTGGTTTGGAGTGACCGCCTCGTCTGCTTCCAAGCAGGCTCCTTGAGCGTAATAACGCGTACTGCGTCGTGCACGACGGCGATGTTTCCCCGCGTTGATCCGAGATTGATGTCAACCAGTGCCGCGCTATCGATGCCTCGGAGGCCCAGCGACGCGAGGCTCTGCTCGCGGTGATCCCGCATGCCGATACCGCTCTTGACTTGGATGACGATCGCATTTCCGGCGCGACCGGCGACTCGTTCGAAGGCTGCTGTACGCGGAAGCGGTAGTGTGCCGAGCCGTCCGCGGAAGTTTGGGCTGTGCGTATCCTCCGCGACAACAATCCTGTAGAGATCCCAGGCCGATTCGGTCGCAATTGGGGACATTGATCACCTCGCAGATTGGTCTCAAATGGTCGTAACGCGTCGGCCTTTAATGCAAGCTGAGGTTGGGGCGCACGACGCTTAGCCAGCTGATGCTTTATTGTGTGTTCCAATGTGACAAACCATTGAGTTGACCACATATCAATCTGGTTCCCCCTCGGGTGTAAACATATAGGAGAGCTCTTTTACTGTAAACATGTGGGTTTGCCTCGTTTCGGACGCCGCTTGATTTTGGCTTCTCACACCATGCTCGATAGGGCAAGGTAGTTATCTGCGGCGCGATATTCTGCGACGGATGTTGCGCTAAGTGCGCGGTGAAGCGTCGGTCTCTGTTCGCGAGTAAAACGCCAGGGCCCACGCTGTTCGCGTTTGGGAGGCGCGGACGTCGTTTCCACGCCTGAGTCCTCCGCCTGAGCAAACCATAAGGTGACTTGCGGTAGTGGTAGTGACACACCAATAAGCCAGAGTCGGCGATCGGCCGGTGCCGATTTTGACGGTCTCGTTTCGGTTGATCCCAGACAGTCGGAGTTGGTGGTTTGAACCGCCCTGGAAATGTTGGAGGCTCCTGACCTTGGAAACGAGGATGCAGGTATGCCGAAGGAACAGTCTGCGGGGAAGCCCACGACGCGTCGCTACAGCTCCAAGGAGAAGGCCGCCGCGGTGCGGATGGTGCGGGCCCTGCGCACCGAGCTGGGCACCACCCAGGGCACGGTACAGCGCGTGGCCAACCCGCGTCGAGTCGGTCCGCACTTGGGTGCGCCAGGCCGACATCGACGAAGGCGTGGTGCCCGGGATGACGACCGCCGACTCGCAGCGGCTCAAAGAGCCTGAGCAGGAGAACCGAGAACTCAAGCGCGCCAATGAGATCCTGAAACAAGCGGCGAATTTCTTCGGGGCGGAGCTCGACCGCCACCACAAGAAATAGTCGCCTTATCGACGCCCACCGGGCCGAGTTCGGGGTCGAGCCCATCTGCACGGTCCTGCGCAGCGCAGGGGTGTCGATGGCCCCGAGCACCTAATGGGAGAGTCGTGTCGATCCCGACACGCCGGACCGGCAGGGTTCACTGCCCAAGCACCGATCCCGGCGCAGTCTGAACGGAGAGCTGCCGGCAGGTGGTCAGTGCAGTTGCGGCCACGGATGCGTCGTGAGATCTCGTATATGTAGACGGTGACCCTGCCGGTCCGCCACGAGGCAAGTGATCGGCTTGTGAGATGCCGCGCCACCGAGCGCTATCCATTAGGTCGCCGCGCCCGCCTCGAGCTCGACGAAATCGCCGTCTATCGAAATGAGAAGGTCACCTTGAGCTTTACTTGCGGGATCGACTGGGCCGAATCCCACCATGACGTCGCGTTGATCGACGAGCGTGGTGTCGTGCTGGCACACAGGCGAATCGATACCGGCACGGCTGGATTCGCCGCGTTGCTCACTTTGATTGGCGAACACGGAGGCGGGGTGGATGACACCGTAATAGCGGTCGAGACGGACAAGAACCTGATCGTCGTCGCGTTGGTCGAGGCGGGGTTCACGGTGTATCCGATCAATCCGCGCGCGGTCGCGCGTTACCGGGAGCGCTTCGGCCAGGCGGGTGGGAAGTCCGATCCCGGTGACGCGGCGGTGCTCGCGCATATTCTGCGCACCGACCGTCACTTGCACCGCAGAATGCCGGCTAATACGAACCAGGCCGGTGCGGTCAAGGTACTGGCGCGCCAGCACCAAGAGGCGATCTGGGCGCTGCACCAAACAGTCAGCCGACTTCGGTCAGTGCTACTTGAGTTCTATCCCCAAGCACTGCAAGCATTTCCGAATCTCAAGCACTATGCCGCCACCACCGTGCTAGCCGCCGCCCCGACTCCCGGCGATGCCCAGAAGCTGACGAAGACTCGCGTAACGAGCCTGTTGCGCCGTTCTGGCCGTGGCAACCATCCTGTGCTGGCGGAGCGGATCCTCACCGCACTGAGGACCCCGGCGCTGCGTCAACCGACATGCGTCGAAATGGCCTACGGACACGTTGTGCAAGGCCTGGTAGGAAGCGTCGTCGCGATGCGAGCCGCCGTCGATGAATTGGAGAAGGCACTCATGTGCGAGTTCGACCAACATCCGCAGTCGACTCTGCTGCGCTCGGTCCCCGGACTGGGACCGGTTCTGGCAGCTCGGATACTGGCCGAAGTCGGCGACGATCCAGCACGATTCAGCAATCCCCAGAGTCTGCGCGCCTACGCGGGCACAGCACCAGTCACCATCGCCTCTGGGCGTTCGCACTACGTCAAGGCACGCAAAGTCCGCAACAAGCGCCTCGCCGACGCCTGCCACTGGTGGGCCTTCACCATCCTGACCAAGTCAGTGGGCGCCCGTGAGCACTACGACCGCCGCCGAGCCGCCGGAGACCATCACAATGCAGCGCTGCGCAACCTGGCCAACAAACTTCTCGGGCGCCTGTGGTGGTGCCTGACCAACCACCAGCCGTGGACCGAAGACGGTGCTTGGCCGAACGCATCTCCTCCCGAAGAAGCCACCGCCGCTTGACTGTCACTGACGTGGGATGTCTACTACGACACCAAGACCCGTCCGCCCTCAACGCGGGCAGTCCGCGACGCCGAGCTGGGGCCAGCCCTGCGCAAGCTCTGGGAGGACAATTACCGCGTCTACGGGGTCCGCAAGCTGTGGAAAGCCGCACGTCGAGCCGGCCACGGCATCGGCCGTGATCAGGTCGGGCGCCTGATGCGCCGCCTCGGCATCGAAGGCGTCCGGCGCGGCAATCGGGTCAAGACCACCGCAGCCGACACGGCCGCAGCGCGGCATCCCGATCTCGTCAACCGCCGATTCAGCGCATCGGCGCCCAACCAGTTGTGGGTGACCGACCTGACCTACGTCCCGACCTGGTCGGGGGTGGCCTACGTCTGCTTCATCGTCGACGCGTTCTCCCGGACGATCGTCGGGTGGCGGGTGGCATCGAACATGCGCACCACCATGGTGCTCGACGCGGTGGAGATGGCGCGCTGGTCACGCGGAAACACGCTGCCGGGCTTGCGCTGTCACTCCGATGCCGGCTCGCAGTTCACCTCCATCCGCTACGGCGAGCGCCTCGCTGAGATCGGTGCGCTGCCTTCGATCGGATCCGTCGGCGACAGCTTCGACAACGCCCTCGCCGAAACGGTGAACGGATACTACAAAGCCGAGCTGATCTACGGGCCGGCCCGCACCGAGCCGTGGAAGACGGTCGAGGACGTCGAATTGGCCACCCTGAGCTGGGTGTACTGGCACAACACCGCCCGCCTGCACAGCTACCTCGACGACGTCGCACCCACCGAATTCGAAGCCGCGTTCTACGATGCCCAACGGATCGACCAACCCCTGGTCGAAATCCAATAGATCGAGCCTCCGGCAGAACCAGGGCGATTCAGTTAGGCGTTGTGCCACACCTTGGCCGAGGTGTCATCGGCCAACGCGACCCCACGCACGACATCCACTGGCCAGAGCTTCATCGGCACTCCGCGCTCCCAACGCCTCCGCATCGGCGCGCATCGTGATGCGGACGCGACGCCGGCCGATAGGACCGGTCCGGCAGACCCTTTAACCCCTCGTCCTCGCAGCGGGCAAGCGGGTGTGCAGCATCTACCGCGATACCGCCACTCAGGTCGTCCGACGAAATCGACGAGCCGTCGCCGATCGCTGCAAAAACGGCCTGGCACCGCTGCTCGGCCACGCTGTCAATGGCCAAGTTGATGTCCCCGCTGGTGGCCAGATAAAAGTCCCCACCCCGTGCGGTAGTTCCTAGGTTGGCTTGGATTGCTCCTTTCGGTGTTTGGCGTCTTTCATGCGGTAGGAGTCGCCGTCGGTGATGACGACGGTGGCGTGGTGAAGGAGCCGGTCGAGGATGCTGACGGCGGTGGTCTGCTCGGGCAGGAATCGGCCCCACTGCTCGAAGGGCCAGTGCGATCCGATGGCCAAAGACCGGCGTTCGTAGGCGCCGGCGACGAGGCGGAACAGCAGCTGGGTGCCGGTGTCGTCGAGTGGGGCGAAGCCGAGTTCGTCGAGGATGATCAGATCGGTCCGGAGCAGGGATTCGATGATCTTGCCGACGGTGTTGCCGGCCAGGCCGCGGTAGAGGGTCTCGACGAGGTCGGCGGCGGTGAAGTAGCGGACCTTGAGTCCGGCGTGGATCGCCGCGGTCCCCAACCCGATCAGCGTGTGGGACTTTCCTGTCCCTGCCGGTCCGATGATCGCCAGGTTCTGTTGGGTGTGAATCCATTCCAGGTTCGACAGGTAGTCGAAGGTCTTCGCCGGGATCGAGGACGCGGCCACGTTGAATGACTCCAACGTCTTGGGGACGGGGAACGCCGCGGCCTTGAGTCGGTTGACGACGTTGGAGGCGTCGCGGGCGGCCAGTTCGGTTTCGACCAGTGTCCGTAGCACTTCCTCGGGGGTCCAGCGTTGGGTCTTGGCGGTGATCAGTACCTCGGGTGCGGTGCGTCGCACGGCGGCCAGCTTCAGCCGTCGCAGCCCGGCATCCAGATCGGCGGGCAGCGGTGGAACCGACGGTGGTGCAACGAGTTCGGTGGCGGTGACCGATGGGGTCTCGGTCACGGGATCACCTCGCCGTCGACCATGGTGCTGACTTTGTAGGCGTCCAGCGATCGGGTCGGTGCCACCGGCAGATCCAGGATGAGTGCATCGCCGGCGGGGCGGGGCTGCGGTGTTCCGGTGCCGGCGGCCAGGATGGACCGCACGTCGGCGGCCCGAAACCGGCGGAAGGCCACCGCCCGGTGCAGTGCGGCGACCAGGGCCGCCTCGCCGTGAGCGGCTCCGAGGGCGAGCAGGATCTCGAGCTCGGCTCCGAGGCGGGTGTTGCCGATCGCCGCCGCACCGACGAGGAACGCCTGCGCGTCGGCGCCCAGATCGCAGAACTGTCTTTCCACGGTGGTCTTCGGTCGCGGCCCGCGACTGGGTGCCGGGCGGGGCCCGTCGTAGTGCTCGTCGAGGATCGAGGTGCCGCCGGGGGCGAGGAGTTCGTGTTCGGCCACGATCACCCCGGTCGCGGGTTCGAGCAGGACGATCGCGCCGTGGTCGACGACCACGGCCACCGTCGATCCGATCAGTCGGGTGGGTACCGAGTAGCGGGCCGACCCGTACCGGACACAGGACAGTCGATCGACTTTGCGCAGCACCGACGGTGCCCCGATCTGCAACCTCAGCGATGGGAGTGGTTGCAGCAGTTCACATTCAACGCCGAGTCGCTCGTCGGGGACCGCGCAGATCTCCGAATGAATCGCGGCGTTGACCTCCGCGCACCACGACAGGGCCGCGGCGTTCGCCTCGCGCAGCGTGACCGGCGTGCCGGCGACGGCGGCCTCGGTCAACAACGGCACGGCCAGGTCGTCCTGGGCGTAGCCGCACAGGTGTTCCACGATGCCCTTGGACTGCGGGTCGGCGGCGTGACAGAAATCGGGAGCGAAACCGTAGTGGCCGGCCAGCCGGATGTAGTCCGGGGTCGGCACGACGACGTTGGCGACCACGCCGCCTTTGAGGCAGGCCATCCGATCGGCCAGCACGCGGGCAGGGACACCGCCGATCGCGGCCAGCGCCTCGGCGATCAACGCCAACGTCGTGGACGCCTTCTGGTCGGTGGCGAATCGGACGAAGCGCCACCTCGAGAACGCCAGCACCGCGCAGAACAGGAACAGTCCCGGCGCGGCCTCGGCCCAGTCGATCACCAGATACTGCCCCGGCTCCCACACCGCCGGACGGCGACCACGATGATTAGCACTGCGCCACAACGCTTTCGCATCGGCGACCAGCCGCCGGAAGTTGCGTGCCGAGCCCTGGTAGCCGGCAGCACGGGCAATCGGCAACAGCCGCTTCGCCGAGATCCGACCCTTCGACTTCTCGACCCGCTCGGCGACAAGATCGGTCACCGCATCGTAGTTATGGCCGCGTTCAACCCGCGGCGCCGGAACCACACCGGCCTGGTCGGCTTCGAACTTGGCGACGACCCTTCTGACGGTCTTATGGGTGGTGCCGCACTGCTCGGCGGCGGCTCGGTAGGACCCGAGTTGTTGGTAGGCGGAAATGATGTCCATGCGGTCCCTCGCAGACTTCAATGGAACTCCCCGATGGTGGTGGCGATTGGTTGGCGCCTTCACCGTCACCATCGGGGCCCACAGTTCCTGATCGACACGACGAACACGGGGTGGGGACTTTTATCTGGCCACCAGTGGGGACCTCCACTTGGCCACCAGTGGGGACTTTTTCATGGCCACGGACACACGCTCAACTCCCTCATTCAGGGAGTGTCAAGGATCAACCGAAACAACTGTCAGGCATCAGCCGACCATAGAAATGTCAGGCAATCGCTCGACGTCATACAGCGGCGCAAGTGCCCCCGGCAGTGTGGTGTTTCAAGACATCGGAATAGGGTGTCTCAAGACATTCGAATAGGTGGATCTACCAGTTTCGGCTGGTGTCGAAGGCTCGTCTGGTCATCACCGCAGTCCTCGTCGAGGGCCGCTCCCAATCGCAGGTCGCCCGCGACTACGCCGTCTCGCAAGGCTGGATTTCCCGCCTGATCAAGCAGTACACCCTCGAAGGCGACGCCGCCTTCCAACCCCGCTCCCGGCGTCCCCGCACCAGCCCCCGACGGCTACCCCAGGACACCATCGATCTCATCGTCGAACTGCGCTACACACTCAGCAGCAAAGGACCGACGCCAGACCCCACACCATCGCCTGGCACATGCACCACCACCACGGACTGCACGTCTCCCGGGCCTCGATCAGCCGCCACCTCCACGCCGCCGGCCTGGTCGAACCCAGCCCCCAAAAACGCCCGAAGTCGTCCTACATCCGCTTCGCCGCCGCACAACGCAGGCGAACGTTGGCAAGCCGACTTCACCCACTGGCGCCTCGCCGGCGGCACCGACATCGAAATCCTGTGCTGGCTCGACGACTGCTCCCGCCTGGCCCTCTCGGTCACAGCACACCGCCGCGTCACCGGCCCCCTCGTCGTCGAACAATTCACCAAAGCAATTGCCCAACATGCCATCCCGTACTCCACACTCACCGACAACGGCATGGTGTTCACCACCCGCCTGGCCGGCGGAAAAGTCGGACGCAACGGCTTCGAAGCCGAACTGCACCGCCACGGAATCCACCAAATCAACTCCCCCCAACCACCCCACCACCTGCGGAAAAGTCGAACGCTCCCACCAAGCCCTCAAAAATGGCTCACCAGCCAACCCCGCGCCAACACCCTCGCCGCGCTCCAAACCCAACTCAACGCCTTCGCCGCCGAATACAACCACCGCCGCCCCCACCGCTCCCTGCTCCACCGCGCCACCCCAGCGGTCATCTACACCAGCCGCCCCAAAGCCGACCCAGCAACGCGCATCGACACCCACAACCGCGTCCGCGCCGACCGCGTCGACCAGGCCGGAGCGGGTCACCCTGCGCGTCAACGGACGTCTTCACCACATCGGCATCGGACGCCACCACCACCGAACCCGCGTCCTAATCCTCGCCCAGGACCCTGATGGCTTGCGCGTCACGCCCTTGGCTGCTGTTAAGAACAAAGTTTGTTTTCTAAGTGCACATTTAATCGTCTGTCGCCGCGCATTGAGATACGCGACGGTGAAACTTGTTCAGAGATCTGGTCAATCGTTCGGTCCCCGGGTCCAAGGGGCACGGGTGTGTTGGTCGTAGTCTGTCGCGGTCCGCTCAACGTACGTACTGAACTCTTCGTCGATCCGACGTGCGAGATCAGCCCCGGTGAGTTCCTGATGGTCCGCGCTAAATCTTGAGGAATAGTCTGTCCGCCAAGCGAAGAGATCCTCCCCTGAAGCGCCGATCGTGCCGCCAAGATCGAACAGGTGCTCGGCGGTGAGGGCGAAGTGTGGCCTTCCGGTGGGGCCCTCGGTCACGCGCCACTCTTCGCCGCAGTTGACGGCGCGATCTAAGGTCGCGGCGAAGGTCGCTCGGGCGCCGAGCTGATCGGCTGAGCGCCAAAGCTTGTCCAACTCCTCCTGAGAAAGGCCGCGCGCGTTTGCCTTGCACTCGCCCAGAATGATCTCACCGTTGCGTAGAACGACGATGACGTCAGCTTCCGCTGTGACGCGTTCGCTGTCGAGAGGCCGGAACTCCACCCCCGGATAGCCTCCGAACACGAGCGGCCTGCCACCCAGCTTGCCGCATACGTATCGCATGGCGAGCACATGCGAAAGCACATCGTGACTCATTGCCCGAAGCAGGACTTCACTGGCCCGATAACGGAAGTTGATCTGGTTGTATCCGTGGGGGCTATCTATCGTTTGGCCGCAGGCGTGGCAGACCAGTGATGGAACGGCCTCGCTTAGTGGGCGCCACTGTTTGTGTCCGCATCGGGTGCAGTTCGCCTCCACACCGCGCAGGATGAGGCCACCGGCCATTGCCCAGCTGACCCACTGTTGGGCTGCGTCACGACGCATGCGAAGCAGTTGCCTCATTCGATCGAACGTCGGATAACCGAGTTCTTCCGCGTCCGGTGACCCGAGGCCTCGGTTGAGGCGATCGAGGAGTGTCTGGTAGCGGTCGGAGGACTCGTCGGTCTGCGGTTCGGCGAGGTACTGGTTCAGCCGTCGCTTCACGATGCTTACGCTTCGGCCGCGCGTCAACTCGGTGAGCGTCTCAACGACGCCAGCAGATCCGAACATTGAGAGGTTCCGTCCCGCTGCGCGGATCAGATGTTCCGCAGCTTTACCCGGGGCGCTCTCGGTCAATTGCAGCCCGTGGTCGACTGATAGAGCCGATACGACCTCCAGTCCTGATGGTACGCGTATCAACGTGAATCCGTCGGATCGGCCGCCGGTCGTGATCGGGCCTTCGAGATAGTGCGAGTCGCCATGGTAGATCTGGCGCCTCATTGTCCGAGACGGCGGAAGGGGAGCGTCAACGACAACGGTTTTTCGCTTCATCCATGTGCCCTGATGACTGCCTAGGTACGAACCTCCAATCGCCTGGAAGTCGCTCGGTGTGAAAGAAGCGACACGTGCCTTGCCGCCGTTAAATCGCACGATGTCTGTGGACACTGAGCAGTAGCCGCCAATTGGCCGCAGCAGCTCCCACGGGTCGACGGCCTTAAACCCGACGCTCTTGGCCAGTGTTGCGACGCGATCGGATGCGACGGATATTGATGTCAGTGCGAGGTTGTGGTCAAAGCCGAAGTGGTGATCAGCGCCTGATTGGATCAGATGTCGGATGTCATCTTCAACTGTTGATGTCAGTGGCACGGCGAGTGGAAAGCGTAGCGGGTGAAGAAATCTTGCTCGCAGATTCCACACAAGAGCCAGATCTTCAGAGCTGCCGGGCTCGAAGACCACGACGATGTTGGGTCCGAACCGTTGGGAAGTTTCGTCGTCGCTCCACGCGAAGCGCGACGACGATGGGAAGCCTCTATTGTAGCCGCCCTGGAGTCCGCTTGGGAGCTTCGATCGGCTTAGTTCGACTGCCGTTGCCGCAGAGAAATCGCGTACCAACGCGAGAAGCCCTGCTGCAGAACCGTTTTCGCTAACACCGCGGATCGTCAAGACATCGTCGAAGGTTAGATCGCGGCGAAGGTCGTTCCAGGTGTTCTGCGGATGCGGCTGGGATGAAAGATCGCCCGCGACAGTAAGATACGCGAGATGCCAGGGATCGTCGGTTGACATACCCCGAACGGTTTGGACAGTCGGTCTCCGTTCGAGGTCTACTAGGACGCGGATGAGTTGCGCAGATGCCGGGCCTTCAGCATCGGTGTACTCGGACACCGCGTCGTCTCCTAAGAGATCAGAACCTTCGATTCCGTCGATGTTGCTCTCGTTGAGAATTCTCGACCAACGCGGATCGACATTCTCCGAAGGAGTGACCGGAATGAGCGGAATGCCGGCACCGCCCCAGGTTCCGCAGAGGTCACGCACACGGTTGCACGCCGAAGGGTAGTCCGATCGATCGATGGCCACGGCACCTGCTCGCGGGCGCAGTTGACTGCTGACCAGTTGTTCGCCCTCAAGCGGGTCGGCGACCAGTAGCGGCCATTGATCTGTCATTTGCGCTACCTTAAGTGGTTGAACATCGCGTCGATGCTGCTTTCCTCGTGTGTCGGCGATTGCCGTGGTTCGACAGGTTCAGGGGCTTCGTCGTCCTCGTAGGCATCATCGCTCAGGTCCAACTCGATGACGTGCTGAGAGCTAGCCACTGTGCGAGCGGCGTACATTTCTCGATAATCATCCCAATCTGGCTCGAATGATCTGTTGAAATGCTCATAAACGTCCCTTTCTATGCTGTCAAATCGCGATGAAAAGGAGGTTAAGTCGAAGTACTGAGCGGCGACGCCACGTATATCAGCAATATAAGCTTCGGCATCAGATTCTTTCTCGGCATTCGGTAGCACGTTCTCAAACTCATTTCTCAACCATTGGTCGAAACAGTTGTAGAGGATAGACTCGTCGTCGTCTGTCCAGTTCACCCCGACTTCTTCGTCAAGCCAATGGCGATACTCGAACACGGTATGCCATTCGTCGTGGTAGCCGATAACATCGCACCATATTAGAAAGAGGATCTTGCAGCTTTCAAGCTCAGCATCAGTCGTAAGGTTGCGGCCCGACCCACGAATAGCCTGCGTCAGTTCCTCGCAGTTGTGTCCGTCTAATGAATGGTAGGTCGAATATCTCGAAAGGGAGAGGATCTGGTCCATAATCCAGTCCTCTATGCCCATATTTAGATGGGCGGCAGACCCTAAGAAGGACTCAAGTGTCGCTGGCGCATCAGATGGCGCGGTTCGCAGAGTGCTCAGAGTTCTAGCCCAGGTGTCCGAGATCGCCTGGGCAATCTGGCCCGAATTGTCTCGCAGTTTCGACCCGAGCAGCGGATACTTCAAGGATCGGTCTCGGTCCACAGACCGCGCGTATCGCAGAAGCTGGGCTAGCTGGTCGGGTCCAAGAACATTTTGGGCCAGCACGATTGCATACTCGGCGTGTGAATTTATGAAGGAGAGAACAAAGTCGCGACAGCTGGGGTTGGCGAACGAGGTATACGTCTCGTTGCGACTAGCACTTCCAGCGATCTGAATCCAGCTTCCGTCGAGTTGCTTGAGTGCTCGCTCAAACTCAAGTGGAGTCGAAGCTCCTGCAGCGCTTGCTCGCACTCTACTTATCGCGGTGCCTGTGGTCGGAAAAGTCGCAAGGTGCATTAGCAATGTTCGAGCGGTCTCCGTTAGCGATTCTCTGAAGCTTGGGCCCCACAACTCCATTGGATGATCGAGAGCGTGTAACATCCTCTTGAGCAATTCTTCAGCTGCTCCCTCGGAGCTGCTCTGGGCGATCGTTAACTCGATCAATCGAGGGGTGAAATTCTTGTGGTCAATGATGCGGGTATAAAACCTCTGTATGACAAAGCCTCGGATAGTTTCTCGCGACAATTCGCTGAAGTACAAGTGATTATAAAGGATCCGTGCGCGAATCTCTCGCGTGTATTCGGTCACCTCTACAACACATTCGCGAGCGCGCAGCCCAGCGCGTGATACCGCCTCGTCGCGAAGTTCGGCCTCTTGGAGCACGTGTGTGCGGGTGGTGATGACAAGCTGTTTTCCAGGTCTCCGACTAATGGCATTGATGAGGCGCGCGACAGTTTTGCCGTTATCCCGACTTAGGCGCTCTTGTATATCGGTTTGGCCGAATACATCGTCAAAGTAGAAAAAGAGCTTCTTGTCTTCAGAGCTATCGAGAACATCCCAAGCCTTATCGATTGCGCTCGATTCTAACTCGACTACTTTCCAGCCGTCTTGCCACTGTGCAAGCGCAAGCATGTCGGCTAGCATTGTCTTCCCGACCCCAGGAGCTCCGCTAATCACACAGACTTGCTTGTCGGCAAGCATTTGCGTGGCTTTCTGATAGCTCGATGTGCTGACGTATAAGCGGACCCGATCCTGGATTTCCTCGAGTAGAGCCTTGCTTCGGTTCCAGATACCACTGTTTACGATTTCTTTTAAAATCGTAGAAGATGCCATCCAAAGCTTGAAGTGATTTATTTCTACATTCGGAAACTCCGTAATTAGGTCATTCAGGTCTAACTGGGAGTAGATCTGGGCCGTGTCGGTGAGGTGGGGCGTGAGAATATCAACCAAAGTCTGCTGCTGCGTCAGACTCAACAGCTGCGATGTTACAAAATAGTAGTAGTCAGGATTTAATTCGTCCATTTTAGATTTTTCTGCCGCTGCGGCACTTTTCAAGGCGCTGAAGGATGATCCCCGGTAATGTTTGCACTGAGCGATTGTTATTTTGCCGTTGTCCGAGGACTTAAGATCGATGCCCCCGTCAGGGCCGTGGCCAAATGCCTTTAATCGAACACCAAGGTGCTCCTTGAGCAAGTCTCGAACAAGTAACTCGAAGTCTATCGGCGACAAAGTGTGGAAATCGTATGTATTCATTCACAGCCCCCGGTAATCTCCGCCTTCTTTGCTCCGAAATACTTGCTTGTCCAATGTCAAGGTAGCTCAGTAGCTCAGTGTCGTGCGTCAGACGGCGGGAACGATGCGCGCGCCGCCAGCGGGAGTCCACGTCGTCCGCAGACTGGAGTGTCGGAGTACGGGTGCAACGTGTCAGTTCCGGGGATCGCACTCGCCCGATGGTGCAAGTGGAGGCGAGATGTATCGAACAGTTGACGGGGTGACACGCTGGCACTCGGTGACAGCGGGGTTGCATAGTTCCAGATTGCCGCTAGCGCAGTGGTTTCGAGTAACGCTCCCGAACACGGGCGGAATCTTCAGAGCTTTCCGCGACACCCTAGTGAATCATTGCATCGAGCCGCCGATCTGCCCTCACGGCGCGACCGCGTCATCGTCCTCGTTGGTGGGTCCTGCGGTCTCAGGTGGGGCCAATTGGCCGAGTTGCAGTGGTCCGACGTGGATTTTGTGTCCCGTAGGCTCCATGTCCGTCGGGCGTACTCCGAGGAGGCACCGCGCGGCGAGATGGCCCCGGTGAAAGATCATCAAGCTTGGACGGTGCCGATCCCTGCGATGGTCTCGGCCATGCTCGCCGATTTTGGCGCCGATCGCCGACCTGGGGAACTGGTATTCCCTTCAGCAAGCGGCACGCCACTTCGCAACCGAAACTTCTGGCGAGACGTCTTCGATGACGCCGTGAAATCTGCGCGGCTGGACATTACGCCGCACGATCTCCGCGACACCGCGGCATCTCCTGCGATCCAGGCGGCGCCTCGGTGGTTGCCGTTGCACGGCTGCTTGGCCACGAATCCGCCGCTACGACCCTCAACCACTACGCCGGGCTATTTCCGTCTGATCTCGACGACGTTGCGCACCGGCTCGAAGCTGCGGCTCGTCGCGTGCAGCAGGTCGACAGCCCGGCGGACGATGTGCATATGAATCAGAGGCGCCGATAAATTCCGGCGACCGAGGTCGTTGAATCGCTGAATAGTGCGCCGGTCGACGACAGTCTCCCCCGGGACATCTATGGGCCCGCAGAGTCGCAGGATCGGCGTCGTCAAGACGGTGGCAGTACCAGTCCCGCGCCGACGAGCCGGACGAGCTTGAACAGTGACCGAGCCGCAGAACCGGAGGCGGAGGTTGGCGGCTGTTCTCGCGGCACGTCGCAAGCACCGAACTGGACGGTTCAGAGAGCACGGACGCAAGCCGGGCGGATCAGATGGAGTTTGTTCGAGGCGCGTTCACCGCTGCGGAGTTGGGTGACCGAGTTAGACAGCGGTACGGCATCGGGGAGCGCCGGGCCGGTTCCGGCTAGGCGCCGGAGGATGGCGAAATGAACGCGGGTGATCGCGGTGGCGAGCGTCTCAGGCGAGCGTTAGCAGACCCCGAGCGGGCCGCCCGGGTCGCTGAGATCCGGCGACGTATGGCGGAACTGGACGCCGAGTGCGAATCGGCACCATCCGACGCCACAGAAGCACCGACCACACACCGACCAGAGGGGAGAGGCCAGCAGTAGGGCGACCGCCGATACGAAGTGCCCCCGGCATGATTCGAACATGCGACACCGGCTTTAGGAGAGCCGTGCTCTATCCCCTGAGCTACGGGGGCGACGCTGGGAGCTTACCCGGACCGGGAGCGGACCCCGCAACAGCAGGTGCGCCAGTTGTGGCAAAAGTGTCAAAACTTCGTATCGTCGCCGGTAGCGTGCCTGGCGTGGAGCTGACACTGCAACGCATCGGCGCATGGTCGGGCAGCATCATGATCGTCCTCTACGGCGCCAGCTTCTCCGGTGTCGCGCAACTGTTTCCACCACTGTCCCCGGCATCGTCGGCCGACGAGATCGCCGCGTTCTTCGTCGATCACAAGCTGTGGATCCGGTTCGGTGTGTCGGGCGCGCTGCTCAGCGCCGCCGTGGCGCTGCCATTCCTCGCCGCCGTCATTCTGCGGATCCGCCGCGTCGAGGGCGGGTGGGGCATGCTGTCGGTCACGCAGCTGATGGCTGCCACGGTGTTCGTGCCGGCGCTGATCTTCCCGCAGTTCTTCCTCGCGGTGGCCGCGTACCGTCCCGAGCAGCGCTCCGCTGAGTTGACCCAGGCGCTCGACGACGTGTTCTGGCTGTGGTTCATCGGCATCGTCGGGACCATCATCGTCCAGAACCTCACGCTCGCCGTCGCCGCGTTCGTCGACAAGACCGATCCGCCCACCTTCCCGCGCTGGTACGGCTACCTCAACCTGTGGGTGGCGACGCTGTCGCTCCCCGGCTGTGTCGTCGTCGTGTTCAACGACGGTCCGCTGGCGTGGAACGGTGTATTCGCTTTCTACATACCGGGACTCGTGCTGGTGATCTGGCTCTTCGCCACCACCGCGGTGATGCTCCGGTCCATCAACGCCGAGCAGGCTGCCCTGGCGTGACGACCACCGTGCGGCGGGTGCCCGGCGAGAGCGGCACCTGGGTCTTCCTGTTCGGCGACATGGCCGTGTTCGGCGCGTTCTTCGTCACCTTCCTCGTCGAACGTGCAACAGCGCGGGACACGTTCGACGCCGCCCGCAGGACTCTGCACATCGGCGCCGGCGTCCTCGACACCCTGGTTCTGCTGACCAGCTCGCTGTTCGTGGTGCTGGCTCTGGCAGCGCTGCGCGCCACCGAACGTGCCCTCGCCACCCGTGCGGTCGCCGCGGCGATGGCCTGCGGAGTGATCTTCGTCGGGCTCAAGGTGTTCGAGTACACCTCGCTGGCAACCGCCGGGCACGGCCCCGGCGCCAACCACTTCTACCTCTACTACTTCATCCTGACCGGCCTGCACCTGTTCCACGTCTGCCTCGGTCTGGGGGCGCTGGCGTTCCTGCTCAGCCAGACCCGGCGCGCCGAGCTGAGCACCACCCGCACCGCTCTGGTCGAAGGCGCCGCCTGCTTCTGGCATCTCGTGGACCTGTTGTGGATCTTCCTGTTCGCCCTGCTCTACCTGGTGAGCTGACGTGACCGGTCTTCGTCTTCTGCGCAGCCGGGCCGGGGCCAGTTGGGTGTTCCTCGTCGCCGCGACGATCGTGTCGTGGGCCGTCGGCGCCGAACACGGCACCGGCTCGACCGTCGCCGTCGTCGTCCTGGCGATCGCCGCGATCAAGGTGCGCCTCGTCGGATTGGACTTCATGGAGCTGCGGCACGCGCCGATCCCGCTACGGGCGGCCTTCGAGTGCTACTGCGCCGGCATGTGGGTGCTGCTGTCGGCGCTCTATCTCTGGCTTTAGGCGGCGCTACTTCAGCAGCGCGATCACCTTGCCGAACGCCTCGGCGTGGCGGTCCTGCACGGTCACGTAACCGATCCCGTAGGTGTCGCGGTAACCGCGGACGCGCTCGGCGATCTCGTCCGTCGACCCCGACAGCACCCCGGGATGGCGCAGCAGTTCGTCATCGGAGAGGCCGGGCAGGAAGTGGCGCGGGATCGTCAGGTCCGGCATGCCCGAACCGTCGAGCGGCATCGCGGTGACCGCGATGTTGAGCTCGAGATCGCCGAAACGTTCACCGGCGGCCTGCTGGACGAACGCGATCCGGTCGGCCAGCGGGTCCTCGTCCGCGCCGGCGGGCCGGTCGCCGCCGGTGAGGCCGATGATGTCGGCCGAGCGGGCCGCGATCCGCAGTACCCGGTCACCGTTGCCGGCGATCATGATCGGCACGTCCGGCAGGTGCTCGGCTATGTACTCGGTGGTCTCGCGCAGATGGTCGACGCGTTCGCGCGCACTGGGGAAGGGAATCCCCGCGGCGGCGAACTCCTCCTCGACGTATCCGGTGCCCAGCCCCAGCTCGAGGCGCCCGCCCGACAAATCGCGCAGCGCCGCGACATCCCGCGCCAGCAGCGCCGGCCGGTAGAAGGCCGAATTCATGACGAACGTGCCGACCCGCAACGTGGAGGTCGCCATCGCGATGACCGTCATCACCGGGAACGGGGCCGGCCCGCCGAGGTGGTCGGGCACGTGCATGACATCGAAACCGAGCGCTTCGGCGCGGCGCGCGGAGTCTTCGAGCTTCGTTCGCGAGTTACCCCGCATGACACCGACTCCGAACCGGAAACCCTTGGTCACGAGCCGATCGTATGCCGACGTTTGGATCCATTTGGGCTCGGGCATATATCGGACCAAGTTTCCTGCCCAGATCCGGCCCGTCGTGGAAATATCCGACGGGCCGGATCAAAAATCTTCTTATGACCAATGCACCCACGCTCGGCGTGGAGGAGGAGTTCCTCCTCGTCGACCCCGACTCCGGCGCGCCCGTGGCGAAGAACCGGCAAGTCGCCGAATACGCCGCCGAGCACGGCGTCGACCTGCAACTCGAGCTCACCCGATGCCAGGTCGAGACCGCCACCGACGTCGCCCACACCACCGCCGACCTGCGTGATCAGCTGCTGCGTTTGCGCAGGGTGGCTTCGGGTGCCGCCGAGCAGGCTGGCGCCCGGTTGCTGGCCGTCGCGCTGCCGCCCACGCTTCCCACGGAGTTCCCCGTCACCGACACGCCCCGCTACCGCGACATCGGCGAGCGGTACGGGATGATCGCCCACGAGCAGGGGATCTGTGGTTGCCACGTGCACGTCGCAGTGCCCGACCGCGACGCGGCGATCGATGTCGGCAACCGGCTGCGGCCCTGGCTTCCGCTGCTGCTGTCGCTGACGGCGAACTCGGCCATCTACCGCAACGCCGACACCGGCCACGCCAGCTGGCGGTCGGTGCTGTGGGCGCGCTGGCCCAGCGCCGGGCCGCCGCCGCACTTCGGTTCCGCCGACGAATACGACGCGGCGGTGCAGATGCTGTGCCGCGCCGGAGTCATGCGGGATGACGGCATGGTCTATTGGGATGTGCGGCCGTCAGCCGATTTCCCGACCGTGGAGATCCGCGTCGCCGACGTTCCCGCGACCGTCGCCGAGACGGTGCTGTTCGCCGCGCTGGTGCGCGGCTGCGTCATGACCGCGCTCGACGACGGACGACGGGGAGAGCCGGTGCAGCCGTTGGCGCCGTACGTGCTCAAGGCCGCGTACTGGAAAGCCGCCCGCGACGGACTCGACGGTGACGGCGTCGATCTCGAGAACCATGGCGCGGCGCCGGCGCTGACGCTGGCCGAGCGCCTCGTCGAGCGGGTTCGGCCGGCCCTCGAGACGGCCGGCGACTACGAGATGGTGAGCACTGAGCTGGCGCGGATCGCCGGGGAAGGCAACGGTGCGATGCGACAGCAACGCGTGTGGCGGCGCCGCCACGACGTGTCGGACGTGCTGGCCGAGGCGGCCGCGGCGACGCTGGAAGCGCCTAGCTGAGCGGCAGTTCGGCGAACACCGGGCTGGTGGGGTACGTCGAGCCGCCCGGCGGTTCGACGGTGAAGGCCAGCGTGCGCGACGAGCCGAGGTCGGGCAGGACCGCGGTGGTCGACGGCGCAACTGCGCCGGCGTCCATGGTGCCCGCGGAGTGCGGGCCGTCCGCACCGACCAACCACATCTGGTACACGGTTCCCGGCGCGGGCTTAGGCACATTGTTCATCACCAGCACGCCCGAGTCGCGCTCGCGCGAGAACACCAGCGTCGCCCGGCCGCCGCCGGGGATGTCGCCGGACACGGTGCGCACGTCGGAGGCGGCGAAGACCCGGTCCGCGGTCGACGACTGGGGTGTGGGCCGCAGGGCGAGGCCGACCCCGAGCACTCCGAGGCCGATCGCCACAGCGGCCGCGGCGGCCAGCACACCGCGCGTCCAGCGCCGGGAGCGGTCGGGCAGCGCGCGGACCGACCCTTCGGTGATCTGCTCGAGCACCCGGCCCCGGAGGTGATCGGGCGGCTCGACGGCCGTGGCCGCGGCGAGGACCGCCATGGTCTCCCGGACGGCTCGCACCTCGGCGAAGAACTCCTCCGCCTCGTCCGCGGACGCACCCAGGAGCCTTCGGTCGATGTCGGCGACATCGCCGTCGCCGAGCGCGTGCAGCGCGTACGGCGTCGCGAGCGACTGCAAGTCGGCGGGTTCATCGGGTCTGGTCATGCGACCCCCAGGCATCTGCGCAGGCCGCGGATGGCGTCGCGCATCCGCGATTTGATCGTCGCAAGATTCGCCGACAGCCGCTCAGAGACTTGGACGTACGTCAGTCCGTCGTAATAAGCGAGTTGGATGCACTCCCGCTGGGTGTCGGTCAGCGTCGCCAGGCAGTCCGCGACCTGCTGGCGCTCGTCGCTCAGGATCACCGAATCGGCGACGGAGTCCGACGGCGGGTCGACGTTCGCGGCGCCGTAGCGCGATTCCCGCGTGCTGGCCGCCTGCTCCGAGCGCACCCGGTCGACCGCGCGCCGGTGCGCCAGCGTCATCAGCCAGGCCAGGGGCGACCCGGCGGACGGGTCGTAACTCTCCGCGCTGCGCCATACCTGCAGGTAGACGTCCTGCGTGGTCTCCTCGCTGTAGCCGGGGTCCCGCAACACGCGGGTGACCAGCCCATACACCCGTGCCCGCGTCTGATCGTAGAAGGAGGCGAATGCGTCGACGTCTCGTCGGGCCACCTGGCGCAGCAGTGCGTCTAGATCGGCGGTCACGAGCCGTAGCCTAGCTCCTACCAGCGCCAACGCTGTCAGGATGACCCCGTCTCCGCCGTGAGGGATCGGGAATCTGGAATGGGCCACCGACAGTCGCGAGCCCAGTCGGCAGGCCCGCATCACAGCTGCTGCACCGTCACTCGCTCGACGGTGGGCCGCGGAACGATCGGTACCCGGCGCAACCACAGCGTGATTCCCTGCACCCTGATGCTCAAGGTGTTCATCAGCGGAGCCATCGGTGCGACGAGTTGCAGAGCGAGGATCTGGCGAATACCGGCAGGCTTGCGCTTGCCGCGCAACGTGGCGACGAACGCGGGCTGATGATCCCGGTGGAACGAGATCTGCACGTCGACGTCGTCGGCGGGATGGGGGGCGCGCACCAGGTAGTGGCCCTCCATGTCGTTGAACGGCGACACATAGAACTTCTTGCTCACCATCGCCGGCCGGTCGGCCGACGGCGGCAGCAGGTACGCGTGCCGCTGACCGTAGGTGTTGTGTACTTCGGCGATGACGTATCGCAGCACGCCGGCCGCGTCATGACACCAGTACAGACTCAGCGGATTGAACACGTAGCCGAGCACCCTGGGCTGCATCAGCGCGGTCACCTTCCCGCCCGGCAGGTCGATGCCTTTGCCGGCCAGGAAGGCGTCGACGCGACTGCGTAGCGTATCGTCGCCCGATCCCCAGAGGTGATCGACGGCAAGGAATTTCGCGAACGGCCGGAGCCACCACGGGACGCGGGGGAGGTCATCGAGGTCGATCAGCCAGCTGTAGCTGCGATGCTCGAAATAGTGGTGCACCGGTGCGCGGCGCAAGTGGGTGATCCGGGTGCGGTACAGCGCTGTGGTCAACGGCCCGTCACCTCGCACGCGGGCGCGTCCAGAGCCGCCGCACCGACGCCGGCGACGCAGCTCGGCCGCAAGTCGGCCCGTAGAGGTTCCACGTCCCTTATTCGGAACGGCGGGGCGAATGGATGGGTGCGGGGCTGCAGGCCGTCAGTCGGCCGGCCACGAGCGGGCCGCCCGGGCGAGGCCTTGCACCAGGGCCGACGTCGCCGGTGCGAGGCCGTCGTCGCCCGGCAGACCGCTGCGGGGGCTGATGCCGCGCACGCGTGCGGACAGCTCCAGCTGAGTGCCGCCGCCCCGGACGCGATTGACCGGGTTGTCGGCGTGCAGCCCGCGCAGTTCGCGCGGTATGGCGTCGAGGTCGGTGATGACCTGATGCCCGGGGATCGACAGATGAGTGACGAGGTGCCGCGCGAGCACGCGGTTGCGGCCACCGGCCAGAAGCTGCGCGCTTCGGCCGAGCCGGCCGTACCCGTGCAGAGACACGGCCACGTCGACATGGTCGAGGAACTCGGCGAGCCGGGCCGACTCGGCCGGGTCGTAACTCGCCGACGGCAGGTGGTGCGGGTACTCGTCGGGGTGGCGGACGACGTACACCGACGCGTGCGCGGCGTCGGCAGCGCGCTCGGCGATGACATCGGTCATCCGCTCGAGACCGCCGCCATGGATGGCCATGAACCCGAACCGCGAACGCAGCACGCTGTGCTCGATGATCGCGGGATCGGCGAGGAGTTGTGAAAATGACTGTGGCGCAGCCGAATCGGATCCATTTCTGTGCTGCGGCCAATGTACCGGGTCCCAGCGTTCGAGAAATTCGATCCAGCGCCCGGGGAGGCCGTGGTGCCGGGCGCCGTCGAGGATGCGTTCGAGGTATCCGGGCCGCGGGGCGCCGGGTTCGACGCGATGGTCGATGTACACCCACGCGGTGTCGCGGCCGGTGTCGGTGCGCACTTCGAGTCGGTCGCGGCGGTAACGGACGGGGACGCCCTCGGCGCTGTCCAGTGTTGCCAGGTCACGGTCGGAGACCTGCCACACCACCCCGTGCACCTCGCCGCCGGCGAACGGTTCGACCGTGGCCACGCCACGCTCGTTGATCAACCAGTCGTGGTCGGCCAGCGTTGCGCGCCGCGGATCGGCGGCGTCGGGGCAGCGCTGCGCCATCTGCCGCACCGACAGATTCGATCCGTAGGCGAAGTAGCTGTGTCGGGAAGCCATTCAGCCTGTCACGGTCAGGTAGACGAGGGCCACGTTGAGCACACTAATGAGTGCGGCGACCACCCAGCCCAGGGCGGTGGTGACCCGGCGGTTGACGTCGGCGCCCATCACCCGGGCATCACCGGTCAGCCGGACCAGCGGAATGAGCGCGAACGGTATGCCGAACGACAGCACGACCTGGGACAGCACCAGCGCGCGGCTGGGGTCGACGCCCGCGGCCAGCACCGCCAGCGCGGGCAACAGGGTGATGAGGCGGCGGGCCAGCAGCGGTATCGACCGGCGGAGCAACCCCTGCATGATCATGGCTCCGGCGTAGGCGCCGACGGACGACGACGCGAGCCCCGACGCCAGCAGGCCGATCGCGAACAGCAGCGCGATGGTGTGGCCGAGCGTGCTCTGTACCGCGTCGTAGGCGCCCTCGATGGAGTCGGTGTTGGGCATTCCCTGCAGGTTGGTGGCCGCGACCAGCAGCATCGCGAGGTTCACCGCGCCGGCGATCAGCATGGCGATGCCGACATCCCAGCGGGTGATTCGCAGCAGGGTGCGCCGCGCCGGTCCCGGGGCGCGGTGGCCGTGGCGATCCCGGGCCAGGCCCGAGTGCAGGTACACCGCGTGGGGCATCACCGTGGCGCCGAGCATCGCGGCGGCGAGCAGGATGCTCTCCGCGCCGTCGAAGCGCGGCACCAGACCTGCCGCGGCGGCGGCGAACGGCGGGGTCGCGGCGAACAGACTGGTGAGGAAGCCGATCGCGATGACCATCAGCAGGCCGGTGATGACGCGTTCGAAGACGGTCTGGCCCCGACGGTCTTTGATGACGAGCAGCGCCAGGGAGACCGCTCCGGTGATCACGCCTCCGACGATCATGGGCAGGTCGAACAACAGGTGCAAGGCGATGGCGCCACCGACCACCTCGGCGAGATCGGTTGCCATGGCCACCAGTTCGGCCTGCACCCAGTACGTCAACCGCGTCGAGCGGCCCATCCGTGTCGCCACTGCCTCGGGGAGCGAGGTGCCGGTGACCACGCCCAGCTTCGCCGACAGGTACTGCACCAGGCAGGCCATGATGTTCGCGGCGACGATGACCCAGACGAGCAGGAAGCCGAACTGGGCGCCGGCGCTGACGTTGGCCGCGACGTTGCCGGGGTCGACGTAGGCGATGGCTGCGACGAACGCGGGGCCGAGCAGCAGCCAGCCCGGTCGCGCCCGCGCATGCACGTCCTGAGCCACCACGCCCGTCTCCTATCCGGATCAACGAATAGGAAAGTTAGGCTAGACGAAACTTTCGCGGCGGGGCAACCGGCCCGCCGAAGTCACGGGAAGTAGCCGAAGCCGCCGAAGGGGTAGTAACCCCCGCCCTGCCAGCCGCCCCATCTGAAGGGCGGCGGCGTCGAGGTGAGTTGCGTGCTGCCGTTGGTCTCGCAGTACGTGACCGTCTTGCCGACGTCACTGCACTTGGGCGTCGCACCGGCCACCGCCGCACCGCTCAGGGCGAGGCCGGCGGCGGCGATCACGACGGCGATGCCACGTCCGAGAGTCGACACGATCACTCCGATCACCGGCGCCGAAGAGGGATCAGAGGACGAACGGTCCGTAACCCCAGGGATATCCACCCTCCCAGGGCTCTGAATACACGCCGGGAGTCGAATCGATCTGCGCGTTGCCGGGCGACTGGCAGTCGGTGTTCGCGCCGCCCTGGATTCCGCCGCCCTCACCGGTCTGGACGCAGTCGGGTTGTGCGAGTGCGGCAGGCGCGGCGGCGATCGCGACGGAGGCGCCGCCGGCAACGAGGAGAGCCGCGAGGGTACTCAGGCGAGCCTTCATCGATTAGTTCCTTCCAGCCGATTCACGGCTTAGCGTACAGACCTTTGCCAGTGATGGGCGGTAACTCGAGCGCAGTCATGATTCCCGGCGATGCGTCGAGGACGGCCGGAATCGCGTTCACCACACGCGCTGCGGTCGCGACCAGACCCGCGTGATTGTGGTCGCCGTGGGGGCTGCGCAGACACAGATCCAGGGTGTAGGACGGTTCGCCGGTGATCTCGATCCGCTAGGAGCCGCCGTCCTGCGCGGGCTGCGGCCAGTCGGGGCAGAGGTCGTTGCGCAGGCGGGTGACGTGTTCGAGCACGACGGCCACGTCGCCGTCCTTCATGCCGCGCACCTCGAACCGCAGTGCTGCCGTGGTGCCCTTGTCGATGTGCCCCGACGCGATGTCGAAGTCCTCGGGCGCGGGGACGCGGACGTGAGTCTCGGTCACCTCGTCCAACTCGATGCCCAGTCCGGCGGCCAGCTGTCGCACCACAGAACCCCAGGCCAGGCTCAGCACGCCGGGCTGCAGCAGCATCGGGGTGTCGTCGAGGCTGCCACCGAAACCCATGACATCGAACATCACGGTCGCGCTGTCATAGGTGTCGTAGTTGATGATCTCCATGCAGCGGATCTGCTGGATGCTCTGGCAGGTGCCCGCCAGTGCCAGCGGCAGAAGGTCGTTGGCGAAACCGGGGTCGATGCCATTGACGAAAATGCTGGCGTTGCCCTTTGTGGCGGCATCCTCGATCGGTGTGATCATGTCGGCCGGCAGGACGCCCCACGGGTACTGCAGGAACACCGCGCTGCTGCCGACGACGTCGACGCCCGCTTCCAGGATCCGCCGGTAGTCGTCGAGCGCCTCGGTCAGCCGGTTGTCGGCCATCGCGGTGTAGACGACACATTCCGGTCCGGTCGCGAGCACCTCGTCGAGGTCTGTGGTGGCCAGCACCCCGGTCGGATCGTGGAGTCCGGCGAGCTCGGCGGCGTCCTTGCCGGCCTTGGCCTCCGAGGACACCCACACGGCAGTGAGCTCGAAGCGCGGGTCCTCGATCAGTTGGGTGAGTGCGTGCCGGCCGACGTTGCCGGTGCCGACGGCCGCGACTTTGATTGCCATGCTTCGGGATTCCTTACAGGTCGGGGATGGGCAGCTCGAGATTCGGGTAGGTGATGCCGCCGTCCACCTCGAGCGTCTTACCGGTCAGGTAGCCGCCCGCCGGGGAGGCGAGATAGACCGCGGCCGCGGCGATGTCGAGCGGATCGCCCAGTCGCTTCAACGGGGTGGCCTTCTCCATGGGCTCGCGCAGTTCGTCGTTGCTGGCCACGATCTCCAACGCCGAGGTGAGGATCGACCCCGGTGCGATCGCGTTGACGCGGATGCGCGGCGCGAGGTCGAGCGCCGACAACCGCGTGTAGTGCGCGAGCGCGGCCTTGGCGGTGCCGTAGGCGGCGAACCCCCGGCCGGCGAGCCGGCCCATCGTCGAGGTGATGTTGATGATGCTGCCGCCGCCGGAGTGTTCGAGCATCAGCGGCACCGCAGCCGTGGTGAGTGCGTGAGCGGTCGCCACGTTGAACGCGAACGCGTCGCGCATCTCTTTGACCGACGTGCCCAGGAGCGCGTTCGGCATCGTGCCGCCGACGTTGTTGACGACGATGTCTAGTCGGCCGAACGCGTCCACGGCCTGCGCTGCCAGGGCGGCGGTGTCCTCGGCGTGAGCGAGGTCGGCGACGACCACGTGCGCACGCCGGCCGGCCGCGCGGACCTGGTCGGCGACGTCGTCGAGCTGTGCCTGGGTGCGGGCGGCAATCAGCACGTCAGCGCCGGCTTCGGCGAACGCGAGCGCCATGGCTGCGCCCAGGCCGCGGCCCGCTCCCGTCACCACTGCCACCTGGTCGTCGAGCCGGAATCTGTCCAGAATCACGGGCGACACGCTAGCAAGGCGCATCGGCGGCCGTGGGCACTTTCTGGAACACGTTCTAATTTGTCACGAGCGGTCTGGGTCTAGCCGCTCCTGCGTCGCGAACGCACGGTTTCTGACGGATCTCGGCCGAATCTCGTCACAATGCGTGCATTCGCGGGCCGATCGCGCAGGGGCCTACTTCTGGGCTCAGCTCTTCTTGGCCGGGGCCTTCTTGGCGGCCTTCTTGGCGGCCGACTTCTTCGCCGGAGCCTTCTTCGCGGCCTTCTTGGCCGGCGCTTTCTTGGCCGGTTCCTTCGACCCGCTCTGCTCCTTGCGCGCCTTCACGCTCGCCTCCAGCTTGGCGAGCAGATCGGACACGTCCTCGCTCTCGTCGAGTTCCTGCGGCTGCTCCTCGGTGGCGAAGGCCTCGCCGCCTTCGAGCTTGGCCTGGATCAGCTCGTGGAGATGGTCCTGGTAGTCGTCGTGATACCGGTCGGGGTTGAAATCGTCGGTCATCGAGTCGACGACCTGGCTGGCCATCTTCAGCTCGGCGGGTTTGACCTCGACTTCCTTGTCGAGGATCGGGAAGTCGGGATCGCGGATCTCGTCGGGCCACAGCAGCGTGTGGATCATCATCACGTCCCGCTTGCTGAAGTCCTTGACGCGCAGCGCCGCCAGCCGCGTCTTGTTGCGCAGCGCGAAGTTCACGATCGCGACGCGATCAGTCTCCATGAGTGTCTTCGCCAGCAGCACATAGGATTTCGATGATTTTCCGTCGGGCTCGAGGAAGTAGCTCTTGTCGTACATCATCGGATCGAGGTCACTGGCGGGGACGAACTCGAGGACCTCGATCTCGCGGCTGCGTTCCTCGGGCAGGGTGGAGATGTCGTCGTCGGTGATGATCACGGTCTGGCCGTCGTCGGAGTCGTAGGCCCGCGCGATGTCGCGGTATTCGACCTCCTCGCCGTCGATCTCGCACACCCGCTTGTAGCGGATGCGCCCGTTGTCCTTGGCGTGCACCTGGTGGAACTTGATGTCGTGATCCTGGGTGGCGCTGTAGACCTTGACCGGAACGTTGACCAGGCCGAAGGCGATCGAACCTTTCCAAATGGACCGCATCAGCCCAGTATGTCCGATGAGGCGGCCCAGTCCAGGGCGGCGCGGTCGGGCAAGTCGGCGCCGGGACGCGACACCGTCAATGCCGCGCTGAGCGCGGCGGCTCGCAGGGCGGTGGTCAGCGCGTCGGGCCCGATCCGGGCGAGCGCGGCACGCCGCCGGGCGCCCAGCAGATCCAGCGACCACAGCGCGTCGATCAGGCCGGCCATGAACGCGTCCCCGGCGCCGAGCGTGTCCACGACCTCGACCTGTCCGGCCGGTATCCGCACCGTCCCGCCGGCGCACATGGCCACCGCCCCGGCTGCGCCCTTGGTCACCACGACGATTGACGGCCCGAGTGCGAGCCACGAGGCGGCGATCTGTTCGGGAGCGCGCGTCGGATCGATCCAGTGCAGGTCCTCCTCGCTGGCCTTGACCACATCGGCTCGCTCGAGCAGACGGTCGATGCGGGCGCGGGCCGCGTCGGGGTCGTCGATCAGCGCCGGCCGCACGTTGGGGTCGAAGGTGAACGTCGCGGAGAGGTGATAGGTGTCGACGAGGGCGGCGGTGGCCCGGCAACCGGGCTCCAGCACGGCGGCGATCGAACCGGTGTGCACGACGACCGGGGGTGCGACCTCCGGCGTGCCGCTGAGCTGCCACTCGATGTCGAAGGCGTAGGTGGCCGACCCCGACGGGTCGAGGGTGGCGCGTGCGGTCGGTGTGCGCGGCGCCGATTGGCTGCCTGAAACCAATTGCACGCCTGCGCTTTCCAGGTGTTCGCGAATCCGTCGCCCGTGGGTGTCGTCGCCGATGTGAGTGAGGAATTCGACCGGCCTGCCGAGCCGCGACAGGCCGACCGCGACGTTGAGAGGACTGCCGCCGACGTATTCGCCGATGACCCGACCGTCACGCGTCACGATGTCGATCAGCGCTTCGCCGATGACCAGTGCCTTCATCGTCTCGACGCTACCGGTCGGAGAGCGGGTAATACCGTGGAGTGGTGGATCGGTGGGGTCGGGTGAAGCTGACCAACGCGGACAAGGTGCTCTACCCGGCCACGGGTACCACCAAGGGTGACGTGTTCGAGTATTACGTGCGCGTCGCCGAGGCGATGCTGCCTCACATCGCCGGCCGGCCCGTGACGCGCAAGCGCTGGCCCAACGGCGTCGAGGAAGGATCGTTCTTCGAGAAGCAACTGGCCTCGTCGGCCCCGGAGTGGCTGGACCGGGGCACCATCGTCCACAAGTCGGGCACCACCACCTACCCGGTCATCGACACGGCCGAAGGACTGGCCTGGATCGCGCAGCAGGCGTCGCTGGAAGTGCATGTGCCACAGTGGCGATTCGACGACACCGGTTCGGTGGGCCCGGCCACGCGCATCGTGTTCGACCTCGATCCAGGCGAGGGGGTGTCGATGCGTCAGCTCTGCGAGGTCGCCCACGAGGTGCGGGACCTGATAACCGACATCGGACTGCAGACCTTCCCGCTGACCAGTGGCAGCAAGGGGCTGCACCTCTATGTCCCGCTGCAGGATCCGATCAGCTCGCGCGGCGCTTCCGTGCTGGCCAAGCGGGTCGCCCAGCAGCTCGAGCAGACGATGCCCAAGCGCGTCACGGCGACGATGACCCGGAGTCTGCGCGACGGCAAGGTGTTCCTGGACTGGAGTCAGAACAACGGCAACAAGACGACGATCGCGCCGTATTCGCTTCGCGGACGCGAGCATCCGACCGTGGCAGCACCGAGAACGTGGGAGGAGATCGAGGATCCGAAGCTGCGTCACCTGACCTACGACGAGGTGCTCGACCGACTCGAGCGAGACGGCGACCTGCTCGCCGAACTCGACGACCCGCTACCCGTCCCCGACCGGCTGACGACATACCGGAGCATGCGCGACACCGCTCGTACTCCGGAGCCGGTCCCGAAGCAGTCGCCGGAGGTCGGCAACAACGACAAGTTCGTCATCCAGGAGCACCATGCCCGGCGTCTGCACTACGACTTCCGGCTGGAGCGCGACGGCGTCCTGGTCAGCTGGGCGGTGCCGAAGAACCTTCCGGAGACACCGTCGGTCAACCACCTCGCCGTGCACACCGAAGACCATCCGATGGAGTATCTGACGTTCGCCGGCGAGATCCCGAAGGGGGAATACGGCGGCGGACAGGTCTACGTCTGGGACACCGGAACCTATGAGACCGAGAAGTTCAGGGACAACCCGCCCGACGGTCCGGCCAAAGGCGGCGAGGTCATCGTCACGCTGCACGGCGAGAAGGTCGAAGGCCGCTATGCGTTGATCCAGACCGATGGCAAGAACTGGCTTGCGCACCGGATGAAAGATCAGAAGCACCCGACGTTCGCCGATCTGGTGCCGATGCTGACCACCGAAGGCTCGGTCGAGCGACTGTCCAAGGGGCAGTGGGCTTTTGAAGGAAAGTGGGACGGGTACCGGATACTCGTCGAGGCCGACCACGGCAAGCTGACGGTGCGGTCCCGGCGAGGTCGCGACGTGACCGCCGAGTACCCGCAGTTCCAGGCGATCGCCGCGGATCTCGCCGATCACCACGTGATCCTCGACGGGGAGGCTGTCGCGCTCGACGAGTCGGGTGTGCCGAGCTTTCGCGAGATGCAGAACCGTGCGCGCTCCACCCGCGTGGAGTTCTGGGCGTTCGACATCCTCTACCTGGACGGGCGCTCCCTGATGCGCGCCAAGTACACCGACCGCAGGCGCGTGCTCGAAACCCTGGCCGAGGGCGGTGGTCTCATCGTGCCCGCAGCGATCGAGGGGGACGGTCCGCAGGCTCTGGCGTATGCGGAGAAGAAGCGGTGGGAAGGCGTCGTCGCCAAGAAGAAGGACTCCACCTATCAGGCCGGCCGGCGTTCGTCGTCGTGGATCAAGGACAAGCTGTGGAACACGCAGGAAGTCGTGATCGGCGGCTGGCGCCAGGGCAACGGCGGACGCACGAGTGGAATCGGTGCGCTGATGCTCGGGATCCCCGGCGAGGGCGGTCTGCAGTTCGTCGGACGCGTCGGCACCGGCTTCACCGAGAAGGAGCTCGCGTCTCTGAAGGAGACGCTCACGCCGCTGCGCAGTGACGAATCGCCCTTCAGTGCACGGCTTCCCACTCAAGACGCGAAGGGGGTCACGTTCGTGCGGCCGGAGTTGGTGGGGGAGGTGCGCTACAGCGAGCGCACCGGCGATGGCCGGCTGCGGCAACCGAGTTGGCGGGGACTGCGGCCGGACAAGGGGCCCGGCGAAGTCAGGTGGGAGTGACGCCTCGGAATTTGTCGGTGGTCGAATGTATGTTCGAAGCATGGTGGTGGGGGATCTGCAGGGCGCGGTCACCGCGTTGCTCGGCGCCTTCGACGAGGTGGCCGACTGCGGGATCGACCTGGCGACGTCCGCGGAGTTGGTGGGGGTGCTCGATGAGCTCGAGACGTTGTGGTGCCGGCTGCCCGCGGTGAGGCACCGGCTGCTGGCCCGCCTACAAACCGAGACCACCCCGCAGCAGCTGGGCGCTAAATCCTGGAAAGACGTGCTCGCCCTCCGGTGGCGCATCTCCACCTCCGAGGCGCACCGCCGGCTGACCGACACTGCTTTGTTGGCGCCCCGCCAAGCCGTGACCGGGCCCTCGCTGCCGCCGGTGTTGCCGGCCACCGCGGCCGCTCAGGCCCAGGGGCTGATCAACGGTGAGCACGTCGAGGTGATCCGCAAAGCCGTCCACCGGTTACCCGGCTTCGTCGACACCGCCACCCGGGAGCAGTTCGAGGTCGACCTGGTCCGCACCGCGGTCGGAGTGGGACCCAAAGAACTCCACGACACCGCCGAACGCACACTGTTCCTGCTCGACCAGGACGGCCCCGAACCCGACGACACCGAACGCGCCCGCACCCGCGCCGTGGTCAAACACAAACAACGCCGCGACGCCATGACCGACCTGACCGCCACCCTGAACCCCCAAGCGTGGGCGGTGTGGGAAGCCATCTTCGCCAAATACGCCGCCCCGGGCATGTGCAACCCCGACGACCCCCACCCCTGCACCACCGGCACCCCGACCCAAGCCCAGATCGACAACGACCACCGCAGCCTGGCCCAACGCCAACACGACGCCCTGCTCGCCGCCGGACGCATCGCCCTGATGAGCGGTCAGCTCGGCCGACTCAACGGCCTACCCGCCTCGGTGATCATCCGCACCACCCTGAAAGACCTCGAATCCCGCGCCGGGATCGGTGTCACCGGCGGCGGCAGCGTGATCCCGATCGCCGACGTGATCCGGATGGCCGGCCACGCCAACCACTACCTCGCCGTCTTCGACCACGCCACCGGCTCCGCCCTGAACCTGTTCCGCGCCAAACGCATCGCCACCCCCGCCCAGCGGATCATGCTGATCGCCCGCGACGGCGGCTGCACCAAACCCTGCTGCACCGTCGGCGCCTACGGCAGCCAAGTCCACCACGTCACCACCGACTGGGCCGCCGGCGGCAACACCAACCTCGACGACCTCGGCCTGGCCTGCCCACCGGACAACCGCAGCGTCACACCCGACGGCTGGACCACCCACATGAACAACCACTGCGAAGTGGAATGGACCCCACCCCCACACCTGGACACCGGCCAAACCCGACTCAACTACCACCACCGCCCCGAAAAACTCCTCCACCCACCCGAGGATCCTGAAACCCGGGGCCCGAACACTGCTGCGCCGGTCGAATCCACGGGCGGCGACGACATCAACGACGCACAGTCCTGCACCCCATCCACCACCGACAACACCGACCACCCCGGCGGCCCCGCACCACCCGACAACCAGGCCGCCTGACGGCGGGCACTCTTCACACGCCGCATCTCCGTCGGTCAGCGGCGTCAGGAGTGGGGACTGCTGGCAGTAATGCGCGGACTGTCAGGTGGCAAGAGCGGACGTGGCGAGCGCCTCTTGCAGTCCGCGGGTCGCCAGCACGTCGGCCAACTCGTTGTCGGCGACTCCCGAATGCCCCTTCACCCAGAACCACTCCACCCGGTGCCGCGCGCAGGCTGCTTGCAGCCGTTGCCACAGGTCGACGTTCTTGACCGGCTGCTTGGCGGCGGTCATCCACCCGTTGCGTTCCCAGCCGAGCACCCATTTCGTGATGCCGTTGCGGACATAGGTGCTGTCGGTGTGGAGGTGCACCAGCACCGGCCGGGTGAGTGCCTCGAGCGCCATGATCGGCGCCATCAACTCCATCCGGTTGTTGCTGGTCTGGCCGGCCTCGCCCCCGCACATCTCGCGGACGTGGTGATGCTGCCGCAGTACCGCGCCCCAGCCGCCGGGGCCGGGATTGGGCCGGCATCCGCCGTCGGTGTGGATGATCACGACGTCCGCCAGCTCAGTCATGCGCTGAGGATAGGCGGTGAAATCAGCGCCGTCCGGACCGACATCCCGAAGTCGTGATGGCGCAGAGTGGTGATCCGGCGCCCCGGTTGTACCGCGTCCTTGACCGGCGCCGTGCGATCACCGAGGAATGCGGCGGTCGCGTCGATGTCCGCGACGGTGTACGTGATGCCCCAGAGACTCGACGGTCCGTCGCCGGGGGTGCCCGGTGAACCGACGACTTCGAGGATCACCTCGCCGAGCCGGAAGAAGATCTGGCGGATGGGATGTCCACCCAGTTCGCCGTCCCGTTCGCGGCGCCGGTGAACTCCGAGAGCACGCAGGGACTCGACCGTCCGATTCAGGTCGGGGGACAGCAGCACGACGTGGTCGATGGAGGTGACGCCGTTGGTGTGTGTCGCCGTCGCCGCCGGGCCGGCGTCCGATCGTGTGGTCGGGATGCCGTCGAGGTCATCGAGCGGCTCGTGCGGCGGCACGCCACGCAACGACCAGCCGACGATGCCGGTCCCGGAAACACCCCCGATGAGGTGGATGCGGACACCGCCGACGCGGCACACGGCATCGGAGTCGACGGTGAAGCCGGCCCGGTCCCAGGCGTCCGGCGGATCGGCGACCTCGAGCGCGTCGATGCTGACGGTCATCGGATCATCATCCGGCTTGTCGGTACCCGCGCCTAGCTTCGGGTGCATGGAAAGAGCCGAGGAGCTCCCGGTCGCGCAGATCGTCCCGACGCCGGAGCTGGTCGAGCAGGTGGTTCGGGAGAAGCTTCCCTGCTGGGCGTGGGCGGTCTTCGCATCGGTTGTCTTCCATCGCTGGGCCGCCGTCGAGGAACGAAAGATCAGGCAGATACTCGGATCTCCGGTGCGCGCCGAAGGTCGGCTGTCGACCGGTTCCGACGTCGCGCGATTCGCCCGCGAGCAGCTCAGGGCCGTCGACGACGTCGTCGCCGAGGTGGAGGCTTACCTGAGCGCGCCCGCTTTCGCGGCGTCCTTCGGGGCTCCGGGCGATGAACGCGAGGCCGATGCAGTGCGTATCGTGCGCGCCGCGCATCATCTCGGCGACTGCTACGAACGGCTGCTCGCACTCACCGAGACATTCCGAAGCCACTCCGTCCCAGCGCAATACGCGGCGCTGTTGAGCGACTGCACCAGGTTCGTGAATCAGTCGCTGCAGGACTTCTGCGGCTTCGTCAACGACGTCCTCGAACGCCTCGAAGATCTCCAGAGGGCGGTGGTGAAGCGCCACCGACCCGTCCGGTTCGAGCCCATCCGGTTGGACACCACGACCGATGATCAGCTGCTGTGGTCGATCGCGGATCGCCTGCAGGCGATCTGTTAGAGCGCCGAGTCAGTCGTCCTTGTCGTCGTCGTCCTTGTCGTCGTCTTTCGAGTCGCCGGAATCCTTCTTGTCCTTGTTGTCCGAGTCGTCGTCCGAATCGCCTTTGGAGTCACCGTCGTTCGCGCCGCCGATCTCCAGCACGGCCCAGTGACTCGGTGACAGCAGCACCGACCACTTGCCCTTCTCGCGTCCCAGCTTCAGCACACCGTCATCGAGTTCCCAGACGGTGTCGTCGCCGTGCTGACTCTCTTGTCCATCGGAATAGGTGAGTTTGAATGCCATGCTGGTGAATGCCCAGATGACGTCGGTGTTAACCGCGTCGTCTCTGCAGCAGCACCGACACTGTCAAAACGGCCAGCCCGGCCAGCGCCAGACCGGCACCGGCGGCCGCCGGAGCGGTGTAGCCCAAGCCGGCGGAGATCACCAGTCCGCCGACCCATGCGCCGGTCGCATTGCCGATGTTGAGCGCGGAATGGTTCAGCGCCGCAGCCAGTGTCTGCGCGTCGTGGGCCACGTCCATCAGCCGAGTCTGCAGCGCGGGCCCCACCGACGACCCTGCCGCGCCGATCCCGAACAGCACGACCAGCGCCGTCCAGGGGTTGTGTGACGCGAGAACGAAGACCGCGAGCATGAGACTCAACGTCCCGATCGACAGGTAGAGAGCCCGGATGACCGACCGGTCGGCCAGCCGGCCACCGACCAGGTTGCCGACGAACATGCCCGCTCCGAACACCATGAGCGCCAACGGGACCAGGGCCCGGGGCAGGCCGGTCACATCTGTCATCGTGGTCGCGATGTAGGTGTACACCGCGAACATCCCGCCGAACCCGATCATGCCCACCAGCAGCGCCAGCCAAACCTGCACCCGCCGCAGCGCGCCCAATTCGGTCAGCGGGCTGGTGACCGGCATGGTTCGCAGCCGGTCCGGAAGCCAGAAGTACAGAGCCGTCACGGTGATCACCCCGACGGCGACGACGAGGCCGAAGGCGGCGCGCCAGCCGAGGGCCTGACCCAGCCAGGACGCCACGGGTACACCGAGCACGGTCGCGACCGTGAGGCCGGTCAGGACGTGGGCCACCGCCTTGGCCCGGTTCTGCGGCCCCATCAGGTGAGCGGCCACCAGTGCCGCGACCCCGAAGAATGCACCGTGCGGCAGACCTGCGAGGAACCGCGCGATGATCAACGTCCCGTACGACGGAGCCAGCATGCTCGCGAGATTTCCCAGCGTGAACACTGTCATCAGGGCGAGCAGCAGCGTGCGTCGCGCCATCCGCGCCGTGAGTGCGGCGATCAGCGGTGCGCCGACCACCACCCCCAGCGCATACGCGGAAATGACGTGTCCGGCGGTGGGTTCGGAGATGCCGAGGGTGCCGGCGATGTCGGGCAGCAGCCCCATCGAGACGAATTCCGTTGTGCCGATCCCGAAGCCGCCCAGGGCCAGCGCCACGACCGCAAGCCAGCGCACGACCGGGTCGGGAGCGACGACCGAGGCGGTACCCGAGGGCCGGTCGACAGTGGCGGTCACAGCGCACGCACCGCGGTGACCGTCGGTTTGCTGAGTGTGAGGGCGACGTCGGCGAGGCGGCGGATGCGTTCCCAGTCGCGGCGCGCGACGGCGTCGGACGGTGCGAGCCAGTCGGCGCTCACGCATCCGACATTGGGGGCGGCGAGGTACCCCGAGAGGTCCGCGGCGCCGATGCCGCCCGCCGCGCAGAACCGTGCGGCGGGGACGAACGCCGCCAGGGCCTTGAGGTGCCGCAGACCGCCCGCGGCCGCGGCGGGATGCAGGTACATGTCGCAGTAGCCGTCGTCGAGCAGCTCCATCGCGTCCTGGGTGCTGGTGACGCCGGGGAGGTGCGGCAGCTCGGTGTCGCGTAGAGCTGCTCGTAGCTCACCTCCCGGTGCGGTGGCGGTCAGGAACTCGGCGCCTGCCGCACGGGCCAGCGCAGGCTGGTCGACGTGGTTCACCTCGGCGGCGCCGACGATGACCTCGGGCGCTTCGGTGGCGATCCGCTCGATTGCGTCCAGTGCAGCCGGGGCGTCCAAGGAAACCTGGATGAGGGTCAGTCCGGTCCGGGCGATCGCACGGGCCACCTGCACAGCAGTGGCGGCGCCGGTGTCACGCACGCTGACGGTCGGCAGCACCGGGGCGACGTCCAGCAGTGATCTGGGCTCTTTCACCGCTCCTACGATAGGGCGGCTTTAGGTACTTCTCAATCTGACTTATGCGCTTTGAAAACAAAAGTCGACGCAGTTAGGCTGCCAGCATGTCGTTGTTCAGGTCGTCCTCCGCGGCTGCTGCGGGTGATCTGTACGCGCTGATCAGGCAGAAGCGCCACATCACGCGTGCCGAGATCGGCCAGCTCACCGGGATGTCGCGCACCGCCATCTCGGCGCGGGTGAGGGAACTCACCGTTCGCGGCCTGGTCGTCGAGCGGGATCAAGCGGCCTCGACGGGAGGGCGTCCTGCCACGCTGCTCTCCTTCAACGCCGACGCGGGGATTGTGCTGACCGCCGCCATCGGCGGCAGCCGTGCCCGCCTGGCCGTCTGTGACCTTGCCGGTGACGTGCGCGCGGCTGCCGACATCGATCAGGAGCCCGGCTTCGGTCCTGAGGACCTGATGCCCGATGTCGTGAAGCGCCTCGACATGTTGCTCGACGAGTCCGGCCACCGGGACGCGCACATCTTCGGGGTCGGGGTCAGCCTCCCGGGCACCGTGGACGCTCGGCAGGGCTGGAGCATCGATTCCCCGGTGCTGACCGGCTGGGACCGCGTGCCGTTGATGCCCTACTTCTCCGAACTCACCGATGCGCCCGTGGTGCTGGGCAACGACGCCAACGCGTTCGCGCTCGCCGAATGGCGCGCCGGCGCCGGCCGCGGGTTCGACGACGTCATCGTGATCAAGGCGTCCACGGGTCTGGGGGCGGGCATCGTCGCGGGCGGCGCGCTGCAGCGCGGCGCGATGGGCGCGGCGGGGGAGTTCGGTCACGACAAGACACCGGCCGCGAACGAGCGGCCGTGCCGCTGCGGTGACGTCGGCTGCCTGGAGACCGTCGCCGGGGGCTGGTCCCTGGTGCGGGTCCTGGGTCAGGAGGGCAGGTCGGTACGGCACCTGCGCGACGTGGTCGAGCTGGCTCACAGCGGAGATGCATTGGCGCGCAGACTGATCCGCGACAGTGGTCGACACGTCGGTGAGGTGCTCGCCGGTGCGGTGAATCTGTTGAATCCGGCCGCGCTGGTGGTCGCGGGTGACGTGGCCGGTGCCTATGACATTTTCGTGGCCGGGCTGCGGGAGACCCTGTATCGCAACGCGACCGCGCTGGCGACCAGGACACTGCAGATCGTCCCGTCGCAACTCGGTGAGAGAGCCGGCGTCGTCGGCACAGCCATGATGGTGCTCGACGAGGTGCTGGCGCCGCAGGTGATCGACGCACCGGCCGGTCCGTCGTCGCCGTGACTGCGGTCAGCGCGGAGCGCGTCCGGTGAACGTGTGCACGACATTGCGCTGCCAGCCGGGCATCGACATGCTGCTGACATCGGTGAACCCGTTGCGCCGCAGGCGATTCCGGAACCCCGACACTCCGTCGAACTCGAGCACGCTGCGCTGCAGGTAGCGGTACAGGGCGGCATCGCCGGTGCGCAGCCGGCCCGCCGGGATGATCACCGTCGAACTCACCAGCTTCCAGATCGCGGTGGCCGCCCGGGAATCGCGCACCGAGTACTCGTGCGCGGCGAGGACGCCGCCGGGGCGCAACGACGCGCGCAGCGACTGCAGCACGGCGTCGGGCTCGTCGACGTTGCGGATCAGATAGGCCGCCAGTATGCCGTCGAACGGGCCCGTCACTCCGGCGTCGGCCAGTGTCTCGACGCGGCTGTGCACGAACGTCACCGACGACGGCCAGCGCTTGGCCCTGGCCTGGGCCAGCATGCCCGCCGAGCCGTCCGCTGCGACGATCTCGGCGTGTGGTGCGGCGTGCAGCAGCGCCGCGGTGGACGCCCCGGTGCCGCACCCGATGTCCAGCAGCCGCAGGCCGCGGCCGCCGTCGGGCAGTCGCATCCGCTCGGCGGACAACCTCAGGTGCTTGTGGTAGCCCGGGTTTGCGCCGACCAGGCTGTCGTAGGAGTCGGCCCCGGCGTCGAACGCGTCGGGAACGTCGTAGGCGTCGCCGCTGGTCGCAGGTCCGGAACCGGTCGTCATCGAACGTGACTCTACCCACTCGCCGGCGCGATCATGCGCGATGCCGCCACACCGGTCAAAAGCGATGGGACGCAACGGCTCTGCCGGCAGTGTCAAGCCGTGGCGGGTGTGCAACCCGGAGGTGGCGGCTAGAGTCGGCAGAAATCGACATCGACACCACCGAGGAGCCGACCGGTTCCGACAACGCAGAGGACCAGGTTTGGCGCATTATCTGCTCGCCGTGAGCCCGTTGCCCGGTCATCTGATGCCGATGCTGACGATCGGGCTCGGCCTGCAGTCGCTCGGCCACCGGATCACGGTGCTCACCGGCGCGCAGCTCTGCGACACCGTCGCGGCGTCGGGGCTCGATCCCGTCGCTCTGCCTGTCGACGTCCGGATCGAGCCGCCTGCCGCGGCGCCGGCCCCTCTGCGCAGGCTGCCGACCCCCGTGCGGCGCTTCTGGCTGGGCCGCGCCGAGCTCAGAGCGGTGTATGCCGAGCCGCTGGGTGAGCAGGCAGACGCCCTGCGGGCGATCCTGCGCACCCAACCGGTCGACGCGATCCTGGCCGACGTGACGTTCACCGGCGCCTTGCCGCTACTGCTCGACGACTCGGCCCGCCCGCCGGTTCTGTGCTGCGGCGTGAGCCCCTTGACGTTGACGAGCGCTGACACGCCGCCGTTCGGGCTGGCCTGGCAGCCGCGGCCCGGCAGGGATTACCGCAGGATGAACGCCGTCGCACACCGGGTCATCATGCGCGGCAGCCAGCGCGCGTTCGATCGGGCTCTGCGCCGTGCGGGTGCGGGCCGCTCGCCGGTGTTCATCAGCGACTGGCCGCGTCTCGCGGACGGTCTGCTGCAGCTGACGGTGCGCGACTTCGAATACCCGCGCGGCGACCTGCCGCCGACCGTGGAGTACGTGGGGCCGGTGCTGCCGACCGCGCCGTCGACCTTCGAACCCCCGCACTGGTGGGATGACGTCTGTGCGACGGCCGGCGTCGTCCTCGTCACGCAGGGCACCCACGACAACGTCGACCTCGATCAACTGATCAACCCGACGCTGGAAGCGCTCGGCGACCGCCGTGACCTCCTCGTCGTGGCCACCACCGGACGACGGGCGGGGCAGCGCCTGCCCCGCCGCCTGGCCGACAACGCGCGGGTGGCCGACTGGGTGCCCTACTCGGCACTGATGCCCTATGTCGACGTGATGATCACCAACGGCGGGTACGGCGGGGTGCAGTTCGCTCTCAGCCATGGCGTGCCGCTCATCGTCGCGGGCGAGACCTCCGACAAGGCCGAGGTAGCGGCCAGGGTGGCCTACAGCGGCGTGGGCGTCGACCTCGCCACCGCGACCCCGTCGCCGGCAACGATCCGTGCCGCCGTCGCAGATGTCCGCGAGGACGGCGCCTACCGCGGTGCGGCCCAGCGGTTCCGCAGCGAGATCGAGGACGCGACACCGATCGACAGCATCGCCAACGCGCTCAAGAGATGCTGCGGAACCTGAGAGCCGTCACACCTTCGCGATGACGTGCTCGGCGAACTTCTCCAGGTTGCGGATCTTCGCGTCGAGCGGCTCGGTGTCCTGACCGATGATGTAGGGGACGCGGAAACCCACGATCACATCGGTGACGCCCTTGTCCTCCAGGCGCTTGATGCCGTCGGGGGTGTACGCGTCGACGGAGATGACGTGGATCTCGAACGGGTCGCCGCTGCGGCCCTGCTCCGCACGGAACGTGTCGAGTTTCTTGATCAAAGCGTCGAGTTCCTCCGGATCGCCGCCGCCGTGCATCCAGCCGTCGTTGCGTGCCGCGCGTCGCAGTGCGGCGTCGGCGTGCCCGCCGATGAGGATCGGCACCGGCTTCGACGGCGCAGGGGTCATCTTCGTCTTCGGGATGTCGTAGAACTCGCCGTGGTACTCGAAGTAGTCGCCTGAGGTGAGGCCTCTGATGATGTCGATGCACTCGTCCATCCGCTTGCCGCGCCGGGCGAATGGCACGTTCATCAACTCGTAGTCCTCCGGCCAGGGGCTGGTGCCCACGCCGAGGCCCAGCCGGTTGTCGAACAGCGCGGCCAGCGAGCCCGCCTGCTTGGCGACCAGCGCCGGCGGCCGGATCGGCAGCTTGAGCACGAAATGGTTGAACCGCAGCGTCGTGGTCACCGCGCACAGCGCCGCGGTCAGCACGAACGACTCGATGAACGCCTTGCCGTCGAGGAATTCACGGCTCCCGTCGGGTGTGTACGGGTACGTCGAATCCGATTCGAACGGGTAGGCGACGCTGTCCGGGATCGTCATCGCGTGATAGCCCGCGGCCTCCGCGGCCTTGGCCAGCGGGATGTAGAACGTCGGATCGGTCATCGCTTCGGCAAAGGTGAATCGCACGTCGTCTCCTGCTCGTCGGTGAGCCGAATGTTAGAACGTGTTCTAATCCGACGTCGGAGAATGCGGTGACACCGGGCGGACGACAATCTGCGTCTCGGGCAGCGCGAACGGGGGTGTGCCGGTTCCGACGACGGTGTAGGTCGATTGCGGCGTGCGTTCGATCATGCGCCCTTCGGCTGACCGGTCGTCGATCTCGATCGTCACGGGCTGAGGCAGTCGCACCTCGGTGTCGATGCCGAAAAGCGTTCCCTGCCAATGGTAGTGGCCGTCGATCGGGTCGACCTGGCCGGTCAGACGAACGCGCGCCCGGTGACGGCGGCCCGCGATACGCACGGTGGCGGGGCCGTCGTGGGCGGCGTTCTCGTCGGGGCCGACGGCCTGGGTGTCGAAGGCCGACCCGATACGTCTGCCGACCCGGCGCCAGTAGCGACCACTGCGGTGCATCCGACCGCGGAACCGTTGGTGGTACAGGCGCTGTGTGGTGGCGCGGACCTCGATGCGGGTGCTGTCGGTGCGGTTCAGATGGGCCAGGCACTTGGCGATGTAGGCCTTCTGGGCGGAGACGTCGGGCCCGGTGATGACGAAGTAGTTGGGCAGGCCGTGGACGGCGACGCCGAGGTACGGCTCGAGGCGCTCGGTGGCGCGGAAGGTCGCGGGCAGTGCACCGTCGCGCGCGATCAGCACCCGGGCGCGGCGGTCGCCGATGGACCAGGTGTGTGTCGCCTCGTCGAACTCGGCGTCGACGGGGGCGTCGATCTGGGCCACCGTCTCGATATCGGTCACAGGAAGTGGCTGCGCTTCCACTGCCGCCGGGCTATCGGTCCGAGCAGGCCCACCTTCTGCAGAAACGACGCCAACGGGGCGAAGCCGAGGATCTGCACCTCGTGCCGGTGTGCGCTGGCCCGGGCGACGCGGCGCGCCTCGCGCGGGTCCAGTCCGGCGCGCTGGTACTGCACGGGGTGGGTGAACAGGTGCTGGAAGAACACGCCGCCCAGCCCGTTGATGTTGGCCAGCAACAGTTTCGGTCCGCGCCGCATGGCCGGTGCGCGTTTGCGCAACCCGTCGCGCGCGAACTGGATGTGGCGCGCCTCCTCGGTGACGTGGATGCGCATCAACCGCTGCACGATCGGCTGCAGTTCAGGGTCGTCCATCATCTGGCGCTGCAGCGAGTCGAAGATCTCCTCGCCGATGAGTGCCGCCACCCACAGCGCCGAACCCTGGAACACGAACGGCAGCGCGTTGATGATGACGCGTTGGTACCGTCTGGGCCGCACCGGTTTTGCGCCCACCCGGGTGATCGCCTTGCCGAACATCACCATGTGCCGGGTTTCGTCGCCGAGCTCGGTCAACTCGTAGTGCGTGGCGCGCGCGGTCGGGTCCTGATGCATCATCTTGCGCAGCAGAGACTGATTGAGGATGTTCTCGAACCAGATGCCCGCCGACAGCGTGTTGACCAGTTCCTGTCGCGACAGCTCGATCTGCTGCGCGCGAGACATGGTGTCCCACAACGGCGTGCCGTACAGCGACACGATCTTGGGCGGCAGGAAGAATTTGTCGGGGTCCAGCGGCGCGTCCCAGTCGATGTCGACCACGGGTGCATACGACTTCTTCACCGAGCCCTTCAGCAGGCGTTCGGCGAACTCCCCGCGCGTGGGAGCCGTCATCGCGAATGTCCCTTCGTCGACGTGCCAGGAGTCGAACGTAAGGACGGTTCCGCCGAGATGTCAATACCTTGGGTACCGCATACCTACGGTATTGCCAATCCGTGACCGGGAGAGGGGATCATCGACGGATGACTTCGTTCCTGTTGCGTGCTGCGCTGACCGGGTTCGCGCTGTGGGTGGTGACGCTGATCGTGCCGGGCATCGGCTTCGTCGGCGGTGACACGACGGCGGCGCGGGTCGGCATCATCTTCGTCGTCGCGGTGATCTTCGGGCTGGTCAACGCGATCATCAGGCCCATCGTGGCGATCATCTCGATCCCGCTCTACATCCTCACGCTGGGGCTGTTCCACATCGTCGTCAATGCGTTGATGCTGTGGATCACGTCGCGGATCACCGAACACACGACCCACTGGGGGCTGGTCATCGACCACTTCTGGTGGACCGCGATCTGGGCGGCCATCGTGTTGTCGGTCGTGAGCTGGTTGCTCTCGCTGGTGGTCAGGGCAGACTGAAGTCATGCCGGAACTGCCCGAGATCGAAGCGCTCGCCGATCACCTGCGCCGTCACGCGGTCGGACTCACCGTCGGTCGTGTCGATGTGGCGGCGCTGTCGGTGCTCAAGACGTTCGACCCACCGGTCTCGGCGTTGCACGGCCTGACGGTCACCGGTGCCGAGCGGTGGGGCAAATACCTGGGGATGCGAGCGGGGGATCTGCATCTGATCACACACCTGTCGCGGGCCGGTTGGCTGCGGTGGTCGGACAAACTCGCCGCGGCGCCCCTGCGGCCGGGCAAGGGCCCGATCGCCTTGCGGGTGCATCTGGGCACTCCGGGAGAGGCGGCGGGATTCGACCTGACCGAGGCCGGCACGCAGAAGCGGCTGGCGGTGTGGCTCGTAGCCGACCCGATGTCCGTCCCGCAGATCGCCTCGCTCGGCCCCGACGCGTTGTCGCTGAGTCTCGACGGCCTGGCCGAGGTGTTAGGGACCCAGTCGGGCCGGATCAAGACCGTCATCACCGATCAGAAGGTGATCGCCGGCATCGGCAACGCCTACAGCGACGAGATCCTGCACGTCGCCAAGCTGAGCCCGTTCGCCACCGCGAACAAGCTGACCGAGGCGCAACTCGCTGACCTGCACGACGCGATGATCAGCGTGCTGACCGATGCGGTGACGCGCTCGGTGGGGCAGCAGGCCGCGATGCTCAAGGGCGAGAAGCGCTCGGGATTGCGGGTGCACGCGCGCACCGGGATGCCCTGCCCCGTGTGCGGCGACACCGTCCGTCAGGTGTCGTTCGCCGACAAGTCGTTCCAGTACTGCCCGACCTGTCAGACCGGCGGCAAGGTGCTCGCCGACCGGCGAATGTCCCGACTCCTCAAATGACGCCGAACTTGCATTCCGCGCGGGCTCCACTCGATTTCTCGCGCATGGAATGCAATTTCGGCGGGATGTGGGCGATTGGGAGGCACTTGTCTAACTCGGTTATCCTGCCCGCATGACTCGGCAGAAGATCTTGATCACCGGTGCCAGCTCGGGACTGGGCGCCGGAATGGCCCGCGAGTTCGCCGCGAAAGGCCGTGACCTGGCGCTGTGCGCGCGCCGCGCCGAACGTCTCGACGAACTGAAGGCAGAGCTGCTCGAACGCCATCCCGGCATCACAGTGGCCGTGGCCGCTCTCGATGTCAACGACCACGACCAGGTGCCCAAGGTCTTCGGCGAACTCAGCGACGAGCTCGGCGGCATCGACTGCGTGATCGTCAACGCCGGCATCGGCAAGGGCTATCCGCTCGGCGGCGGGAAACTGTGGGCCAACAAGGCCACGATCGAGACGAATCTCGTTGCCGCACTTGTTCAGATCGAAACCGCCCTGGAGATGTTCAAAGCAGCCGGGAAGGGCCATCTGGTGCTCGTGTCCTCGGTGCTCGGCAATGTCGGCGTGCCCGGCGTCAAGGCCGCCTACGCGGCCAGCAAGGCCGGGGTCACATCGCTGGGCGAATCCCTGCGCGCGGAGTACCCGTCCGGGCCGATCAAGATCACCGTGCTCGAGCCGGGCTACATCGAATCGGAGATGACGGCGAAGTCGAACTCCACGATGCTCATGGTGGACAACGAGACCGGTGTGAAAGCCATGGTCGACGCCATCGAGAAGGAGAAGGGCCGCGCCGTTGTGCCTGGTTGGCCGTGGTGGCCGCTGGTCGAGCTCATGAAACTGCTGCCGCCCAAGTACACCAAGCGCTTCGCCTGAGCGCGGCGGATGGTTTCATAGCCCGATGGCCAACATCGATGGGCATCTGAACCGGCGAAGCATGATGGTGATGGCGGGACTCGGCATGCTGGGAGCCGCGCTCCCCGCCACGGCCCGGGCCACCCCGTATACGGGTCCGCCGCCCGCCGCGCCGCCACCGAACGGTAAGTACCTGTTCGAGGACCATTTCGACGGCCCGGCGGGCTCGGCCCCCGATCGGTCGAAGTGGGAGATCGCCACGGAACGCGAGTCGATGCAGGACCCGACGTTCTGGGAGCGCCCCGAGAACGTCGGCCAGTACCGCGACGACCGGCGCAACGTCTACGTCGACGGCAAGTCCAACCTCGTCTTCCACGCCGCCAAGGACGGCAACACCTACTACAGCGGCAAGGTCTTCGGCACCTTCCGGGGCGGCATCGGCCACAACTGGGAAGCCCGCATCAAGCTGAACTGCCTGACCCCTGGGTGCTGGCCCGCCTGGTACCTGGCCAACAACAGCACGGTCAACGGCGGCGAAGTCGACATCATGGAGTGGTACGGCAACGGCAACTGGGCTGCCGGAACGGCTGTGCACGCCAAGCTGAACGGCGGCGAGCACGTCAGCCAGAACATCACCCTCGACAGCGCCTGGCACACGTGGCGGGTCCAGTGGGACGACGCCGGCATGCGCTTCTGGCGGGACTACACCGACGGGGCGCAGCCGTACTTCAACGTCCCGGCGGGCTCGCTGCCCGACTGGCAGTTCAACACGCCGGGCTATCAGCTCTTCCCTGTGCTGGATCTCGCCGTCGCCGGTTCCGGCGGTGGCGATCCGCGAGGGGGCACCTACCCCGCGGACATGCTGATCGACTACGTCCGCGTCTGGTAGCGATTCGCCGCGGCGGGGCCGCCGTGATCACACGCTGCGGCCGCGCTCTTCGCGATAGCGGCGCACCAGCGCGTCGGTCGACGAATCCGACTGCTCGGCCGGCGCCGCGTCGGCGGTGATCACCGGCAGCAGCGCCTTGGCCTGCGTCTTGCCCAGTTCCACGCCCCACTGGTCGAACGAGTCGATGCCCCAGACGACGCCCTCGGTGAAGACCTGGTGCTCGTAGAGCGCGATCAACTGGCCCACCACCGAGGGGGTCAGCCTGGTGGCCAGGATCGAGGTGCTCGGCCGGTTGCCCGGCATCACCTTGTGCGGCACCACCTCGGCAGCCGTGCCCTCGGCCGCGATCTCGTCGGCCGTCTTGCCGAACGCCAGCACCTGGGTCTGGGCGAAGAAGTTGCTCATCAGCAGGTCGTGCATGCTGCCGGTGCCGTCGGCCGTCGGCAGATCGTCGGTCGGCTCGCTGAACCCGATGAAGTCCGCCGGGATGAGCCGGGTGCCCTGGTGCAGCAATTGGTAGAACGCGTGCTGACCGTTCGTGCCCGGCTCGCCCCAGAAGATCTCGCCGGTGCCGGTGGTGACGGGTGTTCCGTTGGCGCGCACCGACTTTCCGTTCGACTCCATCGTCAGCTGCTGCAGGTAGGCCGCAAAGCGGGACAGGTCGTTCGAATAGGGCAGCACCGCACGGGTTTCCGCGCCGAAGAAGTTGCTGTACCACAGGCCGATCAGGCCGAGCAGCACCGGTGCGTTGGCCTCCAGCGGCGCGGTCCGGAAATGCTCGTCGACGAGGTGGAAACCGGCGAGAAACTCGGCGAACCGTTCCCGGCCGATCACCGCCATCACCGACAGCCCGATCGCCGAGTCCACCGAATACCGTCCGCCGACCCAGTCCCAGAAGCCGAACATGTTGTCAGTGTCGATGCCGAAGTCCTCGACCAGTTTCGCGTTCGTCGACACCGCGACGAAGTGCTTGCTCACCGCGTCCTCACCCAGCGCGTCGATCAGCCAGCGCCGTGCCGCCGTGGCGTTGGTCAGCGTCTCCAGAGTCGAGAACGTCTTCGACGCGACGATGAAAAGCGTTGTCGCCGGGTCGAGTCCGGAGAGCTTGGCGACCAGGTCGGCAGGGTCGACGTTCGAGACGAAGCGCGCCGAGACGCCGGCGTCGGCGTAGTGGCGCAGCGCCTGGTCCACCATCACGGGCCCCAGGTCCGAACCGCCGATGCCGATGTTGACCACCGTCGTGATGCGTTCACCGGTGGCGCCGCGCCAGTCGCCGCTGCGCAACCGGTCGGTGAAGTCGCCCATCCTGTCGAGCACCTCGTGCACGTCGGCGACGACGTCCTGGCCGTCGACCGTCAGCTCCGCGTCGCGCGGCAACCGCAGTGCGGTGTGCAGCACCGCCCGGTCCTCGGAGGTGTTGATGTGCGCGCCGGAGAACATCGCGTCGCGGCGCTGCGGCAGACCTGCGGCACGGGCCAGGTCGAGCAGCAGCGTCACGGTGTCGCGGGTGATGCGGTGCTTGCTGTAGTCGATGTACAGGTCGCCCACGGTGAGCGCCATTTCCGTGCCGCGGGCGGGGTCCTGGGAGAACAACTCGCGCAGCTGCTCGCCGCGGATTTCGTCGTGGTGCCGGGACAGCGCCTCCCACGCCGGCGTGGCGGTGATGTCGGGGATGTCAGGGGTCTGGGCAGCCATGTCGACGACCCTAGTGCGACTACTTGACCGAAGGTGTAAGACGTGGGGTATGGATACCAGCGCACTGTTGAAGTCAGTTCCCACCGGTCTGTGGATCGGCGGTGAGGAGCGTCAGGGGACGTCGACGTTCAACGTGCTGGATCCCAGCGACGACGAGGTGCTGACCGCCGTCGCCGACGCGACCGCCGAGGACGCCCGCGCGGCGCTGGACGCCGCCTGCGCCGTCCAGGGGGAGTGGGCCGCCACCGCGCCGCGCAAGCGCGGCGAGATCCTGCGCTCGGTGTTCGAGACGATCACCGAGCGGGCCGACGACATCGCGGCGCTGATGACGCTGGAGATGGGCAAGGTCGTCGCCGAGAGCAAGGGCGAGGTGACCTACGGCGCGGAGTTCTTCCGCTGGTTCGCCGAAGAGGCCGTCCGCATCGACGGCCGCTACACCCCCAGCCCGGCCGGGACCGGGCGCATCCTCGTCACCAAGCAGGCCGTCGGTCCCTGCTATGCGGTCACGCCGTGGAACTTCCCGCTGGCGATGGGCACCCGCAAGATGGGGCCGGCGTTCGCGGCGGGGTGCACGATGATCGTCAAGCCGGCGCAGGAGACGCCGCTGACGATGCTGCTGCTGGCCAAGCTGATGGACGAGGCCGGCCTGCCCAAGGGCGTGCTGTCGGTGCTGCCGACCAGCAACCCGGGCGGGGTCACCGAGGCGCTGATCAACGACGGCCGGCTGCGCAAATTGACCTTCACCGGGTCGACCGGTGTCGGCAAGTCGCTGGTCAAACAGTCCGCCGACAAGCTGCTGCGCACGTCGATGGAGCTCGGCGGCAACGCGCCGTTCATCGTGTTCGACGACGCCGACATCGACGCGGCCGTCGACGGCGCCATCCTGGCCAAGATGCGCAACGGTGGCGAGGCCTGCACCGCGGCCAACCGGTTCCACGTCGCCAATGCCGTGCGCGAGGAGTTCACCGAGAAGCTGGTCAAGCGGATGAGCGAGTTCACCCTCGGCAAGGGCCTCGACGAGTCGTCCACACTCGGGCCGCTGATCAACGCCAAGCAGGTGGCGACCGTGACCGAACTGGTGTCCGACGCGGTGTCACGCGGAGCCACCGTCGCGGTCGGCGGTGTCGCGCCCGGCGGGCCCGGCAACTTCTATCCCGCCACCGTGCTGACCGACGTCCCCGCGGACGCCCGGATCCTCAAGGAAGAGGTCTTCGGGCCGGTCGCCCCGATCGCGGGATTCGACACCGAGGAAGAGGGCATCGCCGCCGCCAACGACACCGAGTACGGGTTGGCCGCCTACATCTACACCCAGTCGCTGGACCGCGCGCTGCGCGTCGCCGAGGGCATCGAATCCGGCATGGTCGGCGTGAACCGCGGCGTCATCTCCGACGCGGCCGCACCGTTCGGTGGGATCAAGGAATCCGGCTTCGGCCGCGAGGGCGGCTCCGAGGGCATCGAGGAGTACCTCGAGACGAAATACATTGCGCTCACCAAATAGCCGGCTCGTCGGCGTGACCAACTAGCCGGCTCGCCGATGTGACCGACTAGCCGCGCGCCTTCCGGATTCGGCGGCACCGACGCAATAGGCTTCCTTGCTCGAGGCAAGGAGGGACCCTTACGTGGCTGACGGCCGAGCCGTCGAATACAGCGCTGACGGCCGAGCCGTCGAATCCGGCACAGCCGTGAGTGCGGCGCCGATCCGTGTGGGCCCACGCCGATATGTGAGCCCGGGCCAGGGCATACCGGCGCTGGACGGGATCCGGGCGATCGCCGTCGCGCTTGTCCTGGCCGACCACGGCGGCATCCCCGGCCTCTCGGGCGGCTTCCTCGGCGTCGACGTGTTCTTCGTCCTCAGCGGGTTTCTGATCACGTCGCTGCTGCTCGACGAGATCGGGCGCACCCGTCGGGTCGGCTTGAAGAGCTTCTGGATCCGGCGCGCCCGCCGGCTGCTGCCCGCGCTGGTCGTCATGGTGCTGACCGTGGTGGCCGCGCGCGACCTCTTCGCCCCCGAATCCACTGCGAGCCTTCGTGACGACGCCGTCGCGACGTTCTTCTGGATGTCGAACTGGATGTTCGTCCACCAGCAGACCGACTACTTCTCTCAGGGCGCGCCCCCGTCGCCTCTGCAACACACGTGGTCGTTGGGCGTCGAGGAGCAGTACTACCTGCTGTGGCCGCTGATCCTGGCCGCGGTCGTCGCCGGGCTGGCCGCTCTGGCCTACCGGCGCGGCGTCGCACTCTCGATTCGAACCGTCCGTGTCGTCGTGTTCGTCGTCGCGGCAGCCGGTGCGGTCGCGTCCGCGGTGGCGGCGGCGATGATGACCGCCGACGGCGCGCTCAATCGCGTGTACTTCGGCACCGACACCCGCGTGCAGGCACTGTTGGTCGGTGCGGCGGCCGCGGCGCTCGTCGTCCGCGACTGGCGCGGGCTGTCGGCGGGGCTGGTGATCCTGCGGTCACGGTGGAGCCGCTGGCTCGCCTGGTCACTGCCGGTGGTCGGTTTGGTGGTGGTCGTGATGGCGGCGCACGCCGCGACCGGCCAGGCCGACGAGTTCCGGCACGGTCTGCTGTTCGTGGTCGCGGTCGCGGCGGTCCTCGTCATCGCGCCCGTCGCGCTCGAACAGAGCGGTCCCGTCGCCCGCATGCTGTCGATGGCGCCGCTGGTCGGGCTCGGCGCGATCTCCTACGGCGTGTACCTGTGGCACTGGCCGATCTTCCTGGTGCTCAACGGTGAACGCACCGGCAACTCCGGCTGGCAGTTGTTCGCCCTGCGCTGCGCGGCGACCGTCGCGGTCGCGACCGTGTCGTGGTGGCTGATCGAGCAGCCGGTCCGGCAGTGGCGGCCGGCCTTCGTGCCGATGTTGCCGCTGGCGGCCGCGACGGCGGCGACGGCCGCGGTGGTGACGATGACGGTGTTGCCTGCGGGTATCGCGCTGCAGCAGCCGAAACCGGGGCCGCTCGTGGACTCGGCGGCGCTGATCGCGCCCGAGGTGCCCGTCGCGGTGTCCGCGCCGGCGCGTCCGCGGGCACCCGGCGACGTCCGCGTCGCCGTGTTCGGCGACTCGATCGCGTGGACGATGATGCGCTATCTGCCGCCGACACCCGGGGTGGACTTCGCCGACTTCACGACCATCGGATGCGGCATCGCGCGCGGTGGCCCGTACGAGTACGTCGGGCAGGAGCTCGTCCAGAAACCCGAGTGCGATGCGTGGCCCAGCCGCTGGACGCAGCGCATCGGGTACGAACGTCCGGACGTGGTATTGCTGACCATCGGGCGCTGGGAGGTCGTCGACCGGATGAACGAGGGCCGCTGGACGCACGTCGGGGAGCCGGGCTACGACGGGTATCTGCGCGGCGAGCTCAACCGCGCCCTCGACATCCTGGGGTCGACGGGTGCGCGCATCGTCGTAACGACCGAGCCGTACAACCGGCGCGCCGAGAAGGCGGACGGCAGCCTCTACCCGGAGGACCAGCCCAAGCGGGTCGACAACTGGAATGCGTTGCTGCGCAGCGTGACGGCGGCACGGAAGAACGTCACGGTGCTCGACCTGAACCGCAAGCTGAGCCCCAACGGCTACTACCAGACCAAGGTCGACGGCATCCGGATGCGCAGCGACGGCGTGCATCCGACACCCGAGGCCGTCGAGTGGCTGACACCGTGGCTGGTCGACGCCCTCAAGACCCGGTGATTCGGGCGCGCAAAACGACCTTCAGGGTGCTTCAGCGCGCCGGATTCGCCAGAGGTCAGTGGCCGAGGCGGCCGCGGCCCAGCCGCAGCAGCAGCATCGCCAGGTTCTTGCCCTCGGGGCCCAGTTCGCTGTAGCGCTCGATGACCTTCATCTCACGGCTGTGCACCAGGCGCGTTCCGCCGGAGGCCATGCGGGCCTTTCCGATCATCTGGGACACCTCGGTGCGGCGCTTGACGGCCTCCAGGATGGCGGCGTCGAGGCGGTCGATCTCCAGGCGCAGGTCGTCGATGTCAGGCAACTGGGCGGCTTCCGTCGTGGTCATGTCTTCGTCCTTTGAATCGTTGTGTGGGGGACGGTCTCATCCGGTTACGGGCCTCACACAAGAGACGAGCCCCGGATCCGGAAGCGGACCGCGGGGCTCTCGAGAAGCAGCTAAACCACGGGCACCGCTGGCCGGTACCCGTAGAAAAATCGCCACTGCGCGCAAAGCACTCGTCGAGTGTGCCACTACCGGCCGTGCCAGCGCAAAGAGTGTCGCCGCCCGGCGGTAAGTTTGAGACAGTATGTCGATCTCCACCACCGCTGAAACCGATGAGCTCCTCGAGGGCCTCAACCCCCAGCAGCGTCAGGCCGTGCTGCATGAGGGAACGCCACTGCTGATCGTCGCCGGGGCCGGCTCCGGCAAGACGGCGGTGCTGACCCGCCGCATCGCCTACCTGCTGGCCGCCCGCGACGTCGGAGTGGGGCAGGTGCTGGCCATCACGTTCACCAACAAGGCCGCTGCGGAGATGCGCGAGCGGGTGGTCGCGCTGGTCGGCCCACGCGCCCGGTCCATGTGGGTGTCCACCTTCCACTCGACCTGTGTGCGGATCCTGCGCAACCAGGCCTCGCTGCTGCCGGGGCTGAACTCCAACTTCTCGATCTACGACGCCGACGACTCGCGGCGGCTGCTGCTGATGATCGGCAAGGACCTGGGTCTGGACACCAAGAAGTACTCGCCGCGGCTGCTGGCCAACGGCATCTCCAACCTCAAGAACGAGCTGATCGGAGCCGAGCAGGCCGCGGCCGAGGCCTCCGAGGCGGCCGACGACCTGGCGCGCATCATCGCCGAGGTCTACGGGGAGTACCAGCGCCGGTTGCGCGCCGCCAACGCCCTGGACTTCGACGACCTCATCGGTGAGACGGTCGCTGTGCTGCAAGCGTTTCCGCAGATCGCCCAGTACTACCGGCGGCGGTTCCGGCACATCCTCGTCGACGAGTACCAGGACACCAACCACGCCCAGTACGTCCTCGTGCGCGAGCTGGTCGGTGTGGGTGCTGCCGACACCGACACGGTGCCGCCCGCCGAGCTGTGCGTCGTGGGCGACGCCGACCAGTCCATCTACGCGTTCCGCGGCGCGACGATCCGCAACATCGAGGACTTCGAGCGCGACTTCCCCAACGCGACAACGATTCTGCTCGAACAGAACTACCGCTCGACGCAGAACATCCTGAATGCCGCCAACTCGGTCATCGCCCGCAACGTGGGCCGCCGGGACAAGCGGCTGTGGACCGACGCGGGCGAGGGCGAGCTGATCGTCGGCTACGTCGCCGACAACGAGCACGACGAAGCCCGGTTCGTCGCGCAGGAGATCGACGCACTCGCCGACGCCGACAGCAGCTTCTCCTACAACGACGTCGCGGTGTTCTACCGCACCAACAACTCCTCGCGCGCGATCGAGGAAGTCTTCATCCGCGCCGGAATCCCCTACAAAGTCGTCGGGGGAGTGCGCTTCTACGAACGCAGGGAGATTCGCGACGTCGTCGCCTACCTCCGGGTGCTCGACAACCCCGGCGATTCGGTCAGCATGCGGCGCATTCTCAACACCCCCCGCCGCGGCATCGGCGATCGCGCCGAAGCGTGCGTGGCGGTGTATGCGGAGAACACCGGCTCGAGTTTCAACGATGCGTTGCTCGCCGCGGCCGAGGGCAAGGTGCCGATGCTCAACACCCGGGCCGAGAAGGCGATCGCCGGGTTCGTGGCACTGCTCGACGAGTTGCGTGCCGGGCTGGACGGTGAGTTGGGTGAATTGGTCGAATCAGTGCTCGACCGCTCCGGCTACCGCGCCGAGCTGGAGTCCTCGAGTGACCCGCAGGACCTCGCCCGGCTCGACAACCTCAACGAATTGGTCAGCGTCGCACACGAATTCAGCATCGACCTGGCAAACGCCCGAGCCCTCGCCGATGAGGAGGCCGTTGACGAGGACGTTCCCGACACCGGCGTACTGGCCTCGTTCCTGGAGCGGGTGTCCCTGGTCGCCGACGCCGACGACATCCCCGAGCACGGAGCGGGCGTAGTGACGATGATGACGCTGCACACCGCCAAGGGGCTGGAGTTCCCGGTGGTGTTCGTGACCGGCTGGGAGGACGGCATGTTCCCGCACATGCGGGCGCTCGGCGATCCGGTGGAGCTTTCGGAAGAACGCCGGCTCGCCTACGTCGGCATCACCCGGGCACGTCAGCGCCTCTACCTCAGCCGCGCCAAAGTGCGTTCCTCGTGGGGCCAGCCGATGCTCAATCCCGAGTCGCGATTCCTGCGGGAGATCCCGCAGGAACTCATCGACTGGCGCCGCACCGAGCAGGCCGCCCCGTCGCGGTCGGCGCCGGTGAGCGGCGCGGGCCGGTTCGGGACCCCACGTCCGTCCCCGACGCGGGGTCCGGCGGGCAAGCGCCCGCTGCTCGTTCTCGAGCCGGGCGACCGCGTCACCCACGACAAGTACGGACTCGGGCGGGTCGAGGAGGTCTCGGGTGCCGGCGAGTCCGCCATGTCACTGATCGACTTCGGCAGCGCCGGACGCGTCAAGCTGATGCACAACCATGCGCCGGTCAGCAAGCTCTGACGCGGTCACGTCATGGACGGAGCGGACCGAACTTGAACGGTCGTCGAAGCGTTCTCCCTGTATTCGCCATTCCAGTGATCTCCCGCGTGATCGCTTCCGCATCGCCTTCGAGGTAGGGCAACAGCGCGAACAAACCGAAGTTGAAACCTGCGAAAAACAGGCCAGGCGCGCGTGGATGCTGCTTACCGCCCTTTGCCAGTGGCTCGCCGTCGTCGGTCAGCACGCCGAGGTGGCCGACGAGATTCTCCAGACCGGGGCGGAATCCGGTAGCGGCGACCACGAGGTCGTAGGCGCGGGGCTCGGTTTTCTGCAGCGTGACGCGGTGCCCGTCGAATCCCGTGACCGCCGGCACGATTTCGATGGCACCACGTTTCAGTGCCGCGGCGAATCCCTCGTCGAGCGGCGGTGAATAGTAGGTGTGCCGCATCATGGAGAGTCGCTTGTCCGTCTCGCTCATCCCGTAGCGCGACAGGCCCGACCACAGACGGCGGTGTAGCGCGCGGCCGATCCAGTCGATCAACCGGTCGGGCAGTAGTCTCGTCACCTCGGCTAACGCGGTGATCGGAATCGGGCCGAGCTCCCGTTTCAACATGAGAGGGACGCTCCGCATGCTGATCGACACGCTGTTGGATTCGTCAGCGGCCAGCATCGTCGCGAGTTCGATCCCCGAATTGCCGGTTCCGACCACGAGCACCGATCTCCCGGTCACCTGGCCGACATCGCTGAGTTGTGCCGAGTGCACCAGCTGACCCGTGAATTCCGCGGCGCCGGGCCAGGAGGGAAGGACGGGGACGCGATCGTGCCCGGTGGCCACCACGACATACTGCGCGCTGATGGTGCCGCAGTCGGTGCGCACCGACCATGCCTGCCCGGTGCGCTCGAGGAGCGTGACCGTCACGCCTGTTCGAATGTCGTCGAGTTCTTGCGCGTACTCAGTGAGGTAACCGGCCCACTCCGCACGGTCGGGCCAACGCCCGAAGTGGGCGGCCATCCGCCGGAAGGGAAGATCCGACAGCCAGCGGACGGTGTTGAGCCGCAAGCCTTGGTAGCGCCCCCACCATGACGCTGCTACCCGCGGGGCGGATTCAAGGACACACACGTCAACGCCGGCGGACTGCAAGCAACGTGCGGCCGCCAAGCCGGCGGCGCCCGCACCTATGACCACCGCTTCGCGGATCCCGGACCGAGACTCGATCGTGCGCTTGAGGTAGCGCAGTTCGCATCGTGCGTGTTCGCGATCTTTGGCGATGCCGTCGAGGAGCCGGACGAAGGCGAACCTGGCCAAACGGCCGATGACGCCTGCAGGAAACGTCGCCCAGACATGGGCACTCACCACGGTCGATCCGCCGATTCCAGGAGTCAGCCGCCAGGTGACGCCTTCGCCGACCGGCACACTGACCCCGAACCACCGGTAGATCGCCTCGGCCTCCCACGTCACCGCGGAGCCGGCGGTGACGTCGGTGATGGTCCCCACCGCCACGGCGGGGATTCCGGCGACCTTCTCGCGGATTCGCAACCGGGCACCGACCTCGGTGACCGGCCGGTCGTCCAAGTGCTCCAGACTGATGTGCTCCGGATTGGAGGGCGGCCACCACCGATCGATCTCCCGCATCACCTCCCAAACCTGTTCCGGAGGTGCGGCGATGACGATGGATTCGGTGAAGTCGAACACGGGCCTGTCCTTCCGCCTGGGGCTGCAGGGTGAGCACGGCGTGCCGGGTCGTGCGACGGGCGGGGTAGCGCATCGGACGGTGCGGCACCCGGGCTTGCGAATCAATATACATATGCGCATATGCGCATGGAAAGGGGTTTACCCCGACCGACTCCAGCGGGCGGTGGCCGGCAGCGCCGCGAGCGCGATCGATGCCAGTGGCAGCACCGGCATCGCGAACACCAGCGCGGGAAGTTTCGCCCCGGCGACGAACAGGCTCGCGAAGATCAGCAGCGAGATCACCGCCCCGACCACAATGAGCAACCGGGCGGTTCGCCGGCGCAGCAGAAGCGCGATCACCCCACTGATGCTCGCCCCAGCGGCGACCGCGGTGAGGAAGCCCATCGCCACGCAGAACAGCAGATCCGTGCCCCACCAGCCGGTGATCAGGTCGGTGGCGATGACGCCGGTGGCCCAGCCCGACACAATGCTCGCCACGGCGGTGGCGATAGCCGGCTTCGCGTCGACGCGCGGGGGGCGGGCAGGCCCGACGGCCACCGGCGTGGCGCGGGGAAGGTATCCGGTCGCCGGTTCCGGCGCCACCGGCAGGGAACCGGTCGGGTGCCGGCGGATGATCGTCGTATGCGGGTCAGCGGCGGCGCTCAGCGGCTGGGACCCGGTGTTCAGCGGGGCGCGCCGGATGATCCGGGTGTTCTCGGAATCGTCGGTGTCGCTCGGGCCGTCGTTCGGTGCAGGTGTGGTGTCGTCGCTGGCCACTCAGCCAACGTAGCTGCCCGGGCTCAGCCCGCGCTTGGCCAACCACGGCACCGGGTCGATGTAGTCGGTCCCGTTGAGCAGCACCGAGAAGTGGCAGTGCGGTCCCGTGGACTGCCCGCGGTTGCCGATGGTCGCGATCTGGTCACCGGCCATCACGCGCTCGCCCGGCTTGACCAGCCAGGTGTTGACGTGCCCGTAGAGCGTGACGGTGCCGTCGGCGTGGCGGATCTTGACCCACGCGCCGTAACCGGCGGTAGGCCCGGCGTCGGTCACCACGCCGTCGGCGACGGCGTAGATCGGCGTGCCGATCGAATTAGCGATGTCGATGCCGGCGTGCAGCACACCCCAGCGGTAACCGAACCCGGAGGTCCACACGCCGTGCGTCGGGAACACGTACTGCGGCCGGGTCAGACGCGCTTCGCGATCAGCGCGCTCCTGTGCGAACGCGGCGGCCTTGGTGATCTCCTCGGCGTGAACCGAGGAGTTGACGGCCGGGGCGACACTCACGACCTGCATGCCGTCCACCGAGCCGGTGATGACGCCGGAGCCACCCAGCGCGGTCTGGTCCGAGGCCAGCACGGTCTCCGCGGGTGCCTTCTGCGCGCTGTTGGTCATCGTGTACGCGCCCGCCGCGGTGGCCCCGACGGCCATGGCGGCGACCATCAGACGACCCTTGATCGGCACCTCGGTCTTGCGGTGCTGGCCCTTCCGGCCGCGCATGTCGATGATGTCGGTGGCGGCCGTGCCGTCGCTGACGTCGGTATTGCTGTCGCGGTAGGCGCGGCTCGACGCGCGCGGACGGTCTTGCGGTTCGGCGCGGAACTCGGTCGGCACCACGAGATGCAGGGGCGCCAGATCGTCGGTGTCGTGGAGGTCGTCGAGCTCCGGCGCGTGGATCACCCGCGCCTCGCGGTCGAACGCCGCGTGGGAAAGGAACTCGGGCCCGTCGAGATCCGGGGAATCGTTGAGATCGCCGAACTCGTTGAAGGGGATGATCTGGGTGACTTCTGTCGAGTCAGGTGCCGAGACGGCCTTGGAGAACCGAGTCGCGCGATGCTGAGGCAACCTGAAATGTCCTTACCGTCGTGATCAGACCGTTATCTAGACCAGGGGACGTTAACCAAATTCCAATACGTGTGGCAACCCAGGACTGTATTCCACGCACGATTGTGACTTGAATCACCACCGACCGGCCGGTGAGATCGACCACATGAGCGGTGGGCGGTGGCAACGCCGCGCACTCGAGTCGATAAAGTTCCCCCGGAGCCCGTCGGGCACACATTTTTCAGCCGCCGCAGACAGACAGGGATGTTCCGAGAGCCCATGGATCTCTTCGAGTATCAGGCGAAAGAGCTGTTCGCCAAGCACAACGTTCCCACCACCCCCGGACGGGTGACCGACTCCGCCGAGGACGCCAAGGCCATCGCCGAGGAGATCGGCCGGCCGGTCATGGTCAAGGCTCAGGTCAAGACCGGCGGGCGCGGTAAAGCCGGCGGCGTGAAGTACGCCGCGACGCCCGACGACGCGTTCAGCCACGCGCAGAACATTCTCGGCCTCGACATCAAGGGCCACGTCGTCAAGAAGCTGTTGGTGGCCGAGGCCAGCGACATCGCCGAGGAGTACTACATCTCCTTCCTGCTCGACCGCGCCAACCGCACCTATCTCGCGATGTGTTCGGTCGAGGGCGGCGTGGAGATCGAGGAGGTCGCCGCGACCAAGCCGGACCGGCTGGCCCGGATCCCGGTCGACGCGACCACGGGTGTCGACGAGACCTTCGCTCGCGAGATCGCCGAGAAGGGCCACCTGCCCGCCGAGGTGCTCGACGCGGCCGCGGTGACCATCGCCAAGCTGTGGGAGGTCTTCGTCGCCGAGGACGCCACGCTGGTCGAGGTGAACCCGCTCGTCCGCACGCCCGATGACCAGATCCTGGCGCTCGACGGCAAGGTCACCCTCGACGCGAACGCGGACTTCCGCCATCCCGAGCATGCCGAGTTCGAGGACCGCGACGCCACCGATCCGCTCGAGCTCAAGGCCAAGGAGAACGACCTCAACTACGTCAAGCTCGACGGCGCGGTCGGCATCATCGGCAACGGCGCGGGCCTGGTCATGTCGACGCTGGACGTCGTCGCCTACGCGGGTGAGAAGCACGGCGGCGTCAAGCCCGCCAACTTCCTCGACATCGGCGGCGGCGCCTCGGCCGAGGTGATGGCCAACGGGCTGGACGTCATCCTCAACGACAGCCAGGTCAAGAGCGTGTTCGTCAACGTGTTCGGCGGCATCACCGCCTGCGACGCGGTGGCCAACGGCATCGTCAAGGCGCTGGAGATTCTGGGCGACGAGGCGAACAAGCCGCTGGTCGTGCGTCTCGACGGAAACAACGTCGAGGAAGGTCGGCGCATCCTCGCCGAGGCCAACCATCCGCTGGTCATCCAGGCGGACACCATGGACTCGGGCGCCGACAAGGCCGCCGAGCTGGCGAATAAGTAAGGGACACAAGACATGTCGATCTTTTTGAATAAGGACAGCAAGGTCATCGTCCAGGGCATCACCGGCGGTGAGGGCACCAAGCACACCAAGCTGATGCTCAAGGCCGGCACGCAGGTCGTGGGCGGTGTCAACGCGCGCAAGGCGGGCACGACCGTCAAGCACGAGAACTCCGACGGCCAAGAAGTCGAGCTGCCGGTGTTCGCCAGCGTCGCCGAGGCGATGAAGGAGACCGGCGCCGACACCTCGATCGCCTTCGTGCCGCCGGCATTCTCGAAGGACGCCATCATCGAGGCCATCGACGCCGAGATCCCGCTGCTGGTGGTCATCACCGAGGGGATCCCGGTGCAGGACACCGCATATGCGTGGGCCTACAACGTGCACAAGGGTGAGAAGACCCGCATCATCGGCCCCAACTGCCCGGGCATCATCACACCCGGCGAGTCGCTGGTCGGCATCACGCCGAACAACATCACCGGCAAGGGCCCGATCGGTCTGGTCTCGAAGTCCGGCACGCTGACCTATCAGATGATGTACGAGTTGCGCGATCTCGGCTTCTCGACCGCCATCGGCATCGGCGGCGACCCGGTCATCGGCACCACCCACATCGACGCCATCGAGGCGTTCGAGAAGGATCCCGACACCAAGGTCATCGTCATGATCGGCGAGATCGGCGGCGACGCGGAGGAGCGCGCGGCCGACTACATCAAGGCAAACGTCTCCAAGCCGGTCGTCGGCTACGTCGCGGGCTTCACCGCCCCGGAGGGCAAGACCATGGGCCACGCCGGAGCCATCGTGTCCGGCTCGTCGGGCACCGCGGCCGCCAAGAAAGAGGCCCTCGAGGCCGCCGGCGTCAAGGTCGGCAAGACGCCGTCGGAGACCGCCACGCTGGCTCGGGAGATCTTCGAGAGCCTGTAGTTCTTCTTCTCACCGCGAGCGCGCGCGTTTGTGCGGCGACACTCCGGGCAGGCTCAATCGGTCGCTGCGACACCTGATTGGTTGAGGGGTGTTGAGCGATGGGTTGTCGGGGTCCTGGTCGGGCGCGGTTGCCGGAGTCAGTGCGCGAGCGGTTCTGGGCGGCGGTGGCAGCAGGTCTGTCGCCGACGGCGGCGGCCACGGTGGCCGGCGTGCACGGCGCGACAGGGCGTCATTGGGCCCAACAGGCTGGTTATCGAGGTGAGTCGAAGCATTTCGGAATCCGGTACACAGCACAGCAGCGGGCGGTGTTCTGGACCGCGGTGAGATCGGCGGTGCCGCCGGCACAGGCCGCGGTGGTCGCTGGCGTGTCGGAGGCCGCGGCCCGACGCTGGCTGCAACAGGCTGACCACGTGCCCAGAACCCCGTTTCCCGCTGAGGCTGATCTCGTTGCAGAAAGTGAGCTGACCTCTCGGGTTCGTGCACCGTTGCGCTTCGTGGAGCGGTGTCGGCTTGAGCAGCTGCTCGAACACGGCTACCCACCAGCACAGGCGGCAGCCTTGATGGGCCGTCATAAGGACACCATCAACCGGGAGATCGCCCGGGGACAGACCCGCTCGGTGTATCGAGCCAGCATGGGCCAAGACGTGGCCGATGCCGCCCGTAAGCGCCCCAAAGTGCGCAAGCTTGAGGCCAACCCTGGGCTGCGGGCCGAGGTTCTGCAACGCTTGGAGACACGCAACAGTCCCGAACAGATCGCGGGCCGGCTGCGTCAAGACTTCCCTGACGATCCGGAGATGTGGGTGTCACACGAGACGATCTACCAAGCCGTCTACGTTCAACCCCGCGGCGAGTTGGCCAAAGAGTTGAAGTCGGCACTACGCACCGGCCGGATCAAGAGAAAACCGCAGGGCCGCAATGAAATAGCCGATCGTAACCGGTTCAAGGCGGGCATGGTCGGCATCTCCGAGCGGCCCGCCGAAGCCGACGATCGCGCTATCCCCGGCCACTGGGAGGGGGACCTGATCATGGGCGCGGGCAACACCAGCGCGATCGGCACCCTGGTCGAGCGCACCACGGGGTTCGTGATGCTGCTACACCTGCCCGGTGATCACACCGCCACCACCGTCGCCGCAGCGATGACCGCCAAAGTCCCCGAGATACCCGCAATCCTGCGCCGTTCACTGACCTGGGACCAGGGCACCGAGATGGCGATGCACACCAACATCACCGAAGCCACCGGGCTACCGATCTACTTCTGCGACCCCCATAGTCCCTGGCAACGCGGCACCAACGAAAACACCAACGGACTGCTACGCCAGTACTTCCCCAAAGGCACTGACCTTGCGTTCTGGGGACCGGGATTCCTCGACCAAGTCGCCGCCGAACTCAACGCCCGACCCCGCAAACGACACAACTGGCGCACACCCGCCGAAGAACTCGACCGACTACTCTCAGATCCGTCCACGTACGTTGCAGCGACAGCTTGAATCCGCCCCGTCGCAGCTGTACAAACGTGCGCGCTCGCCGTGGGTTCACCCGTAGTCGCGCAGGGTCATGACCAGGCCGACGCAGGTGGCGACGGCCGCGGCGACGTAGATCAGGGCCGACACCCACACGATGTGCACCCGGGCCGCCACCCAGCACGACAGGAACGCCGCCGCCAGCAGGCAGGCGCCGTAGAACACCGTGCGCTGAGGGTGGGCACCGCGAGCCATGAGGGGCGGGTACCCGGTGGCGGCACGGCCTCACCCGCAGAGGTGAATTGGAACGCGTTCCAGCTTTCGGTTAGCCTGGCGAATTAACAGTTGCCAGGAGGTCCGTAATGCGGATAGATCCACGCACGCCGGTCGTCGTCGGTGTCGGCCAGTTCACCGAGCGGATCGACGACCCCGACTATCGCGGTATGTCCGCCGTCGACCTCGCGACGGCGGCCGCGCAGGCGGCACTGGCCGACACGGGTGCAGATGCGACCGCCGTGGCCGGCGCCGTTGACACGGTGTACGGCCTCCGGCAGTTCGAGATCTCCGGGCCGATGCCCGCGACGCTGGGCAAGTCGAACAACTACCCGCGCTCGGTGATGCGTCGGCTGGGTGGTGACCCGCGGCGCGTCGTGCTCGAACCGGTCGGCGGGCAGGGGCCGCAGAAGCTGGTGACCGAGGCGGGCGACGCGATCGTGGCCGGGAACGCCGACGTCGTGATGATCATGGGCTCCGAACCGGGATCGACGGCCAAGTACTTCGCCAACCGGGACGACAAGCCGGACTTCACCGAACACGTCGACGGCCAACTGGAGGACCGCGGCCACCAGATCTACAGCTACATCGACGAATACACCGTCCAGCACGGTCTGACGGGCGCGCCGGTGCAGTACGGCCTGCTGGAGAACGCGCGACGGGCGCGCCTGGGACTCGGCGTCGCGCAGTACCGGCAGGCGATGGCCGAGTTGTTCGCGCCGATGTCGAAAGTGGCTGCCAAGAACCCGTTCTCGTCGTCACCGGTGGAGCGATCGGTCGAGGAGATCGAGACTGTCACCGACGAGAACCGGATGATCTGCGACCCGTATCCACGGCTCCTGGTCGCCCGCGACACTGTCAACCAGGGCGCGGCGATCGTGCTGACGTCGGTCGAGTCGGCACGCAAACTCGGTGTGCCGGAGGAGAAGTGGGTGTTCCTGCACGGGCATTCCGACCTCGTCGAGCAGCCACTGCTGGACCGGGTCGACCTCGGTGCCAGTCCGGCCGCCGCGCACGCCGCTCACGAGGCGCTGCGGGTGGCCGGTCTCGGTGTCGCGGACATCGCCACCTTCGACCTCTACAGCTGCTTCCCGTTCCCGGTGTTCGTGATCTGCGAGGCGCTCGGGCTCTCCGGCGACGATCCGCGGGGGCACACGCTGACCGGCGGCCTGCCGTACTTCGGGGGGCCGGGCAACAGCTACTCGGTGCACGGCATCGCCGAAACCGTGGCCCAGATGCGCGACAGGCCAGGCCGATTCGGATTCGTCGGCGCCAACGGCGGCATCATGAGCAAGTACTCGGTGGGCATCTATTCGACCGAACCCGCTCAGTGGCGGACGTCGCGGAGCGCGGAGTTGACGGCGCGGGTGGCCGAGTTGCCGACGGTGCGGGTGACCAAGACGCCGGAGGGGGCGGGAAGCGTCGAAACCTACTCCGTGCGGTACGACTGGCCGGTGCGCACCGGCATCATCGTCGGGCGGCTGGACGCCGACGGCTCGCGGTTCATGGCGACGACCGACGATGCGGACCTGGTGGGGCTCATGTCCGACGGAGACCCGTTGGGCGCGAAGATCTCGGTGACGCCGACCGAGAACGGCAACCGGGCGGTGCTGCGCTAGACGCCGTCAGAACAGGTGTGTCGACGTCGGTGTCAGGACGAAGCCGTGGTCGCCGACTCGGCACGCGGTCATGCCCGTGGCGTCGGCACCGCATTCGATGCTCTGGTACGTGATCTTGTGCATCGCCGGGAGCTGTTTCGGTCGCATCGACGGGTCGGCCGGATAAGAGGGGTCGAGTGGCTCCGTCTGCTCGATGGTCGCCGCCTGGTCGGTGGCGACTCGAACCTCCCAGGTGCCCGGCCCCTGGTCGGGTCGCGGACCGTCACAGGTCAGCGTCATCCGTGAGGGATCGCCCAAGGAGTTCATCGCGTTGTGATTGCATTGCTGCCCGTCTGGAGTCACTAAGTCGAAACCTCTGAAGTACGGGTAGCTCTGCATGTACTCCTGAGTGTCCACCGGCGTATACCCGGACAGGTCGGGAAAATCCGGCGTCGGAGGACTCGCCGCCGCCTGCTCGACCGCGGGAGAACACGCGCTCAGCAGCGAGATCAGCATGATCGTCGTTCCGGCTCGACGCCGGATGCGGCCGTTGCGCACCACGTCCTCCTTCACGTCAGAACAGTTCGGTCGACGTCGGGGCGAGCACGAAGCCGTGGTCACCCAGAAGGCAGGCCGTGGCGCCCTGCTCGTCGACCCCGCACACCAAGTGTGCCTCCGGGTAGGTGAGCACGTGGCGGGCCGGCAGAATCGGCGTCGGATCCGCGCCGGGCGGGGTGGTCGGGGTGGGATCCTGGAGTTGCCGGATGGTCGTCGCCGTCCCGGCCTCCGTCTTCACTTCCCAGGTGCCCGGCCCCTTGTCGGGTCGCGGGCCCCAGCAGCGCAGGCTGGTGTCGTCCACGGACCGGTAGCTGTTGGACACGCATTTCTGGCCGTCGGGAGAACGAAACGCGATGCCGAAATAGCGCTGCCCACCGGAGAAGAAGGTGCGGTGATCTCCTTCGGTGTAGCCGCTCATGTCCGGGAATTCGCCGCCGGCCGGCGCCACCGACAGCGGTGCCCCGGTGGCCGGTGTGGTCGGACTGGTCGAAGCATCCTGTGGCGCCGCCTCTTTCGAGGTGGAGCAGGCGGTCATCGCCGTCGCGGTCAGCATCGCCCCCGCGAGAATGCGGAAACTCCGTCGCGGCTGCATCAATACGCCCCCAGGTTGCGCGTGTCCTGATTCTCGATCTCGTACAGAGCGGTGCCGTACGGGTTCCACAGCGACAGTGTGGCTCCGATCGAGTCACCACCCGAGAACGGCGATTGGAACACGCCGTAGACACCGCCTCGAGACACGACGCGCGTCGGATCGGTCCAGGAGACCCCACCGTCGGTGGACGAACTCGTGTAGACGCCGCCGTTCTCGTCGTTGAAGGTCAGCAGCACCTTGTTGTCGTAGAAGTGGACGTTGGGTTCTCCGATCCCGGAGACGCCCGACGGCGTCTGGACGACGGCGGGGCTGCTGTTCTGAGCCTGGTTGTGGTCGAACGCCGTGCCGTTCCAGTATTCGTATTGCGAGGTGTCGCCGACATACTGCGCCGGCACGCGCGCCATGTGCAGTCCGTCATTGGTGCGGCCGTCGGCCGTGCCGTACATGTAGACGTATCCGTCGTCAGCGGGAGCGAAGCTCTGAACCTGGAAGGGATTGTTGGGAGCGTCGACGTCGTTGCGCCACACCGCGCTGGTCCTCGCCCAGGTCCTGCCGTTGTCGCTTGACTTCCACAACTCCGAACTCCGGCTCACCCAACCACTTTCGCCTGGAGGGCGCTGACCGGGCGGACCGTTCCAATGGTCCACGTTCATCACCGACGCGTACATCGTGTCCCCGACGTTGAACGTGGACGTCGGGATGGTCGAGATGTCAGCTTTCCCGCCGGGCCCCAGCTGACTGGGGAACGGATTCTTCACCACCTCGTCGACGACCCATTTGCCGTGCTCGTCCATCTTCCAGTAGAGGATGCTGTTGTTGCCCCCGTCTGGCGGGCGGGCGCCGGGCCCGCCGTTGGTGTCGGGGTTCATGCCGACCCCTGTGTCTCCTTGGATGGTGAACATCCGGCCGTCCGGCGTCATCCCCATGATGGAGAGGTCTGTGTTCGGCACGCCGACGCCGCCGGCGCCCGTCTCGGCGTCGCCGAAACCCGCCATCTGCTGGTGAAAGGTCAACTGACCGTTGTTGAACCCGTCGGGGTCGATGCCGGGGCCGAAACCGCCCGCCGGAGCCGGGTCGTTGCCCGGGATGTCGCCGCGGGCGATCGCGGCCAGCGTGCCCGCCAACTGGCCGTCGAGGTGGAGGAACGTCTGAATGAGCTGCTGGATGATCGTGGTGTAGCAGGCGGCGATCGCGACCCACGGAGCCGTGTCGTTCGGTGGGCGCGGTGTGACCACACCGGCGTCGGACACGTCGAACATCGAGCGGGCGATTGCCACCCATGCCAGCACAACAGAGCGGCCGGCAACCATGCCGGCGCCACCGGCCGACAGGGCGTCGGCGCGCGCCTGGATCAGCTCGTGCTGCAGATGCTGCCGCTGGATGTCGCGGTAGGCCCTCGCGACCGCCGCGTTGGCCGCCCGCCCGAACCAGCTCTGCCGCAGTCGGTTCACCGCGCGCACCTGCTCACCGATGAGCCCGTCCAACGCGGCGGCCTTGCCGGACAACTCAGTGCCCGCGTCGACGACGCCCTGCGGATTCTGCGCGCGGATCATCGAGATCGACATGAGGCTTGATTGCTCCTCACGTGCGCGGAAGCCCCTTGCTGGTGTTCCCCACCAGCCTAAGGTGTGCGCCAAGGACCCCGATGCACCAAATCAGACGAGCGCGTTGAGTTTGCCTGCGAGGCGTTCGACGTAGGCGGCGACATCAGCCTCGGACTTGTCCGGCAGGCCGAAGAGCACTTCGGTGACGCCGAGTTCGCGCCACCGGGCGAGTTTGTCGGGGTCGGGCTTGAAGTCCAGTGCGACGATCTGCGGTGCGCCGTCGCGGCCCGCAGCGGCCCAGGTGTCCTGGAGCAGCTTGACCGGTGCGTCGATGTCGAAGTCCCGCGGCGTGGTGATCCAGCCGTCGGCCGACTTCGCGATCCACTTGAAGTTCTTCTCCGTGCCTGCGGCGCCGACCAGAACGGGGATATGGCTCTGCACCGGTTTGGGCCAGGCCCACGACGGCCCGAATTTCACGAACTCGCCGTCGTATTCGGCTTCCTCCTGCGTCCAGAGAGCACGCATGGCCTCCAGGTACTCGCGCAGCATGGTGCGCCTCCGGCCGGGTGGCACGTTGTGGTCGGCCAATTCGTCGGTGTTCCACCCGAATCCGACGCCGAGAGACACGCGGCCACCGGACAGGTGGTCCAGGGTGGCGATGGATTTGGCCAGCGTGATGGGGTCGTGTTCGACGGGCAGCGCGACCGCGGTCGACAGCCTCACCCGGGCGGTCACGGCGGCCGCGCCGCCCAGCGACACCCACGGGTCCAGGGTGCGCATGTAGCGGTCGTCGGGGAGCGTCTCGTCACCGGTGGTGGGGTGCGCAGCCTGGCGCTTGATCGGGATGTGGGTGTGTTCGGGCACGTAGAACGTGGTGAACCCGTGCTCGTCGGCCAGCTTGGCCGCCGCTGCCGGAGCGATCCCGCGATCGGAGGTGAACAGCACCAACCCAAAGTCCATACCGTGAATTAGAACGTGTTCCAATCCGTGGGCGCAAGACGGGTGCGGGGAGGCGCCTGCGGGTCCTCGCCGACTAATGCGCGTAGTGGGCTACTCACGACGCGCGGCGCCGGCGACGGCACAGTCCGAGACATGGTCACAGCGATCTCGAGACGAGCCAAGCTGCGCGAGTGGGTGCGCCGCTACCTGCCGTGCGAGATCGCGGGGACGGCCGGCGAGTTCGGGGCGGCGGCGGTGGCCTACGTCGTGACCGAGTCGCTGGCCGTGGCGGCCGTCACCGCCACCGTGGGGGCCAGCGTGGGCTACTACGCCGCCGCCTACATCAGCGCGCTGCGATGGAGCTACCGCGACCAGCGGTGGCGTCCCGTACCGGCCCGTCTCGCCGTCGCCAACCTGCTGGCGCTGCGCAGTGTCGCGGTCGAATTCGGTCCCGCCGAGTTGATCGACAGCGTCGCGGTGCGGCCAGTGAGCTTCTACCTCGGCCCGGCGCTGTTCGGCGACGTCCTCGCCGGCTGGGCTGTCGGCAAGGTCGTCTCCGACGCGGCGTTCTATTCCTGCGCGATCGTCAGCTACGAGCGGTTCACGACGTTGCTCGCCCATCGGCCACTGGAGAAGGGAGAAGACCGTGGACACCCGACGACGGTCTCAGCTGCGTGACGAACTGCGGGTCCGTGCGGGCCGCTTGTCCGATCTCGCGGCAACACACGGGACACCGCTGCTCGTGCTCGAACCCCACCTCGTGGCCCGACGGTTGCGTCGGCTGCACGACGCTCTGCGCGGCTTCGAGCTGCACTATGCGGTGAAGGCGTTGCCGCATCCGCTCGTGCTGTCGACCGTCGCGATCTGCGGCGGCGGTTTCGACGTGGCGACACGGGGCGAGGTGGACCTCCTGCAGCGGCTCGGGCTTCCGATCAGTCGGTGCATCCACACCCATCCGATCAAGAAGCCCGCCGACCTCGACCACGCCTACGCAGCGGGCGTGCGCACCTTCGTCGTGGAGAACGCGGCGGAGGCGCAGAAGTTCTGCGGGCGCCCCTCCGACGTCGAGGTCCTGGTGCGGTTGGCGTTTCGCAACCCCGCCGCCAAGTCGGACCTGTCGTCGAAGTTCGGGGTCGCGCCCGCCGAGGCCGAATTGATGGTCAAGCACGTCCTGGCGGCGGGGGTTCAATTCGCCGGCTTCACCTTCCACGTCGGGAGCCAGAGCTCGTCGGTCGAGCCGTACCGCCGGGCGTTGCAGCAGACGCTCGACCTGATCACCCAGATCGACCACGCCCTCGGTGTGCGTACCCGGGTGATCGACATCGGGGGTGGGTTCCCGGTGAGTTACCGCGATCCCGAGCCGCCGGTCGAGGAGGTGGGAGCGATCGTCGACGAGGTGCTGGGGCAGGACCGCGACGAGTTCACGCTGCTGGCCGAGCCGGGGCGCTTCCTGGCCGCCGACTGCATGACGCTGCTCACCAGCGTCGTCGGAACCGCGCTGCGCGACGGACGGGTGTGGCACTACCTCGATGACGGGGTCTACGGCAGCTACTCCAACGTGATGACCGAGGACGTGCACCCGCCGATACTGGCGCTCTCGGAACTCGAGGGTCGCGACGTCGCGCTCGAACCCGTGACGCTGGCCGGACCGACCTGCGACAGCGCGGACGTGGTGGCACGCGACTATCCGATGCCGGTGCTGCGACTCGGCGACCTGGTGGTCAGTCCGATGATGGGCGCCTACACAAGTGTGACGGCCTCGTCGTTCAACGGCATCGCCCCCACGCCGATCGTGATGGCGTGATCATCGTTTCCCTCACCACGCAACTCCTCGGCGCCCCCGAGCAGATCGCGGGGCGCGTCGCGGCGTACCGCAAACGCGGCATCGATCCGATCCTCGGCGGGTTCCTGCATTTCCCGGGGGAGATCGAGCACTTCGGCGCCCGTGCGCTGCCGCTGGTCCGCGAAATCGAGGAGTCCGAGCGCGACGCGTCCAGTGCATCGGGTGTGACGCACGAGACCGCACGTGTCGGGAAGCGACGCGTGACAGTCCTACCCCTCGGTGCGCTAGCGTGGATCATCGAATCGCTCACGCGGTCCCTCGATAAGCGGCGTCGTCGCAGTTGGACGCGTCGCCGGCTGCGTCGTCACGTCGACGTGGTGCCCGAACAGCACAGGAGAGGTCATGTCGTACCCACAAGGCCCCACCGGAGGTCCCGGATATCCGCCCGGCCAGCAGCCAACGACCCAGTTCAACGCGCCGACGCAGCAGTTCGGCAAGGTGGGGGAGAGTGAGCCCGCCGCGGAGGGCCCGTCGAAGCTCCCCGGTTACCTGAGTGCGGCCGTCGCCGTGCTCGGCCTGCTCGCCTACCTGGCGTTCTTCGCGCCTCAATTCACCGTCAACTCGTCGGACTTCCCCGGCCTCGGTGAGCTCAGCGGCAGTTCGACCGGTCTGGAGCTGGCCGTGGTCTCGGCGGTCGTCGCGGCGTTGTTCGCCGGGATCGGTCTGTTGCCCAAACAGCGCAGCTACACCGCGGTCGCAGCGGTCTTCTCGGTGGTGGCCTTCTTGATCGTCATCGCGGAGGTCATCAACAAGCCCAGCGCCACGACGGTCGACTGGGGCCTGTATCTGCTCATCGCCTTCACGTTGCTGCAAGCGGCGGTGGCCGTCGTGGTTCTGCTGTTCGACTCCGGCATCATCACCGCGCCCGTGCCGCGGCCGAAGTACGACCAGTCGCACCAGTACGGCCAGTACCCCGGCGCGTACTACGGCCAGCATCCCGGTCAGGCGCAGGGGCAGCACAACGCTCCCGGTCACCAGCAGGGCCCCCAACAGCAGCGCCCGGGCTATCCCACGCCGTACACCGGCAGCGGCGGCTACCCGAGCACGGGTCCGTCCACCGGTGGGTTCCCGCCTGTCGCGCCGTCCGGTCCGCCGACGCCTCCGACCGGGTTCCCCACGTACGGCCAGCCTCCGTCGTCGAGCAATGCGCCGACCACCCAGGTGCCGACGCAACACCAGCAGCAGTCGCCGTCCTCGCAGTCGGATCAGTCGTCGTCGTAGTCTGAGCCGCGCGTGCGCGAACGTCGCGCACCGCTGCGGGTGCGAGGAGCGGCCGAGCCTGTGAACAGTCCCTCACGCGCGCGCGGCGCGCCTCGGGGAGCCGGGGGTACGCGTCAGGCGCGGGAGTTGCTGCGGGTGGCGTTCGGGCCGTCCGTGGTGGCGCTGGTGCTCGTCGCCGCCGTGGTGTTGCTGCAGCTGCTGATCGCTAACAGCGACATGACCGGGGCGCTCGGCGCCATCGCCAGCATGTGGCTCGGCGTGCACCAGGTCCCGGTCTCCATCGCCGGCAGCGCGCTGGGCGTGATGCCGCTGTTGCCGGTGCTGGCGATGGTCTACGGCACCTCTCGGACGACTGCCGCGGCGACGACCAGCACGTCCTGGTTCGTCACCCGCTGGGTGGTGGCCTCGGCGCTCGGCGGCCCGATCCTGATCGCCGCACTGTGTCTCGCCGTGGTCCACGACGCGGCGTCGGTGATCACCCAGCTGCAGACGCCGGACGCACTGCGCGCGTTCGGCGGGGTGTTCGTCGTGCATGCCATCGGCGCGGCGGTGGGCGTCGGATCCCGGGTGGGCCGCCGGGTGCTGTATGCGTCACCGCTGCCCAACTGGCTGCCGGACGCCGTGCGGGCGGCCGCCGCCGGGGTGCTGGCGCTGATGGGGCTGTCCGGCGCCGTCGTCGCAGGGTCGCTGATCGTGCACTGGTCGACGATGCACGAGTTGTACTCGATCACCGATTCGGTGTTCGGGCAGCTCAGCCTCACCGTGCTGTCCGTGCTCTACGTGCCCAACGTGATGGTGGGCGCCGCCGCGGTGGCGGTGGGGTCCAGCGCGCATGTCGGGCTCGCGACGTTCAGCCCGTTCACGGTCTTCGGCGGAGACGTCCCGGCGCTGCCGGTTCTCGCGGCGGTGCCGACACCGCCGCTGGGGCCGGTGTGGGTGGCGCTGATGATCGTGGCCGCGGTGTCGGCGGTGGCGCTCGGCCAGCAGTGCGCGCGGCGCAGGCTGCCGCTGCTGTCGGCGCTGGCCAAGGTGGTGGTGGCGGCGTTGCTCGCGGCGGCGACGATGGCACTGCTCGGCTTCGCCGGGGGCGGACCCCTGGGCAACTTCGGCGACGTCGGGGTGGACCAGGCGACGTTCGCGCCGGCGGCGTTCCTGTGGTTCGCGGGCATCGGCGGGCTCACTGTGGTGATGTCGGGCGGTGTGGCGCCGCGCGTCCGCCGGCCCGTCGCCGAACCCGAACCCGAACCCGAGGACGAGGACGGTGACGAGCCCGTGACCGTCGACTTCGACACGGCGCAGGCGGGCGCGGACCCCGAACCCGGGCCAGTCGCTGCGCCGTCGGCCGAGCGAGGGGCGCCGGCATCGGAACTCGACCCGGAGGAGCACTTCGTGGTAGACGAACCGACAAGCTCCAGCGTCGTCGACGAGGAGGTGCGTGGCGGCCGCCAAGGCAGCACCGACTGAGCACCCATTAGGCTCTCTGGCGTGCAGCCCGCGGTCCGTGTGCCCCCGAGTGCGCCGGCGCGGCTCGTCGTCCTGGCGTCGGGAACCGGTTCGTTGTTGGCGTCGCTGCTGGACTCCGCCGTCGGCGACTACCCGGCCCGCGTGGTGGCGGTCGGTACCGACCGGGTCTGCGCGGCGCTCGACATCGCCGCGGCCGCTTCGGTGCCGACGTACACCGTGCCCCTGCGGGAGTATCCGGACCGCAGCGCCTGGGACGCCGCGATCACCGAGGCGACCGCGATCCACAACCCCGACCTGGTGGTGTCGGCCGGCTTCATGAAAATCCTTGGGCCAGAGTTTCTTTCACGGTTTCCGGGGCGGGTCGTCAACACCCATCCCGCGCTGCTGCCGGCGTTTCCCGGCGCGCATGCCGTCGCCGACGCGCTGGCCTACGGCGTGCGCGTCACGGGGTGCACGGTGCATCTGGTGGACGCCGGAACCGACACCGGACCCATCATCGCGCAGCAGGCCGTTTCCGTTCTCGACGACGACGACGAGGCCACTCTGCACGAACGGATCAAGGTGATCGAGCGACAACTGCTGGTGGATGTCCTGGCGGCGCTGGCCACGCGCGGCGTCACCTGGACGGGACGAAAGGCGACCATGGGATGAGCGACAACGAGGGTCGGCGGCGGATCCGCCGCGCACTGATCAGCGTGTACGACAAGACCGGGTTGGTGCCGCTGGCCGAGGGTCTGCACGCTGCCGGCGTCGCGATCGTGTCGACCGGATCCACCGCGAAAACCATTGCCGCGGCTGGTGTTCCGGTGACGCCGGTGGAGGACGTCACCGGCTTCCCCGAGGTGCTCGACGGCCGGGTGAAGACACTGCATCCCCGGGTGCACGCGGGCCTGCTGGCCGATCAGCGCAAGCCCGAACACGTCTCGGCGCTCGAAGAACTCGGCGTCGAGGCTTTCGAACTCGTGGTGGTGAACCTCTACCCCTTCACGCAGACGGTGAACTCCGGTGCCGGTGTCGACGAGTGCGTCGAGCAGATCGACATCGGAGGGCCGTCGATGGTGCGCGCGGCCGCCAAGAACCACCCCAGCGTCGCGGTGGTCGTCGACCCGCTGGGCTACGACGGCGTGCTGGCCGCGGTGCGCGCCGGCGGGTTCACCTTGACTGAGCGAAAGACGCTGGCGTCGTTGGCTTTCCGGCACACGGCCGAATACGACGTCGCGGTGGCGTCCTGGATGGGGTCGGTGCTCGCGCCGGAGGGGGAGGCGGCGTCGGCGGCGCTGCCGCCGTGGTTCGGTGCGACCTTCCGGAGGGCGGCCGTGCTGCGCTACGGCGAGAACCCGCATCAGCAGGCGGCGCTCTACAGCGACGAGGGCGCCTGGCCCGGCCTCGCGCAGGCCGAACAGTTGCACGGCAAGGAGATGTCCTACAACAACTACACCGACGCCGACGCGGCGTGGCGCGCGGCGTTCGACCACGAGGACATCTGCGTGGCGATCATCAAGCACGCCAACCCGTGCGGGATCGCGGTGTCGTCGGTGTCGGTCGCCGATGCGCACCGCAAGGCCCATGAGTGTGATCCGCTGTCGGCGTTCGGCGGCGTGATCGCCGCCAACACCGAGGTGAGCGTCGAGATGGCCCAGACCGTCGCCGGGATCTTCACCGAGGTGATCATCGCGCCGGCCTACGAGCCCGGGGCGGTGGAAGTACTCACGGGCAAGAAGAACATCCGGGTACTGGTGGCCTCCGAGCCGCAACCCGGTGGCACCGAGTTCCGTCAGGTCAGCGGGGGACTGCTGATCCAGCAGCGCGACGCCCTCGACGCCGCCGGCGACGACCCCGTCAACTGGACGCTGGCGACCGGGTCACCCGCCGATCCGGCCATGCTGGCCGACCTGGTGTTCGCGTGGCGCACCTGCCGGGCGGTCAAGTCGAACGCGATCGTCATCGCCCGCGACGGAGCCACCGTGGGCGTCGGCATGGGTCAGGTCAACCGGGTCGACGCGGCACGGCTCGCGGTGGAGCGGGCCGGCGACCGCACCCGGGGCGCCGTCGCGGCATCCGATGCCTTCTTCCCGTTCCCCGACGGGCTCGAGACACTCATCGCGTCGGGGGTCAGAGCCGTCGTCCACCCGGGCGGATCGGTGCGCGACGACGAGGTGACGGCGGCGGCCACCGCCGCGGGAATCACGCTGTACCTGACGGGCGCACGTCACTTCGCGCACTGAACGACGGGCACGAGTAACCACGAGCGTGCGCAAAGTGCCAGCGTGCCGCGGTGTGTTGCCGACAGACACGCCCGCTCGCGGAGAACAGTCGTAGCGTGGTGTGGTGACTTCACCTAACGACCTTCCCCGTACCGTCGGTGAGCTGCGCGCCTCCGGGCATCGCGAACGCAGCGTGAAAGCTGAGATCCGGGAGAACCTGCTGGCCGCGCTGAGCTCCGGCGCCGACGCCGAGCAGGTCTGGCCGGGCATCCTGGGGTTCGAGGACACCGTGATCCCGCAGTTGGAGCGTGCGCTGATCGCCGGGCACGACATCGTCCTGCTCGGCGAACGCGGTCAGGGCAAGACGCGCCTGCTGCGCGCGTTGAGCGGCCTGCTGGACGAGTGGACGCCGGTGATCGCCGGCTCGGAGCTCGGCGAGCACCCCTACAGCCCGATCACCCCGGAGTCGATCCGGCGGGCCGCCGACTCCGGCGACGACCTGCCGGTCGCCTGGAAGCACCGCAGCGAGCGCTACACCGAGAAGCTGGCCACCCCCGACACCAGCGTCGCCGACCTGGTCGGGGACATCGACCCGATCAAGGTGGCCGAAGGCCGCAGCCTCGGAGACCCCGAGACCATCGCCTATGGGCTGATCCCGCGGGCGCACCGCGGAATCGTCGCGGTCAACGAGCTTCCCGACCTCGCCGAGCGGATCCAGGTCGCGATGCTCAACGTGATGGAGGAGCGCGACATCCAGGTCCGCGGCTACACGCTGCGGCTGCCGCTGGACGTCCTCGTCGTCGCCAGCGCCAACCCTGAGGACTACACCAACCGCGGACGCATCATCACCCCGATCAAGGACCGGTTCGGGGCCGAGATCCGCACGCACTACCCCCTCGAGCTCGACGCCGAGGTCGGCGTCATCACGCAGGAGGCCCACCTGGCCGCCGAGGTGCCCGGGTACCTGCTGGCGATCCTGGCCCGGTTCGCGCGCAGCCTGCGTGAGTCGAGCTCCATCGATCAGCGCTCCGGTGTCTCGGCCCGCTTCGCGATCGCGGCCGCCGAAACCGTCGCCGCCTCGGCCCGTCACCGGTCCGCGATACTCGGCGAGCAGGAGCCGGTGGCCCGGGTCGTCGACCTCGCCACGGTGATCGACGTGCTGCGCGGCAAGCTGGAATTCGAGTCCGGCGAGGAGGGGCGCGAGCAGGCCGTGCTCGAGCACCTGCTGCGCCGGGCCACCGCCGAGACGGCGCAGCGGCTGCTGGGCGGGATCGACGTCGGCCCCATCGTCACCGCGGTCGAGAACGGTTCACCGGTCACCACCGGGGAACGGGTCTCCGCGCGGGAGGTGCTGGCCGCGCTGCCCGAGGTGCCGGCCGTCGCGGAGATCCAGCGCCGGCTCGGCGCGTCCTCGGAGGGGCAGCGCGCCGCCGCGATCGAGTTGGCGCTCGAGGCGCTGTATCTGGCCAAGCGCATCGACAAGGTGTCCGGAGAAGGCGAAACCGTCTATGGCTAAACACAGCCACTTCTCCCGGTATTCGCGATATACCGGTGGGCCCGACCCGCTCGCCCCACCGGTCGATCTGCGCGAGGCGCTGGAGGCGATCGGACAGGACGTCATGGAGGGCACCTCTCCGCGGCGGGCGCTGTCGGAGCTGCTGCGCCGGGGGTCGAAGAACATGCCCGGCGCCGACAAGCTGGCGGCCGAGGCGAACCGTCGGCGACGGGAACTGTTGCAGCGCAACAACCTCGACGGCACCCTCGCCGACATCAAGAAACTCCTCGACGAGGCCGTGCTCGCCGAGCGCAAGGAGCTGGCCCGCGCGCTCGACGACGACGCCAGATTCGGTGAGCTGCAGCTGGACTCGCTCTCACCGTCGCCGGCCAAGGCCGTTCAGGAACTCTCCGAGTACGACTGGCGCTCCCAGGAGGCGCGGGAGAAGTACGATCAGATCAAGGACCTGCTGGGCCGGGAGATGCTCGACCAGCGGTTCGCCGGTATGAAGCAGGCGCTGGAGAACGCCACCGACGAGGATCGTCAGCGCGTCAGCGAGATGCTCGACGACCTCAACGATCTGCTGGACAAGCACGCCAAAGGCGAAGACACCCAGCAGGATTTTCAGAACTTCATGGACAAGCACGGCGAGTTCTTCCCGGAGAATCCGCAGAACATCGACGAGCTGCTGGACTCGCTGGCCCAGCGTGCCGCCGCCGCGCAACGGTTCCGCAACAGCCTCTCCGAGCAGCAGCGAGCCGAGCTGGATTCGTTGGCGCAGCAGGCTTTCGGATCGCCGTCGTTGATGAACGCGCTCAACCGGCTCGACGCCCATCTCCAGGCGGCGCGGCCCGGCGAGGACTGGACTGGTTCGCAGCGGTTCTCCGGCAACGACCCGCTGGGCATGGGGGAGGGCGCTCAGGCGCTGGCCGACATCGCCGAGCTCGAGCAGCTCGCCGAGCAGCTGTCGCAGAGCTACGCCGGCGCCAGTATGGACGACGTCGACCTCGACATGCTCGCGCGCCAGCTCGGCGACGAGGCCGCCGTCAACGCGCGCACCCTGTCGGAACTGGAACGCGCCCTGATGAACCAGGGGTTCCTCGACCGCGGTGCCGACGGGCAGTGGCGCCTCTCGCCGAAGGCCATGCGACAGCTCGGTCAGGCCGCACTTCGCGATGTCGCCGAACAGCTTTCGGGCCGGCGCGGCGAGCGCGACACCCGCAGGGCCGGCGCGGCAGGCGAACTCACCGGTGCCACCCGGCCCTGGCAGTTCGGCGACACCGAACCGTGGAATGTGACCAGGACGCTCACCAACGCCGTACTCCGCGAGGCCGGCACCGGCGAGCGGGCCGGGGCCATTGGCATCACGGTCGACGATGTCGAGATCTCCGAGACCGAGACCCGCACCCAGGCCGCGGTGGCCCTGCTGGTCGACACCTCGTTCTCGATGGTGATGGAGAACCGGTGGCTGCCGATGAAGCGCACCGCGCTGGCGCTCAACCACCTCGTCAGCACCCGGTTCCGGTCCGACGCACTGCAGATCGTGGCGTTCGGCCGCTACGCGCGCACCGTCACCGCGGCCGAGCTGACTGGGCTGGAAGGGGTGTACGAGCAGGGCACCAACCTGCATCACGCGCTCGCGCTGGCCGGCAGGCACCTGCGCCGTCATCCGAACGCGCAGCCGGTCGTCCTCGTGGTCACCGACGGCGAACCGACCGCCCACCTCGAGGACTTCGACCGGAACGGCAGTCCTGCTGTCTTCTTTGACTACCCACCGCACCCGCGGACCATTGCCCACACCGTCCGAGGATTCGACGAGATCGCCCGGCTGGGGGCGCAGGTCACCATCTTCCGGCTGGGCAGCGACCCCGGGTTGGCCCGGTTCATCGATCAGGTGGCCCGCCGCGTCAGCGGCCGGGTGGTCGTGCCCGATCTCGACGGTCTCGGCGCGGCGGTGGTGGGTGACTACCTGAACTCGAAGCGGCGGCGCTGAACTCCGCGAGACGCCCTCAGCTGCCTTTGCGCTTCTTGCGTTTGACGCCGACGCTGCCCCACAGCGAGAAGCCGGAGATCCGGACGCACGGTGCGCCGGGCGACCCCTCGCCGTCGACCGTGTGATCGAAGCTGCCCATCACGCCCTTGCCATGGAGGTCGACGTTGACTTCCGGCGGGACCAGGATCGTCTGGCCGCCCATGATCGAGTACGACCGGATCTCGACGTCGTGAGCGGTGAAGTCGGCGTACCGCATGTCGACGACGCCACCGCCCCAGAGCGCGAAGGTGGTCAGCCGTTTCGGGACGTTCCAGCGGCCGCGGCGTTCGAAGCCACTCAGGATCGCCAGCAGCAGGCTCGACGGCGCCGGTCGGCACGGGCCGCTGCGTCCGCGGGTGACGGCGCCGGGGAGGTCGGCCGACAGCCGGTCCAGTTCCTCGTAGGTCTGGGCCGCGTAAGCCCTGGTCAGTCGATCTTCGTACTCGTTGACGCCGAGCTTGCCGGACGCGGCCGCGTCGGTCAGCAGCTGCGCCGTCTGGATCCGGTCGGTGTCGGCAGCACGCATCGACCCGTTGCGCGACGCGGGTGTGCTCATACTGAGCTTCGGCACATCATCGGTGACTCCTCGCCCGAGGGCTCGTCGCTGGCAGCGCACATCGCCCACGAGCCTACGACGAACGTCGGCACATGCAAGAGTGTTGACAAAACCGTAAGCAGCTAGCTCCGCCACGAGGGCGGGCGCTTCTGCAAGAACGCGAGCATCCCCTCCCGTGCCTCCTCGGAAACGAACAACGCGGCCGACTCCTGTGTCAATTTCTCTGCGCGCCGATCGAAGTCGTCGATGATCGACGCGGTGGTCAAAGCCTTGGATGCCGCCAGCCCCTGCGGTGACCCTTGGGCGACCGCAGACGCCAACTCAGCGACCGTCGAGGCCACGTCGTCGGCGGCGACGGTGATCAGCCCGACCTCGGCTGCGGTGTCGGCCCCGAACTTCTCCCCGGTGAGGAAGTAGCGCCCCGCGGCGCGGGCCGTCATCTTCGGGAGCAGGGTCAACGAGATGATCGACGGCGCAACACCGATCCGCGCCTCGGTGAGTGCGAACGTGCTGGTGGCGCCTGCCACCGCCATGTCGCATGCGCCGACCAGGCCCAGGCCGCCGGCGCGGACGTGCCCGTCGATCGCGGCGATCACGGGCAGACGCGACTCGAGGATTCTGCGCAGCAACCGGGTCATGTCCCGCGCCCGCTCGAGGGCCAGCTCGGACGGGTCGCGGCCGGCGGCCTCGGCCAGATCGGCGCCGGCGCAGAACGTCCCGCCCGTGTGTCCGAGCACGACCACCCGGATATCCCTCTCGGCCGACGCCTGCGTCAAGCCGTCGTGCAACTGTTCGACCAGCGCGGTCGACAACGCGTTGCGGTTGTGCGGTGAGTCGAGGGTCAGGCGTGCGACGGGCCCGTCGGCCTCATAGCGGACCAGGGGGTCCATCAGTACGACCGGGGGAGGCCGAGCGAGGTCTGGGCGACGAAGTTCAGGATCATCTCCCGGCTGACCGGGGCGATGCGGGCCAGTCGCGACGCGGTGAGCACCGAGGCGATGCCGTACTCCTTGGTCAGTCCGTTGCCGCCCAGCGACTGCACGGCCTGGTCGACGGCGCGCACCGACGCCTCGCCTGCGGCGTACTTGGCCATGTTGGCGGCCTCCGCCGCGCCGGCGTCGTCCCCGGCGTCGTAGAGGCTGGCCGCCTTCTGCATCATCAACTTGGCCAGCTCGATCTCGATGTGGTTCTGCGCCAGGGGGTGGGAGATGCCCTGATGCGCGCCGATCGGTGTCTTCCACACCTGGCGGGTCTTGACGTACTCGGTGGCCTTGGTGAGCGCGAAGCGGCCCATGCCCACCGCGCTGGCCGCGCCCATGATCCGCTCGGGGTTCAGCCCGGCGAACAGCTGGGCGATCGCGGCGTCCTCCGAACCGACCAGCGCGTCGGCGGGCAAACGGACCTCGTCGAGGAACACCTGGAACTGGAATTCGGGGCTGACGATCTCCATCGGGATCTTGGTGTAGGTGAATCCCGGGGTGTCCGTGGGCACGACGAACAGCGCGGGCTTGAGGTTACCGGTTCTGTGATCTTCGGTGCGGCCGACGACGAGCGCCGCCTGCGCCTGGTCGACCCCGGAGATGTACACCTTCTGGCCGGTCAGCACCCAGTCGCTGCCGTCGCGGCGCGCGGTGGTGGTGATCTTGTGCGAGTTCGATCCGGCGTCCGGCTCGGTGATGGCGAAGGCCATCGTGATGGTGCCGTCGGCGATGCCGGGGATCCAGCGCTTCTTCTGATCCTCGGTGCCGTACTTGGAGATGATCGTGCCGTTGATCGCGGGGGAGACCACCATCATCAGCAGCGCCGACCCGGCCGCGGCCATCTCCTCCATCACCAGGCTCAGCTCGTACATGCCGGCCCCGCCGCCGCCGTACTCCTCGGGCAGGTTCACCCCGATGAAGCCGAGCCGGCCCGCTTCGGCCCACAGTTCGTCGGTGTGCCGGCCGGCGCGGGCCTTCTCCAGGTAGTAGTCCTGGCCGTAGTTGGCGGCCATCGCGGCGACGGCCTTGCGCAGCGCCTGCTGTTCGGTGGTCTCGATGAATCCGTTGGTCGTCATTCGCCCTCTCCTGAGTCGACCCGCGCCAACACGGCGCCTACTTCCACCTGTTGGCCCGCGGTCACATTCAGCTCCGCGACGAGGCCGTCGGCCGGTGCGGCGATGGTGTGCTCCATCTTCATCGCCTCCAGCCAGATCAGCGGCTGACCCGCCGACACCGCGTCTCCCACCGCGGCGCCGACACGCAGTACCGAACCGGGCATCGGCGCCACCAGCGAGCCGTGAGCCAGTGCGCTGTCCGGGTCGGGGAACCGCGGCAGCGCCGTCAGATGCACTGCGCCACTCGGCGAGTCGACGAAGACCGCGTCGCCGTAGCGGGTCACGTCGTACGGACGGTCGACGCGCGGACCTTCCCGCCGCTGCGCACCCACCGTCAGCACCACCCGGTCCGGCGTCGCCGACACCAGCGCGACGTCGTCGCGGCCCTCGATCGTCACCCCGGCCCGGGTGAACCGGTAGCGGACCTCGTGACGCCGTCCGTCGGCGTCGTCGTAGCACTTCGTCTGGAACCCGGACGCGAGGTTGCGCCACCCGCTGGGCGCTGCCCGGAACACGGTGGCCGTCGTGCGGTTGTGTGCCGCGTCGGCCAGGGCCGCCGCGACCGCGGACAGTGCGGCGGCGTCGGCGTCGACGACGGCGGTCGCGAGCTGGGGCAGACCGTGCGTGTCGAAGAACGCGGTGTCGGTGTCGCCGGCCAGGAAGGCAGGATGGCGCAGCACGTTGACGAGCAGGTCGCGGTTCGTCCGCACCCCGTGGAGCCGGGTGCGCGTCAGGGCGTCGGCCAGCATGGCCGCAGCCTGGCGGCGGGTCGGCGCGTAGGAGATGACCTTCGCGATCATCGGGTCGTAGAACACGGAGATGACCGACCCGTCGCCGACGCCGGCGTCCAGCCGAACGCCCGACCGGTCCATCGGCCCGAAACGGGTGACGGCGGTGGGCACATCGAAGTGGTGCACCGGCCCGGCCTGCGGCTGCCAGTTCTTGGCGGGATCCTCGGCGTAGAGCCGGGCCTCGATCGACACGCCCCGCGAACCGGGCGGCGCCGGGTCCAGCGGTGCGCCGTCGGCGACGGCCAGCTGCAATTCCACGAGGTCGAGTCCCGATGTCAGCTCTGTGACCGGGTGTTCGACCTGCAGGCGGGTGTTCATCTCGAGAAAGAAGAACGCGCCAGAGTCGTCGGCCATGAACTCGACCGTGCCCGCGCCGGTGTATCCGATCGCGGTGGCGGCCAACCGTGCGGCCTCGAACAGCTTGTCGCGCATGCCCGCAACGCGCTCGACGAGCGGTGACGGCGCCTCCTCGATGATCTTCTGGTGGCGCCGCTGGATCGAGCACTCGCGTTCGCCGACCGCCCACACCGTGCCGTGCGCGTCGGCCATCACCTGCACTTCGACGTGGTGTCCGGCATCGAGGTAGCGCTCGCAGAACACGGTCGGATCGCCGAACGCCGACTGTGCCTCCCGGCGCGCGGCCTCCACCTGGGCCGGCAACTCGGAGACGTCACGCACCACCCGCATGCCGCGCCCGCCGCCCCCGGCGGACGCCTTGATCAGCACCGGGAGCATGTCGGCAGTCACGGTGTCGGGATCGAGTTCGTCGAGCACCGGCACACCCGCGGCGGCCATGATCTTCTTCGCCTCGATCTTCGACCCCATCGCGGCGACCGCGGCGACCGGCGGCCCGATCCACGTCAGACCGGCCTCCTGCACCGCCGCGGCGAAATCCGCGTTCTCGGAGAGGAACCCGTAACCGGGGTGGATCGCATCGGCGCCGGCCGCCGTCGCGGCCGCGATCAGCTGCGCCGCATCGAGGTATCCGCGGGTGCCCTCGAGTCGCACGCGGGCGTCGGCCTCGGCGACGTGCGGCGCGTCGGCATCGGGATCGGTGTACACCGCGACGGTGCCGACGCCCAGCCGGCGGCACGTCGCGAACACCCGGCGGGCGATCTCACCGCGGTTGGCGACCAGGACTCGAGTGATCACGCTACTGCCCTCACATCCGGAAGACGCCGAAGTTCGACGTCCCCTTGATCGGCCCATTCGCGATGGCGGACAGGCACATTCCGAGCACGGTGCGGGTGTCGCGGGGATCGATCACCCCGTCGTCGTAGAGCCGGCCGGACAGGAACATCGGCAGCGACTCGGCTTCGATCTGCGCTTCGACCGCGGCCCGCAGCGCTGCGTCGGCCGCTTCGTCGACCTGCTGGCCGCGAGCCTCGGCGGCCGCGCGGCCGAGGATCGAGAGCACGCCGGCCAGCTGCGTGCCACCCATCACCGCGGACTTGGCGCTCGGCCAGGCGAACAGGAACCGGGGGTCGTACGCGCGCCCGCACATGCCGTAGTGGCCGGCGCCGTAGGACGCCCCGATCAGCAGGGAGATGTGCGGCACCGTCGAATTGGAGACGGCGTTGATCATCATCGAGCCGTGCTTGATCATCCCGCCTTCCTCGTAGTCCTTGCCGACCATGTAACCGGTGGTGTTGTGCAGGAACAACAGTGGCGTGTCGGAGCGGTTGGCGAGCTGGATGAACTGGGTGGCCTTCTGGGATTCCTCGCTGAACAGCACGCCGCGGGCGTTGGCCAGGATGCCGAGGGGGTAGCCGTGCAGTGTGGCCCAGCCGGTGACCAGTGAGCCGCCGTAGAGGGGCTTGAACTCGTCGAATTCCGATCCGTCGACGACGCGGGCGATCACCTCCCGCGGGTCGAAGGGGATGCGCAGATCCGGCGGGACGATGCCGATGAGTTCGCCCTCGTCGAAGAGCGGTTCGGTGAACGGCTTCGGTGACTGCCCCTGCTTGCACCAGTTGAGCCGGGCGACGATGCGCCGGCCGATGCGCAGCGCGTCGAGTTCGTCGACCGCGAAGTAGTCGGCGAGCCCGGATGTTCGGGCGTGCATCTCGGCTCCGCCCAGCGACTCGTCGTCGGATTCCTCACCGGTGGCCATCTTCACCAGGGGCGGGCCGGCCAAGAACACCTTCGACCGGTCCTTGATCATCACGACGTGGTCGGACATGCCCGGGATGTAGGCGCCGCCCGCGGTGGAGTTGCCGAACACCAGCGCGATCGTCGGGATCCCGGCGGCCGAGAGCCGGGTCAGATCCCGGAACATCTGCCCGCCCGGGATGAAGATCTCCTTCTGGGTGGGCAGATCCGCGCCGCCGGATTCGACGAGGGAGATCACCGGCAGGCGATTCTGCAGCGCGATCTGATTGGCGCGCAAGATCTTTCGCAGCGTCCACGGATTGCTGGTGCCGCCCTTGACCGTCGGGTCGTTGGCCACCAGGAGACATTCGACACCGCTGACCGCGCCGATGCCGACCACCACGCTGGCGCCGACCGTGAAGTCGGTGCCCCAGGCGGCCAGCGGGCTCAGTTCCAGGAACGGCGAATCCGGGTCGAGCAGCGCCTCGACGCGTTCGCGGGCCGTCATCTTGCCGCGCGCGTGGTGGCGTGACACGTACTTCTCGCCGCCGCCGGCGAGGGCTTTGGCGTGCTCGGTGTCGAGCTCGGCGAGCTTGGCGGCCATCGTCTCCGCGGCCTCGAGGTAGGCAGGCGAGCGGGTGTCGAGGAGGGATTTGAGGGTCATGCCTGGAATCCCAGCGTCTTGGCGGCCAGCGAGGTCAAGATCTCCGTCGTGCCGCCGCCGATGCCGAGGATGCGCATGTCGCGGTACTGGCGCTCGACCTCCGATTCGGCCATGTAGCCCATGCCGCCGAACAGCTGCACGGCCTGATTGGCCACCCACTCACCGGCTTCGACGGCGGTGTTCTTCGCGAAGCAGACCTCGGTGATCAGGTTGGCGTCTCCGGACAACTGCCGTTCGACGAGCGCGCGGGTGTAGACGCGGGCGACGTCGATGCGGCGGGCCATCTCGGCCAGCGTGTTCTGCACCGACTGGCGGGCGATCAGCGGCTTGCCGAACGTCTCGCGGTTGCGGCACCACTCCACCGTCAGGTCCAGGCAGCGGTGCGCGCTCGAATACGCCTGTGCGGCAAGGCCGACGCGCTCGGAGACGAAGGCCGCCGCGATCTGCAGGAAGCCGGTGTTCTCGGCCCCGACGAGATTGGCGACCGGGACCCGGACGTCGGTGTAGGACAGTTCGGCGGTGTCCGACGAGCGCCAGCCCATCTTGTCGAGCTTGCGGCTGACCTCAAATCCCGGTGTGCCCTTCTCCACGACGATCAGCGAGACACCCCCCGCGCCGGGCCCGCCGGTGCGCGCGGCGGTGACGACGTAGTCGGCGCGCACACCGGAGGTGATGTACGTCTTGGCGCCGTTGAGGACGAAGTACGGCCCGTCGCCGTCAGAAACGAACTCAGCGCGGGTGCTCAGGTGCCCGACGTCGGAGCCGCCGCCGGGCTCGGTGATCGCCAGCGACCCGATCTTCTCGCCGCGCAGGGTCGGTCGCACATACGTGTCGATGAGTCGCTCGTCGCCCGAGGCGATCATGTGCGGGACCGCGATGCCGGAGGTGAACAGCGAGGCGAACACTCCGCCGGGCGCACCGGCCTGGTGCATCTCCTCGCAGATGACGACCGCGTCGGCGCCGTCTCCGCCGTCGCCCCCGACCGACTCGGGGAAACCGGCGCCCAGCAGTCCGGCCTGGGCAGCCTTGCGGTGCAGGTCGCGGGGGAGCTCGCCGACGTGCTCCCACTCGTCGACGTGCGGCAGGACTTCGCGTTCGGCGAACGCGCGCACCGTCTTGCGCAGTGCTTCGCGTTCCGGGGTGGTCCAGATGCTCATCAGAGCAACTCCTCGGGTATGTCGACATGGCGGCTGCGGAGCCATTCGCCCAGCCCCTTGGCCTGCGGGTCGAAGCGCGCTTGATACGCCACGCCCTTGCCCAGGATGCCGTCGATGACGAAATTGAGCGCCCGCAGGTTGGGCAGGACGTGGCGGCTGACCGGCAGTTCGGCGGTCTCGGGGAGGAGTTCGCGGAGCTTGTCGACGGTCAGCGTGTGCGCGAGCCAGGTCCACTGGCCCTGGGTGCCCACCCACACGCCGACATTGGCGCTGCCGCCCTTGTCCCCGCTGCGCGCCCCGGCGATCACGCCCAGAGGCACGCGGCGCGTCGGTCCGAACGAGCCGGGCTCAGGGAGTTCGGCCTCGGTGACCGGCCGCAACTCCGACGTCGTCGACGGGGGCGGGATGTCGACGCGCGTGCCGTCGGCGTGCACCGCGACGTGGGGTACCTCCTCGGCGGCCACGTAGCCCGCGGTGAACACCCCGTACACCTGACCGTCGCCCGGTGGGGCCGTGCTGGTGAAGCCGGGATAGCTCGCGAGTGCGAGTTCGACTGCGGCCGAGGAGAATTGCCTGCCGACCGTGGCGGCGTCGGCATCCCGGACCACGCAGCGCAGCAGCGCGCTGGCCGTCTGCTCGGTGTCGGCGTCGGGGTGGTCGGTGCGGGCCAGGGACCACTCGAGTTCGGCGGGTCTGACCGCAAGGCTGCTCTCCAGCTGGTGGCGCACCAGCTCGGCCTTGGCGTCGATGTCCAGACCGGTGAGCACGAACGTCATCTCGTTGCGGAACCCGCCGAGGCTGTTCAACGACACCTTGAGCGTCGGCGGCGGTGGCTCGCCCCGGCCCCCGGCGATGCGCACGCGGTCGACTCCGTCGCCGGACAGCTCGAGGGAGTCCACCCGCAGCGTCGCGTCCGGGTTGGCATACCGGGCGCCGCCGATCTCGTAGAGCAGCTGTGCGGTGACGGTGCCGACCGTCACCGCGCCTCCGGTGCCGGGATGTTTGGTGATCACCGACGAGCCGTCGGCGTGGATCTCGGCGATCGGGAAGCCGGGATGGGTCAACGCGGTCAGGTCGGGAAAGTCCCGGGTGAAGAACGAGTAGTTGCCGCCGGTGGCCTGGGTGCCGCACTCGATCACATGGCCGGCCGCGACGGCGCCGGCGATGCGGTCGTAGTCGGTGCGCTGCCAGCCGAAGTGGGCCGCCGCGGGCCCGACGATCACCGAGGCGTCGGTGACGCGGCCGGTCACGACGACGTCGGCGCCCGACTCGAGGCAGTCGACGATGCCCCAGGCACCCAGATAGGCGTTGGCGGTCAGCGGCGTCCCCAGACCCAGCTGCTCACAGCGGGGCAGCAGGTCGTCACCCTCGACGTGGGCGACCGTGACCGCGATGCCGAGCTTGTCGGCCAGCGCGCGCACCGCGTCGGCCAGCCCGGCGGGGTTCAGACCGCCGGCGTTGGCGACGATGCGGACACCGCGGTCGACGGCGAGACCGAGGCAGTCCTCGAGCTGGCGCAGGAACGTCCGGGCGTAGCCGCGGTCCGGGTGCTTCATCCGGTCCCGGCCGAGGATGAGCATCGTCAGTTCGGCCAGGTAGTCCCCGGTCAGCACGTCGAGCTCCCCGCCGGTGAGCATCTCCCGCATGGCCGACAAGCGGTCGCCGTAGAAGCCGGAACAGTTGCCGATGCGTACCGGCACATCGTGATCCCGGTCCTGCGTCACGCACTCTCCTCGTCGCCCGCTCGGCCGTAGATCGACCAACCAACCGGTAGGTTACTGGTTACCGTCGGTATCGCGTCAAGGCTTTCGGGGGCGTTTCTGGGGGGTCGGGGGCGTTCCGGTCGTGGCGCCGGGGCGGTACCGCCCGGCGGCCGCACTCCGGGAGTTTGGAGCGCGTCCGGCTGACCGGTTATCCTGGTCGGCAATCGCCGGCGCCCGGTACGTCCAGGTTCGCGGGCAACATCAGTCCCTATCAGATGGAGAGCTCGATCATGGCTGTGCCCAAGCGCAGGATGTCGCGCGCGAACACCCGTAGCCGGCGCGCGCAGTGGAAGGCCACCCGGACCGACCTGGTCGGGGTGACCGTTGCAGGCCAGCAGCACAAGGTGCCGCGCCGGCTGCTGAAGGCGGCCCGCCTCGGACTGATCGACCTCGATCGCCGCTAGAGCACGCACACCGTCGCTCCGGCAAATTCGCTCAGTCGCGGCGCGCCTCTCAGGTCACTCTCAGACGCGGGGTTGACACTGTGCCAGTGCGCATACTTGTCGTTGACGACGACCGCGCGGTACGCGAATCGCTGCGGCGCTCTCTTTCCTTCAACGGGTACTCGGTCGAATTGGCCCAGGACGGTCGGGAAGCTCTCGATCTGATTGCCAGTGACCGCCCCGATGCCGTCGTGCTGGACGTGATGATGCCGCGGGTGGACGGTCTCGAGGTCTGCCGGCAGCTCCGCAGCACCGGGGATGACCTGCCGATCCTGGTGCTGACCGCGCGTGACTCGGTGTCGGAGCGGGTGGCCGGTCTCGATGCCGGCGCCGACGACTACCTGCCGAAGCCGTTTGCCCTCGAGGAGCTGCTCGCGCGGATGCGCGCGCTGCTGCGCCGCACCGTCCCCGACGACGGGGCGGAATCCGCCGCGATGACGTTCTCCGATCTGTCGCTGGATCCGGTGACGCGTGAGGTCACCCGCGGCAACCGGCCGATCAGCCTGACGCGCACCGAGTTCGCGTTGCTGGAGATGTTGATCGCGAACCCGCGCCGCGTTCTGACCCGCAGTCGCATCCTCGAGGAGGTCTGGGGGTTCGACTTCCCGACCTCGGGAAACGCGCTGGAGGTCTACGTCGGATACCTGCGGCGCAAGACCGAGGCCGAGGGTGAGCCGCGGTTGATCCACACGGTGCGCGGCGTCGGCTACGTGCTCCGCGAGACGCCGCCCTGATGACCAACCGGCACGACATGCGGTGGCCGGTCCCGATCGCGCCCCCGACGAGTTCGGTGTCGTTGCGCTGGCGCGTGATGCTGCTCGCGATGTCGATGGTGGTGATGGCGGTCGTGCTGATGGCTCTCGCCGTCTACGCCGTCGTGTCCCGCGCGCTCTACGACGAGATCGACAACCAACTGCACAGCAGGGCCCGGCTGCTCATCGAGAGCGGCTCCCTGACCGTCGACCCCGGCAAGGCCATCGAGGGCACCGCCTACACCGACGTCAACGCGATGTTCTACATCCCGGGCCGGCTGACCTTCAAGACGAATCAGCAGGACCAGGCCATCCCCATCGGTGGACCCGAGAAGGAGGTCATGGAGGGCAAGCTGCTGATGTCGTTGCGGACGGTCAGCAATCAGCGCGTCCTGGCGCTGCACCTCTCCGACGGCAGTTCGCTGTTGCTCTCCAAAAGCCTGGGTCCGACCGGAGAGGTCATCAAACGCCTCGCCACGGTGCTGTTGATCGTCGGAGGCATCGGTGTGGCGGTCGCGGCGATCGCGGGCGGGATGGTGGCCAGCGCCGGGCTGAGACCCGTGGCCCGGCTCACCCAGGCGGCCGAACGCGTCGCCCGCACCGACGACCTGCGGCCGATACCGGTGTTCGGGAACGACGAACTCGCCCGCCTCACAGAGGCTTTCAACATGATGCTGCGGGCGCTGGCCGAATCGCGGGAACGTCAGGGGCGGTTGGTCGCCGACGCCGGCCACGAGTTGCGGACCCCGCTGACGTCGCTGCGCACCAACGTCGAGTTGTTGATGGCGTCCATGAAACCGGGCGCTCCACGGCTGCCCGAAGGGGAGATGGCCGACCTGCAGGCCGATGTCATCGCGCAGATCGAGGAGATGTCCACTCTGGTCGGTGATCTGGTGGACCTGACGCGCGAGGACGCCGGCGGTGTCGTCCACGAGACGGTCGAGATGGGTGAGGTGATCGAGCGTTCGCTCGAACGAGTTCGCCGGCGACGCAACGACATCGACTTCGACGTCGCGGTCACGCCGTGGCAGGTCTACGGCGATGCGTCCGGGTTGGCCCGCGCGGTGCTCAATCTGCTGGACAACGCCGCGAAGTGGAGCCCGCCGGGCGGCCGCGTCGGTGTCCGGCTGACGCAGATCGACCCGCTGCACGCCGAGTTCGTCGTCTCCGACTCCGGCCCCGGTATCCCGCCGCAGGAACGCGGTCTCGTGTTCGAGCGGTTCTACCGGTCGACGCAGGCCCGGGCGATGCCGGGCTCGGGCCTGGGCCTGGCGATCGTCAAGCAGGTGGTGCTCAAGCACGGTGGGACGTTGGCGGTCGCCGAGACCGCACCGGGCGGTCAACCTCCGGGAACGTCGATGCACGTCGTGCTTCCCGGCCGCCCGTCGCCGGCAGAAGCCGCGACACGCGCGGGCTGATCGCGCGGCAGCGCGGCGTCACCAGGGAAGATGACCGGTCAGAAGTCTCGGACTGTGCCGAAAGAACTTTAAGGGGATTCTCAGCACATCTGGGCACCCTGAAACCGCGCGGTTCGTTGATCGAAGCAAGAAGAACCTACTTCAGGAGAGCATCGAGAGCGACATGACCAACCATCCGAGGTACTCGCCGCCCCCGCAGCCGGGTCATCAGCCCGGAACGCATGGTCACATGCCGCAGGGGCAGCCCGCCCCGCAGCGGTCGGGGTCGTTCGAGCAGCAGGCATACGACTGGCGTTATGCGACCGAGCAGCAGCGCCAGGCGTTCCGCTCGCCGTACGACCCGTATCAGGGTGCCCCGATGCCCGGCGGGCCGGGACAGTACCCGCAGCCGGGGATGCCCGCCCCTCAGGCTCCCCGGAAGCGTTCTCGCGCAGGTGCTTTGACGGCAGGCGCGGTTGCCGTCGCGATCGTCTCGGGCGGCATCGGCGGTGGCGTCGCGATGCTCGTCCACCCCGATCACGGTGCGCCCGGATTCAGTGCGTCCGGTGCCGCCCCGAGCGTCCCGGCCGCGAGCCTGCCCGCCGGGTCGGTCGAGCAGGTCGCCGCGAAGGTGGTGCCCAGCGTCGTCAAGCTCGAGGTCGACGAAGGCCGCCAGTCCGAAGAGGGTTCGGGGGTGATCCTGTCGACCGACGGGCTGATCCTCACCAACAACCACGTCGTCGCCTCGGCGGCCTCCAACGCCCCGGCCGGCCCCGGGGGTCCGCAGACCAAGGTCACGTTCGCGGACGGGCGGACGACGTCGTTCAGCATCATCGGCACCGATCCCGGCAGCGACATCGCCGTCGTGCGCGCGAAGAACGTGTCCGGGTTGACCCCGATCGCCGTGGGCTCCTCGGCGGGCCTGCGCGTCGGGCAGGACGTCGTGGCCGTCGGTTCGCCGCTCGGGCTCGAAGGCACGGTGACGACCGGCATCATCAGCGCCCTGAACCGGCCCGTCGCCGCCGGAGGCGATGCCCAGAACCAGAACACCGTCCTCGACGCCATCCAGACGGACGCGGCGATCAACCCCGGCAACTCCGGTGGCGCGCTGGTCAACATGAAGGGCGAGCTCATCGGCATCAACTCCGCGATCGCCACGATGGGCGCGGACAGTGGCGCCGCCCAGGGCGGCTCGATCGGTCTGGGTTTCGCGATCCCGGTGGACCAGGCCAAGCGCATCGCCGACGAACTGATCCAGTCCGGTTCCGCGTCGAGGGCGTCGCTGGGCGTGCAGGTCGGCAACAACTCCGGCGGTGACGGCGCGCAGATCGTCGAAGTCACTCCCGGTGGTGCGGCGGCCGCGGCGGGGCTCCCGAACGGTGTCGTGGTGACCAAGCTCGACGACCGGGTGATCGACAGCGCCGACGCGCTGGTGGCCGCGGTGCGGTCCAAGGCGCCCGGCGACAAGGTGACGCTGACCTTCCTGGACCCGTCGGGTAAGTCGCAGTCCGTGGACGTCACCCTCGGCAAGGCGACCCAGTGAGGGTGTCGGAGGGCATGACCGGACCCCGATTGCGTGTGGCTGCGTCGATGTCCGGACCGGGATATACGGTTGTGCCCATGGAACAGCCCCATGCGTTGGTCGGCCGCGCACTGGTCGTCGTCGTCGACGATCGCACTGCTCACGGCGACGAGGAAGACCACAGCGGTCCGCTGGTGACCGAACTGCTCGCCGAGGCCGGCTTCGTCGTCGACGGTGTGGTCGTGGTGTCCTCCGACGAGGTGGAGATCCGCAATGCGCTCAACACCGCGGTGATCGGTGGGGTCGACCTGGTCGTGTCGGTGGGCGGCACCGGTGTGACACCGCGCGACGTCACTCCCGAGGCCACCCGCGACCTCCTGGACCGGGAGTTGCTGGGCATCTCGGAGGCGCTGCGTGCCTCGGGGCTGTCGGCGGGCAACATCGAGGCCGGGGTCTCGCGCGGGCTGGCCGGGATTTCCGGCAGCACCCTCGTGGTGAACCTCGCCGGTTCGCGCGCCGCCGTGCGCGACGGCATGGCGATGCTGGGCCCGTTGGCTGCCCAGATCATTGCGCAGCTATCCAGTTTGGAGATCTAACCGCCGTGCGCTCGCTGGGGCTGGAGCGAAATGGGCCGAAATCCGTCCATTGTTCGGCAATGCCCCCTCGCTCCGGTTTAGGGGCCTCACCTGCAGTGTTACGAGCAGGTGAACAGCTGTCCCCAGCTAAGTGTGATCTTCATCACATCGGTGGAGCCCTGTGACGAAGCGTTCTGAGCCCTCGCAAGAGACAGTTAACAAGATCTTCGGTAATCCGTTGCCGGAGACGCCCGTTGACGAACGCGATCCCCTGTCGCCCGACGACGACGCCGCTCGAGATCGCTGGCTTCGCGACAATATTCCGCCGCATCACGGCTGACCTGTGTTTTCGCAGTAGCCCCAGCAGGTGCCGTGTGTAACGGCGTTGCTCCCTTTTTCGAAGTCCCTGATGCGGGGTCAAGATCAGCGACGTTTCTCTCGGCCGATCCCCGCCGTCGCACAGAGGGGGTCACGGACCTGCGGGGAAGCTTCAGCAAACCACGTGTACGCGCGTGCTCGCATCGACACCACCGAGCGCACGCGTTGCCGGGCCGATGCCTCCCCGTTATGTTCCTCGTGTCATCAATGAGCGATTCGTAAGAACGAGATGTGAGCTTTCTCATTCCACTCACATGGAGTTCTTTCGAGGTGTGTGGTGTAGCGAGAAGGCCAGGCACGAACAATGCGGCGCCCCGCCGGGGTTCCGTTCACAGAAGCAAGGGAGAACATGAAGGCAATCAGTCGGGTGCTTGTCGCGATGGTGGCGGCCATCGCGGCGTTGTTCGTGAGCACTGGCACCTCTCACGCAGGGCTGGACAACGAGCTGAGCCTGGTCGACGGCCAGGGCCGGACGCTGAACATTCAGCAGTGGGACACGTTCCTCAACGGCGTTTTTCCGCTGGACCGCAACCGGCTGACCCGTGAGTGGTTCCACTCCGGCAAGGCCATGTACAACGTCACCGGTGACGGTGCCGACGACTTCGAGGGCACGCTCGAGCTGGGTTACCAGATCGGCTTCCCCTGGTCGCTGGGTGTGGGCATCAACTTCAGCTACACCACCCCCAACGTCGCGCTCGACGCCCAGGACGTCGTCACCACGACCGGCATCGATCTGTTCCCGCCGATCTCGACGCCGCCGCTGTTCCCGGGTGTGTCGATCTCGGCCGACCTGGGCAACGGCCCGGGCATCCAGGAGGTCGCGACCTTCAGCGTCGACGTCAAGGGTCCCCACGGTGCGGTGGCGGTCTCCAACGCCCACGGCACGGTGACCGGTGCGGCCGGCGGTGTGCTGCTGCGTCCGTTCGCCCGGCTGATCTCGTCGAGCGGTGACAGCGTCACCACGTACGGCGAACCCTGGAACATGAACTGACCTTCGGCTCTGCCGAAATCGTCGGCGGCGAAGTGCTGGTCATCCGGCCGGCACTTCGTTGGCCACACCCCAGGACAGCGCCTGCCTCGGCGCACCTTTCGACCAAAGGGACAACATGAAGGCAATCAGTCGGGTGCTGGTCGCGATGGTGGCGGCCATCGCGGCGTTGTTCGTGAGCACCGGTACGTCGCATGCAGGGCTGGACAACGAGCTGAGCCTGGTCGACGGCCAGGGGAGGACGCTGAACATCCAGCAGTGGGACACCTTCCTCAACGGCGTCTATCCGCTGGACCGCAACCGGCTGACCCGCGAGTGGTTCCACTCCGGCAAGGCCGTCTACAACGTCACCGGTGACGGCGCGAAGGACTTCGCTGGGACGCTGGAACTGGGCTATCAGATCGGCTTCCCGTGGTCGCTGGGCGTGGGGATCAACTTCAGCTACACCACCCCGAACGTCGCGCTGGATGCCCAGGACGTCATCGGCACGGCCGTCGGTCCGATCGACTTCTTCCCGCCGATCTCGACGCCGCCGCTGTTGCCCGGTGTGTCGATCTCGGCTGACCTGGGCAACGGCCCGGGCATCCAGGAGGTCGCGACCTTCAGCGTCGACGTCAAGGGTCCCCACGGTGCGGTGGCGGTGTCCAACGCCCACGGCACGGTGACCGGTGCGGCCGGCGGTGTGCTGCTGCGTCCGTTCGCCCGGCTGATCTCGTCGAGCGGTGACAGCGTCACCACCTACGGCGAACCCTGGAACATGAACTAGCACAATCATTTTCACTCGCGAAGCGGTCCCTGGCATCGGTCAGGGGCCGCTTCTCGTTGTGCGCGTCATGTGAGCACTCTGCGTCGCCATTCTGTGGCGGCCCTGTCAGCCGGGTGCGAAAGCGCTTGAGAGCCCGGCATCATCGTCGAGACCTGCTTACCTTCATGTCTCGACGATGAGATCGCAGGGCAGTCACCGACCAGGCAGGGAGAGCATGAGAATTCTGATACGGGTAATGGCAACACTGACCCTCGGTGTCGCCGCGCTGTTCGGGAGCTCTGCCGTGTCGCATGCGGGCTTGGACAATCAGCTGAGTCTGGTCGACGGCCAGGGTCGCACGCTGAACATCCAGCAGTGGGACACGTTCCTCAACGGCGTCTATCCGCTGGACCGCAACCGGCTCACGCGCGAGTGGTTCCACTCCGGCAAGGCCGTCTACAACGTCACCGGTGACGGCGCGAAGGACTTCGCCGGGACGCTGGAACTGGGGTACCAGATCGGCTTCCCGTGGTCGCTGGGTGTGGGGATCAACTTCAGCTACACCACCCCGAACGTCGCACTGGACGCCCAGGACGTCATCGGCACCGCACGGGGTCCGATCGACCTGTTCCCGCCGATCTCGACGCCGCCGCTGTTCCCGGGTGTGTCGATCTCGGCCGATCTGGGCAACGGCCCCGGCATCCAGGAGGTCGCGACCTTCAGCGTCGACGTGAAGGGGGACCACGGTGCGGTGGCGGTGTCCAACGCCCACGGCACGGTGACCGGTGCGGCCGGCGGTGTGCTGCTGCGTCCCTTCGCCCGGCTGATCTCCTCGAGCGGTGACAGCGTCACCACGTACGGGGATCCGTGGAACATGAACTGAGTTCCGGGGCTAGAAGCGGGCGCCGAAAGCGCTGTTCAGAACGAAGATCGCGAAGTTTGCGCTAGCTGCGCGCTTCGCGCGGTGCGCTGGTAATCTGTCAGGACAGGATTTTCCCAGCATTCCGACATCTTCGAAAGAAGGGACGGCCGTGGCCGAACACGCACCTTCCACAGCCCGCCGACTGGCAGTGTCGTTCGGCATGGGTGTCAGCGCGCTTGCCGCGGCCGCTTCGCTGATGACCTTCGGCGTGGGCACCGCTTCGGCCGACGACCTCGTGCCCGATCCCTCGGTGGCCGGCAACGGCCGCGAACCCGACGGTGCCGTCCGCGAGTCCGCCACCCAGGGTGACGTGCGCTCCGCCGGGATGGGCGAAGCGGTTTCGCCCGCAGGCAGTGGTGACGTGAGGGGCTCCAACAAGGCGGCCCCGGGCACGAAGGCATGGGTCTTCCCCGGTGCTTCCGGTGACATCAGCGCGTGCGTCTACAGCGGACCGTGGTGCGCCAACTGGATGGCTATCCCGTTCGACCTCAACAACCCCTGACAGTTCACGACAACCGGCCCTCGGCGAAATGCCGAGGGCCGGTTGCGTGTCCGGGGTCGGTGCGGCCGGGGGACTAACCGGCCGCGGCGAGTCATTCCCGCGTGGCGCTGGTGTGGGTCGCGGTGTCCGGGCTGGGGCCGGTGCCCGGGCCGGACACATGCTTGCCGGAGGCCTCGCCGTTGGTCTCGGCCAGGAGGTTGCGGATCTCGGTCAGGAGGCTCAGTTCGGTGTCCTGCGCCTGTTCGACTTCGCCGCGCTCGCGCAGCTTCTTGTAGGGAAGCACGATGATGAAGTAGACGACCGCCGCGACGATGAGGAAGTTGATCAAGGCCGAGAGCACGGCGTTGAAATCGACGAACTTGTCTGCGCCCAGCGGGATCTTGAGGAAGCCGTACTCCTTGCCCGGGCTGGCGCCGATCCGGTCGATCAACGGCTGGATCACGCTGTCGGTAAAGGATTTCACCAGTGCCGTGAACGCAGTGCCGATGACGACGGCGACCGACAGGTCGATCACGTTGCCACGGGCGAGGAATTCCTTGAACCCCTTCAGCATGAGAAGCGCCTCTCTGTCTGAACTCTGACAGGCTTACGGTAACCCTCGTCACCGTCGATTGGTGCTGCGCTGACGCAGAAACCGGCGGATTCCTGCCAACGGCCGATCAATTACTGCCACCGGAATTAATCCTTTGACCTGCAGGTTCAACCAATTGGATCACCGAAGATCCCACACACGAAGTCGAACCGCGCGACACGCTCCACGGCTCCGACCCGAACCAAGGGAAGAGCAGATCAGGAAATGAAGAAGTTCACCCTCAGCACCGTTGCCGCAGCCGCCCTCACCGCGGCCGTCCTCGGACTGGCCGCCCCCGCGTTGGCAGCCCCGACGGCCGGCAACGCCGCCGACACCATCAGCGCGCTGGAGGCAGGCGGCAACCGCGTCGTGGTGACCCGCCAGAGCGCCGCCCCGCTGGACGAGGCCTCGGTGGTCAGCATCACCCGCGGCCCGATCATGCGGCAGGCGATTCCGCACGCCACCTCGAACGGCGACCACACCCTGTCCGTCAGCGGACAGACGATCTACGTCACCGTCAAGTAGCGGCATTCACCGAATGGGGCACCTCCATCAGGAGGTGCCCCATTCGCGTGTCGGGTGTCAGCGGGGGAGTTCGGTTGCCGCACAGAGCTTTTCAGTGCAACGTCAGCGTCACGGCCTGAACCAGGGCGGCGCCGGCAACGGTTTTGGCCGCCGCAGCGGGCAGCGCGACGAGTACCACGCGGTTGCCGCCGCGCGAAGCGATCCCGCTGTCTTTCTGCGACACCAGCACCACGACCGCATTCGTTGCGATCACACGGGTTTGGGCTTCGTCGTCGGCGGACTGCGGTGCGGCGACGATGTCGACTACGTCGCCTGGCCGGACCAGATCGAGCAGCGCCGCGTCGGCCAGTGGGAGCGCGACGATCCGGGCATCGGGCCCGGCCGCCGACCCGGCCAGCCGCGGGCCCAGGAGCCGGACGTCGGTCAGCACCTCGCCCCGACGGGTCGCCCCGGCCAAGGTCCTGCCGACCACGGCGTCGAGTTGGGTCGCGGCGCCCTCGGGAATCGTCGGCGCGGCGCGGGTCTGCACCCCGATGTCGTCGGCGGTCAGTTCCACGCCGGGAGCCAGGTCGCGGACCGCGACGACGACGTCGCTCTGCGCGTCGCGGGGATCGTCGCGGAGCGCTGCGGCGGCAGCGAGCACCACCAGGGCGCCGGCGAGGATGCGGCGCGCGGCGACGGTGCGCGACCAGTCGGGTCGCAGTGCCCGGGTCAGCCGACTCCACGGCGACGGATCCAGTGACTCGCCCATGGAAAGACGCTAAATCGCGCAGCGGCGCTCGATCAGCAGTTGATGGGGCGACTGTGGATAAGTGGGGAGATCAGCTGGAGGCGGCGGCTGCGGGAGCCGACGAACTGCTCGACGACGAGCTCGAGGTGCTTGTCTTGTCCGAGGAACTCGACTTCTCGGCGGTGCTGGACGACGACTCCGAACTGGAGCTCGACCCGCTCGAGCTCGACGTCTTGCCCGACTCACGGCTGTCCGTGCGGTAGAAGCCGCTGCCCTTGAAAACCACACCCACCTTGCCGAACACCTTGCGCAGCCGTCCGCGGCACTGCGGGCACTCGGTCAGCGAGTCGTCGGTGAACGCCTGCACCACGTCGAACTTGTTGTCGCATTCGGTGCACGCATAGGAATAGGTAGGCACGAAAACCTCCGAGGTGGTCAAACTACTTGGCACTCTAGCGGCTCAAGTGCTAGAACCGCCAGCGGGTGTGAGTCATTCCCCAGCGCCGGCGCCGAGGGCGAGCAACCCCGCTCGCGGTGTCAGCGCATGGGTCATCCGGACGTCGTGCGGCTCGCTCGGCAGCCGGTCGACCAGTTCCTCGTCCCGCACCACGGCGACCAGCCGTGCGGCCGGGTCGGCCAAAGGCAGCGTCCGGTCGTAGAACCCGGCTCCGCGGCCCAGGCGGACGCCGTGGCGATCGACCGCGAGCGCGGGAACGAGCACCACCGCGGCCTCGGCGAGCCGCTCGGCGGGCGACCACGGCGGTGGCGGCTCGCGCAGTCCGAACGGCGCGGCCACCAGCCCGCCCGGCCGGTACCTCGCCCAGCGCAGCGGAAGCGGCGCGCCCCCGGGGTCCTCACGAGCGATCGGAAGCAAGACCGCGGCTCCGCGCAGGAGCAGCGCGTCGAGCATCTCGACGGAGCCGGGCTCGGACCCGACCGGAACATAGGCGCACACCGTCTGCCCGTCCAAGATCGAGGCGCTCAGGTGGCGTGCCAGAGCGGCCGCCTCGGCGTCGTGTCTTTCCGCAGTCAACGTCCTACGCGAGGCGAGGATTTCGGTACGCACCTGTGATTTCGTTCGTTGCACTGCGTAGCCCTCCGCCAGTCGGGTAAGAGAGAACAACCCGACCCCGAGAGGTTAGTGTGTGAACGATGAACAGGCCTGACGTTCCGACCCCGCATACCGCGGTCGTCCCCGCTGCTGGCCTGGGCACGCGATTTCTTCCCGCCACCAAGACGGTGCCCAAAGAGTTGTTGCCGGTCGTCGACACACCGGGCATCGAGCTGGTGGCCGCCGAGGCTGCCGAGGCCGGCGCCGAACGGCTGATCATCATCACCTCCGAAGGCAAGGACGGCGTCGTCGCGCACTTCGTCGAGGACTTGGTGCTCGAGGGCACGCTGGAAGCCCGCGGCAAGAACGCCATGCTGGAGAAGGTGCGTCGCGCGCCGGCCCTGATCAAGGTGGAGTCCGTGGTGCAGGCCGAGCCGCTCGGCCTCGGTCACGCGGTCAGCTGTGTGGAGTCCAGCCTCTCGCCCGACGAGGATGCGATCGCGGTGCTGCTGCCCGACGACCTCGTGTTGCCCACCGGCGTGCTCGAGACGATGTCGAAGGTGCGCGCCAAGCGGGGCGGATCGGTCCTGTGTGCCATCGAGGTGGACAAGGCCGACATCAGCGCCTACGGCGTGTTCGATGTCGAACCCGTGCCCGATGCCGCCAATCCCAATGTCTTGAAGGTCAAGGGCATGGTGGAGAAGCCCAAGGCCGAGGACGCCCCGTCGCCGTATGCGGCGGCCGGGCGCTACGTCCTCGACCGCGCGATCTTCGATGCGCTCAAGCGGATCCCCCGCGGAGCAGGCGGCGAACTGCAGCTGACCGATGCGATCGCCCTGCTGATCGAGGAGGGCCATCCGGTGCACGTGGTGGTCCACCGCGGATCTCGACACGATCTGGGAAATCCCGGAGGCTACCTCAAGGCTGCGGTTGACTTTGCGTTGGAGCGAGACGACTACGGGCCCGAACTGCGCCGGTGGTTGGTCGAGCGGCTGGGCCTCGCTCCCGCGACGACCGAGAACTAGAGGCTGGCTGCACCGCCGAGCGTATCCGCCCAACGCCGGTTGGCGCCGGCCGGTGAACGGAAGGAAAGGCGCGCTTTGCGTTCGGTGGAGGAGCAGCAGGCTCGAGTCGCTGCGGCCGCGGTAGCCCCACGGCCAGTTCGGGTGGCGATTGCCGAAGCGCAGGGCTTGATGTGCGCCGAGGAGGTCGTCACCGAGCGCCCGCTGCCCGGCTTCGACCAGGCCGCGATCGACGGCTACGCGGTGCGCAGCGTCGACGTGCTGGGCATCGGCGGTGGCGGTGACGCCGACGAGGGCCCCGATGACGGCGCCGACGAGCGCGAGGAGCTGCGGCACCGCGACATCAGCCTGCCGGTGATGGGGCTGATCGAGGCCGGTGCGCGCACGCCGAGCAGGCTGCAGCCGCGTCAGGCCGCGCGCGTGCAGACGGGCGCGCCGATGCCGACACTGGCCGACGCGGTGCTGCCGCTGCGGTGGACCGACGGCGGCGAGTCGCGGGTCAGGGTGTTGCGCGGTGTCAGGTCGGGCGCCTACGTGCGCCGCACCGGCGACGACGTGCAGCCCGGGGATGTCGCGGTGCGTGCGGGCACGATCATCGGTGCCGCCCAGGTCGGTCTGCTCGCCGCGGTGGGCCGCGAACGGGTGCTGGTGCACCCGCGTCCCCGGCTGTCGGTGATGAGTGTGGGCGGTGAGCTCGTCGACATCTCGCGCACCCCCGGCAATGGCCAGGTGTACGACGTCAACTCCTACGCATTGGCCGCCGCCGGACGCGATGCGGGTGCCGAGGTGAACCGGGTGGGCATCGTCCCCAGCGATCCCAAGCAACTGCGGGAGGTCGTCGAGGGGCAGCTCAACCGTGCGGAGGTGGTGGTGATCGCCGGCGCGGTCGGCGGGGTCGCCGCCGAGGGGGTCCGCGCCGTGCTCGGCCAGCTCGGCGACATGGAGGTCACGCGCATCGCCATGCATCCGGGCTCGGTGCAGGGCTTCGGCCAACTCGGCGCCGACGGCGTGCCGGTGTTCCTGCTGCCCGCCAATCCGGTCAGCGCGCTGGTGGTATTCGAGGTGATGGTGCGCCCGCTGATCCGACTCTCGCTGGGCAAGAGGCAGCCGATGCGGCGTGTCGTGCGGGCGCGCGCGTTGTCGCCCATCTCGTCGGTGCCGGGCCGCAAGGGTTACCTGCGCGGGCAGCTGATGCGCGATCAGGACACCGGCGAGTACCTGGTTCAGGCACTGGGCGGGGCGCCCGGTGCATCGTCGCACCTGCTGGCCACGCTGGCCGAGGCGAACTGCTTGGTCATCGTGCCCGGCGAGGCAGAGCAGATCCGCACCGGCGAAGTCGTCGACGTGGCGTTTCTGGCGCAGCGCGGCTGACTCCGAGCTGGGCAGCGGTGATGAATCTGTTGAGTTCGCGTTCGCAGCATCCCGGGTGGCCCTCGCCGGTGGGCCCGCTACGGGTGCCCGCGGGACTGGTGAGGTTGCGCCCCGTCCGGCTGCGCGACGCCGCGACGTGGAGCCGCATCCGTCTCGCCGACCGCGCCCACCTCGAGCCGTGGGAACCCTCGACGGAGCTCGATTGGGAAGTGCGACATGCTGTCTCGTCCTGGCCGTCGGTGTGCTCAGGCCTGCGTTCCGAAGCTCGCAAGGGCCGGATGCTGCCCTATGCGATCGAACTCGACGGGCAGTTCGCCGGCCAGCTCACGATCGGGAACGTGACCCATGGCGCGCTGCGTTCGGCGTGGATCGGCTACTGGGTGGCGAGCGCGTCGACCGGCGGCGGCGTCGCCACCGCGGCACTGGCGCTGGGGCTCGATCACTGCTTCGGTCCGGTTCTGCTGCACCGCGTTGAGGCGACGGTGCGGCCGGAGAACGCGGCGAGTCGTGCGGTCCTGGCGAAGGCCGGGTTCCGTGAGGAGGGGCTGCTCAAGCGTTATCTGGACGTCGACGGTGCGTGGCGCGACCACTTGCTGGTCGCTATCACGATCGAGGAACTGAAGGGCTCCGTGAGCTCCGCGCTGGTGCGCGCGGGGCACGCCTCGTGGGCGTGACGATCCGCCTGCGCTGTTACTGATGTGACACGTGTGACGTTTGGTGCTTGTCTCCTGTGAATTACAGGTGTGTAATTGTCTCGGCGCGCCGCCCATGGATGCGCTGGTCACGGACCTAGCCTGATGGGGAAAGGAGCAGGCGCCATGCCAAGCATCCCCCAATCTCTTCTCTGGATCTCGCTCGTCGTGCTCTGGCTCTTCGTGCTCGTCCCGATGCTGATCAGCAAGCGCGACGCGGTTCGTCGAACCAGTGACGTCGCGCTGGCCACCCGTGTGCTCAACAGCGGCGCCGGTGCTCGGCTGCGCCGGCGTGGCGGTCCCGCCGCCGGGCACCGCAGCGATCCGGACTGGCAGCCCTCCGGTGACGACCTCGACGCAGACCTCGACGAACGTGAGGACGAGACGCCCGGTCGCTCCGTCGTCATGGTCGCGGCCGACCCGGCGGAAGCCGGCGACGAACCCGACTACCTCGACGTCGACGTGGTCGAGGACTCCGGCGCCCTGCCGCTGGCGGCAGCGCAGGAGGAGCCCGTCGCCGCGGAAACCGCCGACCCGACACCGGATCACAGCGAGGCGGATGCCGACGAGCACGACGACGCCGAAGAGACCGCACCCGCCGCCGAGGCCGATCAGGCGACGGACGACGACTACGAGTACGTCGACGACTCGTCGGGGCTCGAGGCGCCCTCCGACACCGATCTGCGCATCGCCGACTCGATCACCGAGTCGCGGAGACGGCGTCGCGAATCGGTGACCGCCGCGGCGGTCTCGGCCCGCAAGTACCGGTTCCGCGCCCGCACCCTGACCGTGATGGGCGTGCTCATCCTCTCCAGCGCGGTGGCGGCGTTCACCTGGTCGTCGTCGATGTGGTGGGTGTGCGGATCCATCGGTGTCGTCACGGCGCTGTATCTGGCGTACCTGCGCCGGCAGACCCGCATCGAAGAGCAGCTGCGGCGCCGCCGCGCGCAGCGGATCGCGCGGTCGCGCCTCGGTGTCGAGAACACCAGCGATCAGGAGTTCGACGTCACCCCGTCGCGCCTGCGCAGGCCCGGTGCCGCCGTCCTCGAGATCGACGACGAGGACCCCGAGTTCGAGCACCTCGACTACGTCGCGTTCGCACGCCACTACGACCTGCCAAGGGCGGCGGGGCAGTAGATTTCGACCCGAGCGCGGCGGCTGGTAGCCTGCTACCGGTATCAGGGGCTATGGCGCAGTTGGTAGCGCGACTCGTTCGCATCGAGTAGGTCAGGGGTTCGATTCCCCTTAGCTCCACAAAGCTTCCGATCAGAGGCATAATGAGCCTCGCAATGCAAACCCCTCACCGGAGCCGGTACGCATAGGGTACGCAGCGCTGCGAATCGCGGCATCGAGGCTCACCGCCACATCGTCGAGCTCGCGCTCAATGGTTCTCGCCCGACGAGCGAGGCGTGGAGCGTGTCGATACATCGTCCCGGGCGGGCGCACCGGTACCCGGCACGACCCGGCTTGACACCTATGGTCCGACCTTGCAGATGATGTTGACGACCATGGTTGCGTGCCTGCGTCAAGTGCCTGGCGGGTCGGGAGCCTCGACTTCGAGCCCGCCCCGACGAGGGTCCCAGGTGTGATCCCGCGACACGACAATAATCATGTGCGCGTCCCAGTGTGTCGCGATCAAATGCGGCTAGTCCGAGACGGCCAACCGTAGGCTCAGCTCCCATGGAACCAACAGTCGTCGGCGCAGCCGCATACGGTGCTGTACGGGTATTCAGCGCGTGCTCGCGCGGCGTCCAAGACGCGAATAACTCGGTAGCTTTTGCCAAGCGGAAGTACCGCTTAGCGGGTACCTACGACGTCGCATGGCTTGATTCTGATTTCGCCCCTTCAGCTTCGGAAGACGGCTTCACCGCTGAGCAAATCGGAGATGTCGGGAAGTTTCTAACCTCGGATGGTGTCAGACCCTATTTATCGCTGCTCGCGGTCGCTTGTTTGACCGACGAGCCCGATACGTCACTGATCATACAAGTGAAGAACGGTTTGAGTAATGAGGCTCGAAAATGGAACGGTGCGCGCAAGAAGTCTTGGCTGAAATTTGCGGATCGAATCTGGGATCGACTGCTGGAACTCCACCAAGAAGTATTACCGACTGTTGGGCCAGGAGCTGCGTACGCGGACGACATCACATATTTTGAAGACTTCATAAATACACCGTTACAGCGGCAGGCATCGGCCCCTGGTGGTCACACAGCACGATTCGTAAAACACCTTGTCAACATCGGATCCGATGTGGAGAGACTGCGCACCGCCTTCGATGCCACAACAAGCGTTGCGTCCCACATGTCGGCTACTGCGCTTGATCCGATCATCACCCATACCGATACCGGGAAGGGCACATCTGCTGACTTTGAGCTGCTGTACGTCGATCGAAGCTTTGTTAATTATGACGATGGGCGACCATTGGATTCATCGCTAATAGCTGCTGGGAATACTCCGTTTCGATTAATGGTTACGGGCGCTCCAGGCGCCGGAAAGACGACCTATCTACAGCATTTTCGGCACCGCTATTGCGCTGAGCAAGCGCGTCCGGTATTCGTTGTTCGGTGCAGGGAGTATGCTGCGATCAATTGGGACCGCACTAGCCTCGTTGATTTCGCCCTGGACCGATACAACTCCGAGTATTCGGATGACATGGAACCGTCGACAATACGGGATATCTTGGCACTCGGCCGTGGAGCCTTAGTTCTGGACGGCTTGGACGAAGTAATTGATCCGCTAAGGCGAATCGACCTCTCGAAACGAATCAACGCCCTCGCATCCCTTTTTCCGCTGGCCTCTATTTTGATAACTAGCCGGGAAGTCGGTTATGACAGGGCGCCCGTGGACGCGCGCATATTCGCCCGTGTAGAGCTCAAGGAATTCGAGCTTGATCAGGCCTTGATTTATGTCAAGAAGTGGTTCAAGTTGGTAGATAAGCCGCAACTTACCGACGCTTTCATCCACGATTCTGAGCAAGTCGCAGACATTCGGTTGAATCCACTTATGCTCTCTCTGCTCTGCTTGTTATATCGAGAGAGCGGATCAATCCCAAGTCGTCGCTTAGATATCTACGAAGAATGTGCTCGGCTTCTATTTAAGCGATGGGACAGCCATCGAAGAATAATGGTAGACGGAGCGATTCCCGACTTTTCGGACTTGCTTATGCAAGAAATCGCGCGCTGGTACTATACGAGCCCAAGCGCGCAAGGGGGTCTCGACGAGACTGTTATACGCGGAATGCTCAAGCATATACTGGTCGATCAATCTGGATTCCCGGGGAATAGAGCTGAGGAGGCGGCGGCGGATTTTCTTGAATTTTGTGCTGGGCGAGCATGGTTGTTGGGCGTGACTGGATCCAACGATCGTGGGGAGCGCCTCTTTTCGTTCACGCACAAAACATTCTCTGAATACTTTGCGGCCGAATCGTTCGCGATAAATGCGCGAGACGATGCGGATATTTGCACTCGGATTATCAATACATTTACCAACGACTCTTCTTCAGTCCTCCCCGAACTTCTGATTCAGTCATACGGTAAGCACTCCAGTCAAGGGGCGGTGCGTGTCCTGCGAAAGCTCGTGGAAGACGGCGCACCGACCTTGCTACTGCTGCGTCTAGTGGAAGGCACTAAGCTGCCCGCGTGGGCTAGAGAACAGGTTTTCACCCAACTCCAAGCGACATGGATTTTCGGCGCTCCCAATAAGGCCGAATTCTTGGCTCTGCTACAACTCAACGCGCTTGCTCGCGAGCAGTGGGTGACTGGGGATTTGACAGAAAATCGGCAACTGCGCGAGATATTCCTTTCGGGTTGGGCGGATGTCGTCCTATCGGGAACCTCTGATCGTTATGCCTCGCGATGGGCGGAAAGCATTCAGCAGCTCACTGCAATGACGGACATAAGAGAGCTGGCAGGAAGAGATTCGTCCATCTGGACCTGGCAAGTTCTCGAGGGTGACTCAGTTCTTCCTGCTACAGAGACTTCCCACATGTTTTCGTGCGAGGGTTCATTCGGCGTAAGTCCCGGTCTCATCTGGTATGGGGTGGAGCGTCGCCTTCGCTATGGCAAGCCGCCCCTTAATGAGAAATTCGTCCTCGAATGCATACGTGACGCTGTCACACAGATTGAGCGGCGGCAAGGTGTGGAAAGCAGCCTATTGCGTCTCGTCTACGCGCTGCTGCTGCGAGGAAGCAGTCAAACTGACTGGACGGTGCGGTGGAGTGGAGATCTGAATGACAGTCCTGAGTTCGCTTTGTTTACGTACATCGCACTGGGTCTGTACGAGTGGGCCCCAGAGGGGCGCGTGAAAGATCGCGTCAGCTCATTGTGGGACGGCGCATTGCGTGAGCTCGTTCAGGTGCGTTCGGCCCACCTAGCTGGCAAGAAGCCGTCTCCGGAGATCTTGGCTCAAGCCGTCCGTGTTCTACGAGCGCTCCCTGAGCGGGCCGCATTATGGACCGTTGGAAGGCAAGATTTGGTCGTGTGGGATACGCCCGACTGGGAAGACGAACTGCTTTTTCCTCGCCGGTCATAGGAAAGGACCATCGGTTCCGGCGTCTGCGCGTACTTGGTGTTCGTGTTCGCCGCTTCGCAGCCGGAAGCCGCCCTTGACTAACGTGGCTAGCGCATTCGTGGGCCGTCCCCCGGAGTGCGTCCGGGACTCCCCCAAACCACCCCGTACCGGGGATCAGGCGTCACATGCCGAAACAGTCAATCTCGCCGTGTACGGCTTAGGGAGTTTTGCGCGGCTCTGCAGCATTGGAACCGATAAGCGGAGTGCGCCTCCGCGATCCATGTGCAGTCGATGTGGTCCTACTTAACGATTCCTGGTGGCCATGGCGCGCATGTCAATTGAGGTTGCTCGGCTACGCCGGGCCTAGCGACACGGTCGTGGTCTTCGGGCATCGGCCAGCTGGGCCGCAACGTCGCCGAGTGCTCCTGCTGAAGATTCGCGACCTAGATGTACCGACCTGAGAGGTTAGGTACGCGGCTGGCGGACGTCTGGCCTCCAAGTGCGGTGTGGCCCAGGTGATGATTGTGGGTGTGTAGCCAGCGGGGGCATTCGTCGCAGCGCTCGGCGTCGCTAGTGTAGAGCCGGGCTTAAGCCCATTCATCGGCCACGGTGCGGTGGAAGCGTTCCACCTTGCCGTTGGTCTGAGGCCGATAGGGTCTGGTGCGGCGGTGCTCGATATCGCCGAGTGCATCGCGAAAAGCGTGAGATCGATAGCAGGAGCCACGAGTAGGTCAGGGGTTCGATTCCCCTTAGCTCCACTTTCCTCCAATGCGTGGGTGGCTGTTTCGAAGTCACTTCACAGAGTCAAGATGGACTAACAACACGTCACGGCGCGTAACCTTGTGGTTGCTGATTGCGATGCAGTGACAGGGGTTAGGTTCACGCTGACGCAAGGGAAGAACGCGATGAGAGCACGACTGACAATTCTCGCAGCGGTGGTGACGGCACTCGTCGGCACTTCGCCGGCGACCGCTCACGCGGAGGTCGACGACGGCGCCGGTACCGGAGCGCGGGTCGCGGTGCTCGCCGGTGCCTTCGACAAGCCGGAGCGCACGATGCAGCAGCTGCACGGGTCGCTGTGTGCTCCGCCGAACGTGTGCGAGCCCCTGAACTACATGAATCTCGGCAACCTGGGCCCCACCATCGGCGGGGCCAGCCTCGACGACGGCGACGCGAAACTGGACCAGTGGGTCCGCTCCACCCCGGGCAAGAAGGTCGTCTTCGGACACTCGCTGGGATCGTCGGTCATCTTCAAGTGGCTGCGCGAGCATTCGTTCGATCCGAGCGCGCCGCCGCCGAGTGACCTGAGCTTCGTGACCACCGGCGCCCCCGAACGCCGCGGTACGGGTTACGTCTGGACCGACCCGGAAGGCAAGAATCGTTGGCGCGCCGGGCAAGGGTTCGGAATACCGGCCAACACCCCGTACAAGGTCGTGGACATCTGCCGTAAGTGGGACGGTTTCTGCTACTTCATCCCGGGCGACCAGCGTTCCATCGACGGGCAGATGAGCAAACGGCACACCGACTATTCGCAGATCGATGTCAACGATCCCGCCAATCAGGTGAACGTCGAGGGCAACGTGACCGAGGTGCTGGTCCCGACGCCGGGACTGGGCTGAACGGCCCACTCGCCCAGTGCAATTCGCGCCTCCCCGAGGCAAGGCGCTCCGACGTCAGAACGGACTGCTGTTCGACTGGGACTTCGCGTCCTCCGGGCGCGGACCGAACCGCCGGACGTAGTCCTCGTGCATCCGGGCCTGCTTCTTCCGCTTGATCACGTCGACGAGGTTCGGGTCGAGTCCGTGCTGTGCCAGGCGGTGGCGACGCCACGGCTTGTTCAGGGCGAGTGCCATGAGGACGGCCCAGATGTAGATCGGCGCAGTCATTTCCATGTGCATGTAGAGCGATACGGGAATCAGCCAGAAGGGGGCCAGCACGAACAGCGGCGGTATCGCGCAGCGGATCATGTGCCGGCGGACGGCCCCTTGCCCGGCGAGATCCTCGGCCACCCACCGTTGCATCGAATCCGGCAGGCGTCGTCCGTACGCGTAGGTGATGTACTGCCAGAGATTGGGCTTTGTGGTGGACATGGGATTCCTTCGACGGTGTGCGATGCGATGTCAGGACTGTAGTGCGCCGGCAGCGAGCGCGGCCGCGTTGACCCGGGTCAGGACCTGGTGCAACTGCTCGAGCTCGACCAGGTCGACCCCGAGGCGTGCGACAACGGCCGGTGGTATCTCCAGTGCGCGCTCACGCAACGCGATTCCCTTGTCGGTCAGGGACACGTCGGTCGAGCGCTCATCGGTGGCGTTGCGGCTGCGCGTGATCAACCCGAGCGCCGCCAGCCTCTTCAGCATCGGCGAGAGCGTGGCCGATTCCAGCTGCAGCGAGGCGGCGATCTGTTTGACCGACAGCGGCGAGGCGACGCCGTCCGACGCCTTGAGGTGATCCCAGAGCGCCAGCATCACCAGATACTGCGGATGGGTCAGTCCCAGTGGTTCGAGCAGCGGCCGGTAGACGGCGAGAACCGCGCGGTTGGTGACGGCGAGCGCGAAGCAGACCTGCTGCTCGAGGGCGAGCGGATCGACGTCACGGACGGGTGCGGCCATATGTCGATAGTGCCCTAATAGTTAGGGCGCGAGCAATATCGCCCGCGTCACAGCGCTACGCATCGACGGTGCGGTCGGCCATGGCGATCCAGCCGGTCACCAGCAGCGCGGCGGCACAGGCCGCGAGCAGCGCGAGTGCCAGAGCCCAGCCGCCGGTGACGTCGCGAAGCGCGCCGGCTGCCAGCGGCCCGGCGGCGGCCACGAGATACCCGACCGCCTGCGCCATCCCCGACAACTCCGCGGACGTCTCGCTGTCGCGGGCGCGGTGGACGAACATCATCATCGCCAGGCTGATGCCCGCGCCCTGTGCGACCCCGAGGCACAGCATCCACAGCCACACGAGGCCCGTCGGCGAGACGATCAACCCGGCCAGTCCGGTCAGGAACAGCGCGGCCGTCGCGATGACCAGCGGGCGCTGCATGGCCTGCCGCGCAGCGATCAACGGCACCGCGAACGACGCGACGATGCCCGCTCCCGTCAGCACGGCCAGCCAGAACCCGGCCTGTGCTTCGGTCAGGCCGTCGTCGTGCAGGATCGTCGGCACCCATGCGATCAGGCTGTAGAACAACAGCGACTGCAGGCCCATGAACATCGACACCGCCCACGCCAAACCGTTGCGCCACAGCCGGATCGGGTGTGCCGCGGTCACGGTCGGCTCGACCGCGGGAGCCCTGCGTGCCTGCGGTGCCCACAGCAGTGCAGCCGCGACGGCGAGGACGCCCCACAGGGCCAGCGTCGGTCGCCAGCCGAGATGCAGGAGGTGACCCAGCGGCGCGGTGGCCCCGGCGGCCAGCGCAGCGCCTCCGTTGAGCATCACCGTGTAGAGGGCGGTCACCAAGCCCAAGCGGGCGGGGAAGTCACGCTTGATCACCGCGGGAACCAGCACGTTCATCACCGCGATACCGGCCCCGGCGACGGCCGACCCCACGAACAGCGCGGGCACCGGGGGTGCTGTCCGTATCGCGATGCCGACGATCAGCACGATGCCGGCGGCCACCACCGCGCGGTCCATCCCCGTCCGCCGGCCCAGTGCGGGAGCGGCGAGTGCGAACACGCCGAAGCAGAGCAGGGGCAGCGTCGTCAGCAGGCTGGCGGCGCTCGCGCCCAGATTCAGGTCCCTGCGCAGCTGGTCGGTCAGGGGGCCGACGGCGACCAGAGCGGGGCGCTGATTGACCGACACGGCGAGTATGCCGATCAGGAGCAGGGCGATGTCGCGCCGTCGGCGTTGTTCGACCTGGACGGGCGGCGTCAAAGGCCGGGCGGGGGAGTGCCGACCAGTATCGCGCTGAGGCGACAGCCCTGCGGACCGGCTCGCCAAGCATGGTCGACGCCGGTCAGGACCACCAGGTCGCCCTGGTGGAGCCGGTGCGCCCCGTCGTCGAGGATCAGTTCGACACTGCCCGACATCACCGTCTGCAGATCGAGAGTGTCGGTGTGGTGGGTGGGTGTCTCGGAATCGGGGCCCAGGTCGACGACCATCCACCGCACCAGTCCGGGAGCGATGCCCTGGTCGATCAGCGGAGCGGCGCCGCCCGGGCGGGCCGGTGGCGGGCTCGTCGTGGTCGCGAACGGGATGCCCATCGCGAATCCGGGCGCCAGCTGGTCCAGCGCCACGTCGTCGTGACTGACGACGCACGATTTGCCCTGGGCATCGACTCCGGTGATCAGCGTGCGCACGTCGGGGCTCCCCTTCTGACATTTCCGTCCCTGAATCATGCGGCATCGTCCCCGCCGCGGGGCCGCCGGGTGGCGGCGAGGCGTCCGTTTCGCGTCGAATAACGTTGAGCGGGAACGTCTCACCCGATCTCCGGCGCGGTCGCACTCCGGCCGACGTGCCCGCCGTCACCCTGTGCCATCTGCACCCAGTCCCGTCGGTGAGCCCGCGCACTTCCTTGCCCGACCTCCGCGTGCCGCCGTAGCCTCGTGGCGTGTCCGGACTGACCGCTGTCGGTGCCGCGGAGCTCGCCGCCCTGGACGTCTTCGCGGGCGTGGCGGTCGAGGCGCTGGTGCCGTTGGCCGAGCAACTGCGGCCGCTGTCGGCCTCGGCCGGTCAGGTGCTGATGCAACAGGGTGAACTGGCCGTGTCGTTCCTGTTGATCGGATCGGGTACCGCAGAAGTCACCCATGCGGGCATCGACGGGCACGACACGGTGGCGGCGCTCACGCCGGGCCTCATCGTGGGCGAGATCGCTCTGCTCCGCGATGCGCCGCGCACGGCGACCGTGGTCGCGACCGAGCCGCTGTCGGGCTGGGTCGGGGGTCGCGAGGCGTTCGCCACGATGCTCGAAGTGCCCGGGATGATGGACCGGCTGGTGCGCACCGCGCGCCAGCGCCTGGCAGCGCTCATCACGCCCATCCCGGTCGAGATGCGCGGCGGCATCGAGCTGTATCTGCGTCCGGTGCTGCCCGGTGACAACGAGCGGACCGCCAACGGACCGGTCGAGTTCTCCAGCGAGACGCTCTACCGCCGCTTCCAGTCGGTGCGAGGGCCCACGAAAGCGCTGATGAGCTACCTGTTCGAGGTGGACTACCTCGATCACTTCGTCTTCGTGCTGACCGACGGACCCGACGGGCCGGTGGTCGCCGACGCCCGGTTCGTCCGCGACGGGAAGAATCCGGAGGTAGCCGAGATCGCGTTCATCGTCGGCGATGCGTACCAGGGCCGCGGCATCGGCACCTTCCTGATGGCCGCCATCTCGGTGGCCGCCGGCTACGACGGCGTGAAACGGTTCACCGCCCGGGTACTCAGCGACAATCACTCGATGCGGGCGATTCTCAACCACTTCGGCGCGTCCTGGGACCGCGACGACCTCGGCGTCGTCACGACCGAGATCGACGTTCCCGCACCGAGCGAGTTGCCCATCGACGCCGAGCTGGTTGCGCAGATCCGCGCCGTCGCCCGCCAGGTGATCAGGGCCGTCGGGTGACGCGGCCGCCGCTGAACAAGGACACCCGGGTGTGCATCTCGCTGGCCGGGCGGCCGAGCAACATCGGGACGCGGTTCCACAACCATCTCTACGAGGCGTTGGGGCTGGACTTCCTCTACAAGGCGTTCACCACCACCGACATCGCCGGCGCGATCACAGGTGTACGCGCCCTCGGGATCCGCGGCTGCTCGGTGTCCATGCCGTTCAAGCAGGATGTCCTGGCTCTCGTCGACGAGGTCGAGCCGTCAGCGCAGGCCATCCGATCAGTCAACACGATCGTCAACGACCTCTCCGTCGCCGGTGGGCACCTCACGGCATCCAATACGGATTACCTTGCCGTGCAACGGCTCGTCGACGACAACGGGCTCGACCCCGCGCAGTCGGTGGTGATCCGCGGCAGTGGCGGCATGGCCAACGCCGTCGCGGCCGCGTTCGCAGGCCGCGGCTTCGCCACGGGGGCCGTCGTCGCGCGCAATCACGAAGCCGGCACCGCCCTGGCGCAGCGCCTCGGCTACGAGTACGTCGCCGATCCCGGCGGGCCGTGCAGCCGCGGCGCCGACATCCTCGTCAACGTCACCCCGATCGGCATGGCCGGCGGGCCCGACGCGCACGACGTCGCCTTCGACGACACCGCGATCCGGCGGGCCCGCACCGTGTTCGACGTGGTGGCGCTGCCGTCCGAGACACCCCTGATCGCCGCCGCCCGCGCGGCCGGCGTCGGCGTCATCACCGGCGCGCAGGTGATCGCCCTGCAAGCCGCCGAGCAGTTCGAGCGCTACACCGGCGTGCGGCCCAGCCCCGAGCAGATAGCCGAGGCGTCCGCGGTGTCGCGGGCCTGACGGTCGTCAGGGCGTGATCTTGGCTTGCTTGTCGATGGTGGCTGTGGCGTCCATCAGCGGCGAGGCCTGGTCCTCGGTGCCGTCGGCGTTCATCTGCAGGACGTACAGACCGTCCTGGCCGGGAATCACCACGGTCTTCTGGGCGACCATGCGGGTCGCACCGTCCTTGGGGTAGATGCCGCCGATCACCGTGGCGTCGAAACCGCTGAGGGTGTTGGCTTGCCCGGTCTGCGGCCCCTGGAAGCCGGGAAGGTTGCGCACCTCGCCCGGGGCGGCTTCGAGAACCTTCTTGGGGTCGACATTGCCGGTCAGCTTGACGACCTTCGTGATGATCGTCGGCGGGTTCTGCGCCATCGCGGGGTCGGCGGTGAACGAGATGGCCGAGTACGCCCCATCCGGGGTGGCGGAACCCATGTCCTCCCAGCCGTTGGGCGCAGGCAGGTCGATGGTCGGCGAACCCGGGTCGCCCTTCTTCACCGGCGTCTCGACGATGTTGTTCTCTTTGATGTAGTCCTGAAGCGTCTTGGCGGGCGCCGGCGCCTGACTGCTGGCCGCCGGTCCCTGGCCGGTGGGCGCGGCACTCGCAATGCTCGCTGCGGATGTCGTCGCCGTGCCCGCATCTGCCGGTTTGCCGTCCGATCCGCAGGCGGACACGCCGAGTCCGAGTGCGACGACGGCGATGGGGATGACGCCGGCTCGCATGAGGATGGTCATGTCGTCTCCTGTTCGTCGAAGCCCGAAGCGCAGCGCGAGCATATCCGGCCGCGACACGACGTCTCCGGCGAAGCCGCCCGAGCGCCGCGGCGTGGTATCAACACCCGGTGAGGCTGTTGGCCGTCGGCGCGGTGGCGGTGGTCTGCGCCGCGTGCGGCACGCCTCCCGCACCGGCGCCGACGACCGCGACGTCCGCACCGGTGTCGCTGACGATCAACCCGGCGAGGATCGACCGGGCGCGGAGCGGGCTGCCCCAGGGATACGAAGTTGCCGGCTACACAGGCACGCCGACACCGATGTCGTTGTGGGGCTTGCGAGATGCGGCGGCATCGAACCCTCCGCAGTGCGCCGCGCTCGCGGCGCCCGGCGTGGCCGCGGCGACGGCGCGGGGCTGGTCGGCCTCCGGTCCCGGAGGGATCGTGTACGCCGTGGTCGCCGAGACCGCATCGCCGCCCCCTGATGCCACGTTGCTGGGCGGGTGCGGACGTTGGACGGTGACCGCCGGGCACACCACCGCAGCGGTGGCCGACCGGCCGGGTCCCGAGATCGTGTCGGCGGACACCGTCGGGATGACTGCGACCACCAGCACCGTGGTCGAAGGCGGCACCCAAACGCACTCGCACGCAGACACGTTCATCGCCTACCTGGGTGAGTACCTCTGTTTCGTCACGCTGGTGACCGACCCCGGATCTCCGCAGCCCGCCCTGCGCGCGGGTTTCGCAGCCGACCTGCTCACCGAAACGGTGTCCGCGCTGCGCGGCTGAGGCGGGCGGCGCGGGTACATTAGCGGCGATGTCGAACCCGAAGCTGACGCTGGTCGTGGCGTGCACGGCCGTCGTGGCGGTGGTGGCGGCGTGCAGTTCCGGGCAACCGGCGGACTACTCGAGGGCGGACATCGCCAAGGTCGCCGAGCTCAAATCCGACTTCGGTCCGCCGTTCCGGGTGAGCACCGTCGGTCCGGCCGCCATCGATCCGCGACTGCTCGGACCCCAGACGTTGCCCGCCGGCCTGACCTTCGATCCCGCCGACTGCGGCACGTCGGCGAGTCAGGAGACCCTGCCCAAAGGGGTGAAGGGCAACATGGCGGCGACCACTGCCGAAGGCGACGGCGTCCGCTACATCGTGATCGCCGTCGAGACCTCCGAGCCGGTCCCGGTCAACACGCCGACCGACCAGTGCAAGAAGGTGTCGTTCACCGGCCCCGGCGTCCGCGGGCTGGTCGAGGTCGTCGACGCGCCCCAGATGAGCGACGTGCACACCGTCGGCACCCACCGCGTCCTGCAGACCACCACGGCCGGCGCCGCGCGCACCGGCGAGCTCTACAACTACGTCGCGAACTTCGGCGACTTCATCGTGATCGTGACCGCGAACCCGTTGGTGGTCCCCGACAAGCCCGTCGCGCACGTCGACACACAGCGCGCCCGCGACCTCGTCAGCCGGGCCGTCGACCTGGTGAAAGGCTAGGCGGCTCAGCGCACGTCGTGCGGCCGGAACTGGATGCTGATCCGCGGGCCGGTCGGGCGGGTGGTCTTCGGGATCGCGTGCTCCCACGTGCGCTGGCACGAACCCCCCATGACCAGCAGATCGCCGTGGTTGTGGCGTAACCGCAGCGAAGGTCCGCCGCCGCGGGGGCGCAGTGCGAAAACCCTTGTCGCCCCGAGGCCGACGATCGCCACCATGGTGTCGTCGGTGCGGCTGCGGCCGACGTTGTCGCCGTGCCAGGCGACGCTGTCGTTCCCGTCGCGGTACAGGCACAGTCCGGCGGTGGTGAACGGCTCGCCGAGTTCGCCCGCGTAGGTGTCGTTGAGCCGCCTGCGGAGGTGTTTGAGCCGCGGATGCGGCGCCGGCTCGGTGACCAGGTTGTGGAAGCTGACCAGGCGCGGGACGTCGAGCACCCGGTCGTACATCTGGCGACGCTCGGCCCGCCACGGGATCGCGTCGCGCAGTTCGGCGAACAGCGAGTCGTCGGCGGCGTCGTCCTGACAGAGCCATCCCGACCGGATTTCGAGCCACGCGCCGTCGCCCAGTTCGCGACGGTCGGCGTGGTCGAACAGAGAGCTTTGAAGAGCCTGCTCCATGCGGGCGAGTCTATCGCACAGACGTTCGACGTCTAGAGACGTGCCGCGCCGGGCCCTTCGGCGGCGAGCACGTCGCCGGGATTGGCCAGCGCGCAGACCTTCAGGCTCAGACAACCGCATCCGATGCAGCCGGCGAGGTTGTCGCGTAACCGCTCGAGGTGTCCGATGCGCTGGTCGAGATCGGCGCGCCAGCCTGCCGAGAGCCGGGCCCAGTCCTTGCTCGTCGGCACACGGTCCGACGGCAGCGTGGCCAGCGCCTCCCGGATGCGGGCCAGTGGGATGCCCAGCCGCTGCGACATGCGGATGAACGCGACGCGGCGCAGCGTCTCGCGCGGGTAGCGGCGTTGGTTGCCGCTGGTGCGCCGGCTGGTGATCAGGCCCTCGCGTTCGTAGAAGTGCAGGGCGGACACCGCGACACCGCTGCGCGCGGACAACTCGCCGGGGGTCAGCTCGGGAGGCCGGTCCATGACCTGAACCATAGTTGAGGTGGATTCCGGGTTACGGTTCTCTGTGTGACGGACGCTGTCTTGGGGTGCAATTCCGAGGTCGGCACGCTGCGGACTGTCATCCTGCACCGGCCCGGCCCCGAATTGCAGCGGTTGACGCCGCGCAACAACGACACGCTGCTGTTCGACGGTCTGCCGTGGGTAGCGAGGGCGCAGCAGGAACACGATGCGTTCGCGGCGCTGCTGCGGTCGCGCGGGGTCGAGGTCCTGTTGCTCGGTGACCTGCTGACCGAGGCGCTCGCCCACAGCGGCGCGGCACGCATGCACGGCATCTCCGCCGCAGTGGACTCCCGGCGTCTCGGTGTGCCGCTGGCGCAGGAACTCTCGGCGTATCTGCGGACGCTGGATGCGGCTCCGTTGGCCCGCGTCCTGATGGCGGGCATGACGTTCGACGAGCTGCCGTTCGGGGAGAACGAGCTGTCGCTGGTGCGGCGCATGCACCACGGCGGCGATTTCGTCATCGATCCGCTGCCCAATCTGCTGTTCACCCGGGACTCGTCGTTCTGGATCGGTCCGCGGGTGGCCATCACCTCACTGGCGATGCGCGCGAGGGTTCGGGAGACGTCGCTGACCGATCTGATCTATGCGCACCACCCGCGATTCCTCGGGGTGCGCCGGGCCTACGAGTCGCGGTCGGCGCCCGTCGAGGGCGGTGACGTCCTGCTGTTGGCCCCTGGCGTGGTGGCCGTCGGCGTGGGGGAGCGCACCACGCCGGCCGGTGCGGAAGCGTTGGCACGCAGTCTGTTCGACGACGACCTCGCACACACGGTGCTCGCGGTGCCGATCGCCCAGGAGCGGGCCCAGATGCACCTCGACACCGTGTGCACGATGGTCGACACCGACGCGCTGGTGATGTACCCGAACATCCAGGACTCCTTGACCGCGTTCACGATTCGCCGCGAGTCCGGCGGGGTGAAGATCGATCGCGCCGCTCCCTTCGTGGCCGCCGCGGCCGACGCGATGGGAATCGGCAAGTTGCGGGTCATCGACACCGGGCTGGATCCGGTGACCGCCGAGCGTGAGCAGTGGGACGACGGCAACAACACGCTGGCGGTGGCGCCCGGTGTCGTGGTGGCTTATGAGCGCAACACCGAGACCAATGCGCGGCTGACGGACTCGGGCATCGAGGTGCTGCCGATCGCTGCGTCGGAGCTCGGCACCGGCCGTGGCGGACCGCGCTGCATGTCGTGCCCGGCCGGCCGCGACCCACTCTAAGGATTTTTCGCCGAACTGAGATTCCCGGTCGCGAATTGAACAGTTCACACAGCCATGGGACCGGGCTCGCGTTGAGCCCAGGCGCGTCGCACCCTCTCGATGATGTCGAACGGCCGGTCCTCGGCAATCACCCTGATGTGCAACCAGTCCAGTTCGCGCAGCCGCCGCAGCCGCCGCTCGTCCCAGACGTAGCGCGTCCGGTCGGTGCGGTGCTGGTCGCCGTCGTATTCCAGCGCGATCTTCACGTCTTCCCACCCCATGTCGAGGTAGGCGAACGGCCGGCCACGCTCGTCGGCGACGGGTATCTGTGTCTGCGGGCGGGGAAAACCGTTGTCGATCACGAGCAACCGAAGGAGCGTCTCCTTCGGCGATTGAGCACCGCCGTCCATCAGGTCGAGCGCCTTTCGAAGCCGTCGAACGCCCCGGGCGCCCCGGTATCGCTCGATCAACGGCGTGACGTGCTCGGCTGTCAATCCGGTAGCGCGGGCCAGCGCGTCGAGGTGGATCAGCGCCGTGCGGTGCGGCAGGTGGCGGCCGAGGTCGTAGGCGCTGCGCTGGATCGTCGCCACGGCCATGTCATCGATCTCGACGACGTCGTCGTACCCGAAGTGGTCGTCGCGCGCGATGATCCCGGGCGGGGTGTCGTAGCTCTTCCACAGCAACTCGATCGGTGTGTCGTCGGCGATCCACTCCGCACCGTGAATGGCTGCGGCGGCCCGACCGGTGATGACACCGCGTTCGCGTGACCACACCCAGGCGCCGACCGTCCTGGTGTACAACGTTCGCGGTGCGCCGCGGGGAACGTAGACGTCCGGATAGATCGATTCGTACCGCCATCGCAACTGACCGCGAGTCAGCTCGTTCCGCTTGATCGCCTGGCTGCCCAGGATCACCGACGCCATGAGGCGATCTTGGCCCCTCACGGGAAGGGGTCGCCGAACCTAGCTATACGGCTGTGGATAAGCCCGACAGCGCGACCGGGAATCTCAGTTCGGCACCGATCAGCGCCAGGAGGGCAGCCAGATCTGCATGTTCCAGGTCTGCTGTGAGATCGGCAGACCGGTGAGGATCGGATACATCCACGCGAAGTTCGTGATCACCAGCGCGATGTAGCAGCACGCCACCAGGAGTCCGAGCGTTCGGCCTTCGGCGTTCTGACCGGGCTTGTAGAGGATGTCGCCGAGGATCATCGCGATCATCATCACCAGGAACGGGGCCATGGTCGCCGCGTAGAAGAAGTACATCTGCCGGTCGATGTCGGCGAACCACGGCAGGAAGCCGGCGCTGTAACCCACCAGTAGCACGGCATAGCGCCAGTCGCGTTTGACGAACGCTCGCCACAGCGCCCAGGCCAGCACCGGCACCGCGACGAACCACATCGCCGGTGTGCCGACGAGCATGACGGCCTTCACGCACGACTGCGCCCCGCAACCGGGCACGTTCTGGTTGTCGATCGCGTACAGCACCGGCCGCAACGACATCGGCCATGTCCATGGCTTGGACTCCCACGGATGGAAGTTGCCCTCGGCATTGGTCAGGCCGGCATGGAATCTGTAGACCCCGTAGGTGTAGTGCCACAGCGAGCGCACCGCGTCCGGCAGGGGCAGCACACTGTCGGGCCCGATGGACCGGCCGACCTCGTACCGGTCCACCGCGGTCTCGGAGGCGAACCACATCGCGTACGACGCCAGATACACCCCGAACGGGATCATCCAGAAGACGTACAGCGACGGGCCGAGGTCGCGGCGCAGGGTCCCCAGCCACGGCCGGGCCACCCGGTACTGCCGGCGGGCCGCGACGTCGAAGGCCAGCGTCATCACGCTGAAGAACACCACGAAGTAGAGCCCCGACCACTTCGTCGCACACGCCAGTCCCAGCAGCACCCCCGCGCCGAACCGCCACCACCGCACGCCCAGGCGGGGGCCCCACGGCGTCTCGTTGGTCCGGCCCTCGAGGAAGGCGACATGCATGCGTTCGCGCATCTGGTCGCGGTCGACGATCAGACAGCCGAACGCCGCCACCACGAAGAACACGAGGAAGATGTCGAGCAGTGCGGTGCGCGCGATGACGAAGCTGACGCCGTCGGCGATCAACAACAGTCCGGCCATCCCGCCGACGAGCGTGGATCGGCTGATCCGGCGGGTGATGCGCACCACGAGCAGCACCATGACCACCCCGCAGACGGCGCCGGAGAAGCGCCATCCCAGCCCGTTGTAGCCGAACAGGGCCTCCCCCAGCGCGATCATCTGCTTGCCGACCGGCGGGTGCACGACCAGCCCGTAGCCCGGGTTGTCCTCCACGCCGTTGTTGTGCAGCATCTGCCACGCCTGCGGCGCGTAGTGCTTCTCGTCGAAGATCGGCGTGCCCGCGTCGGTGGGGGAGCCGAGGTTGAGGAAGCGTGTCACCGCGGCGAGCGCGGTGATGACGGCCGTCATCGCCCAGCCCTGCAACCGGTCGAGGGGGCCGAAGTCGGCGACGGGCACCAGCGGCGCCGGGCTGATCACGGGAACCGCTCGATGCTCGACAACGAGTTCGTCGGGCGGGGCGCTCACGCAAGCGATCGTAGGCTGTCACGCATGACCGCCGGACGACTGCTCATCGGCGCCACGCCCTTGGGCCAGCCGTCGGACGCGTCGACTCGGCTCAAACGCGCGCTGGCCGAGGCCGAGGTGATCGCCGCAGAGGACACCCGCAGGGTCCGCACGCTCGCCAACGCTCTGGAGATACGCCCGACCGGAAAGATCGTGAGCCTCTACGACCAGAACGAGGCCTCGCGCGTTCCCGCCCTGCTCGACGACATCCGCGGCGGCGCGACGGTGCTGTTGGTCAGCGACGCCGGCATGCCGCTCATCAGCGACCCCGGCTACCGATTGGTGACCGCGTGCGTCGAGGGCGGGTTGACCGTGCAGTGCCTGCCCGGACCGTCGGCGGTGACCACGGCGCTGGCGGTCGCGGGCCTGCCGTCGGAGCGCTTCTGCTTCGAGGGGTTCGCGCCGCGCAAGCACGCGGCGCGCGCGGCGTGGCTGCAGAGCCTCGCCGGCGAACTGCGCACCTGTGTGTTCTTCGAGTCGCCGCGTCGCCTGGCGGACTGTCTGCGTGACGCGGTCGACGTGCTGGGGTCCGAGCGCCGTGCGGTGGTCTGCCGCGAGCTGACCAAGACCCACGAGGAGATCGTGCGGGGCACTCTCGGCGAGCTCGCGGAATGGGCGGCCGACGGCGTGCTGGGCGAGATCACCGTGGTGCTCGCGGGTGCGACGCCCACCGCCGATCCCGACCTGCTCGTGGTCGAGGTGAACCGCCTGGTCGAGTCAGGCATGCGGGTCAAGGACGCGTGCGCGCGGGTGGTCGCCGCCAATCCCGGTGCGCCGTCGCGCCGGGAGCTCTACGACGCGGTGCTGCGCGCCCGCGACTGAGGCCGGTACCCGATGATGGGCGCGGCCTTGTGCAGGCACTCCTCCCACTCGCGCTCCGGGTCGGAGTCCGCGGTGATGCCGCCTCCGACCCCCAGCACCGCGGTCCCGTCGCTGCAGAACTCCACCGTGCGGATCGCGACATTCAGCTCCACACCCGCTACCGGCGAGGCCAAACCCACTGTGCCGCAGTAGATCCCACGGCGAACCGGCTCCCACTCCGTCAGCAGGGCGCGGGCCCTGCCTTTCGGTGTGCCGGTCACGGAAGCCGGCGGGAACGTCGCATCGAGCACCGTCGCCATCGGCACCTCGACCGGCACCGCCGCTGCCACCGTCGACACCAGATGCCAGACGCCGGGCGCCGGACGGATCGCCAGCAGCTCCGGCACCGTCACCGACCCCGTGCGCGCGACCCGTCCGAGGTCGTTACGGACCAGGTCGACGATCATGATGTTCTCGGCGACGTCTTTGACCGACGTCCGCAGGCCGGCCGGATCCGCGTGGGCCGGCAGCGTGCCCTTGATGGGGCTCGACGTCACGGATTCGCCGCAGCGCCGGAGGAACAGTTCGGGCGACAGCGACGCCACCGCACCCCAGTCGCCCGCGACGTAGGCGGCCCGGGCGGGCGCGGTGCGCGCCACGGCCCCGGCGAAGTAGTCGCAAGGGTGTCCGTGCAGCGTCCCGGTGAACTGCGTGCACACGCAGGCCTGATACACCTCGCCGGCGGCGATCGCATCCAGGCATGCGCGCACACCGCGCCGGTGCGCGGCCCGGTCGGCCTGCCCCCAGCGCACGGATGCTTCCCACGGATCCGGCGACCTCTGCAGCGCCTCGATGACCCAGTCGGAAACCGGAGCGCCGCAGAGACTTTCGTGCCACCAGGTGTCGTCGCGATCGCACCGCAGCACAGTGTCCGACCAGCCGCCGGCAGCTTCGGGGATCCGCGGGCCCCGTCCATCGGCGGCCCTGTCGGGGTAGGAGAGGTAGCCGAACCAGCCGCCGCCGACGGCGCCTGAGCGGTCGCCGACCGGGGCGTCGAACGCCTGCCGCGGGTCGACGGGACGGATCGGCACCGACGGTGCGATGACGGCGCGCGAGCCGAACCACTCACCGATCAGCGCCGAGGGCGGCGCCAGGCCGAGCCGCGATGTCGCCGCGGCGAGCGCGCGCAACACCGCCGGGGCGTCGCCCAGGCGGCCGAGTCGGTCGATACGCACCCGGTCAGCCTGTCAGATGACGGGCTACCGGCCGATCCGCCGGGGCACGGTGACGGTCGCCAGCTTCTCCGGATTCCGCATCGCGTAGAAGTTGGTGATCTTGCCGTCGAGTACCTCGACGGTGATCACTCCCTCGAGGTTGTCCCCGAGGTAGAGCACGAGCGCGGGCGCGCTGTTGTAGATCGCCGGCTCGACCCTGCCCCCCTCGCCCCCGAGCCGCACCAGGCCGAGGACCAGTCGCGCGACCTTCTCGGCACCCGCGACGGGCCTGCGCGCCGCGCTGACCCGACCGTCGCTGTCGGCGGTCCACACCACGTCGGGCGCCAGCATCTCCATCAGACCGTCGAGGTCGCCGGTTGCGGCCGCGGTGAAGAACCTCAACGTGATCTCCGTGGACACCGCGGGGTCGACGGGCTCGAACCGCTTGCGCCGCGACTGCACGTGTTCCCTTGCGCGGTGCGCCATCTGACGCACCGCAGCCGGTGACTTGCCGATCGTCGCGGCGATCTCGTCGTGCCCGAACCCGAACACCTCGCGCAGCACGAACACCGCGCGCTCGTCCGGACTCAGCGTCTCGAGCACCACCAGCATGGCCATCGACACCGACTCGGCCAGCACCACGTCGGCGGCGGGATCAGGCTCGGTGAGCAGCGGTTCCGGCAGCCAGGGACCCACGTACTCCTCGCGCCGCCGCGACTGCGCGCGAAGCGCGTTGAGCGACTGCCGGGTGACGAGCTGGGCGAGGTAGGCCTTCGTGTCGGCCACCGTGGTGAGGTCCACCTCGGCCCAGCGCAGATAGCTGTCCTGCAGCACGTCATCGGATTCGGTTGTGCTGCCCAGGATCTCGTAGGCGATCGTGAACAGCAGCGGCCGCAGGTGGGTGAACCGCTCGGCGTGTCCCCCGCGAGCGGAAGGTACCCCCACGTCACCCGGCGACCCGATCATCGGACCGGCACCGCCGAGGGCGTCGCCGCCAGCGCTGAGCGGTCAGGACCCTTCAGGGACTTGTAGGACCCCGGCTCGGCCGCTTCGCCGCTCAGCCATTTGAGCGTGAAGCGGCAGACCTGCTCCTTGATCAGCGCACCGGCGCGGCCGCCGATGTGGATGCCCGTCGGGCTGTCGTCCCTGCGCTGGAACTGCAGCGTCCCACCGCGCCGGCCGATGCTGATGCACTGCGCGGACATCGGCACCGACACCGCCGCGGCCGTCTCGCCGGCCATGCGGGCCAGCACCGTGTCGGCCGCGAGCGCACCCATCGGCAGGCTCGCCTGGCAGCTCATCCGGTACGGCACCCGCGACGGCGAGGCGGAATCGCCTGCCGCCGCGATGCGGTCGTCGTCGACGCTCGTGAAGGTCTCGTCGGTCACGAGCCGGCCCATGTCGTCGGTCGTCAGACCGCTCGCGGCGGCGAGTCCGGGCACGCCGAAGCCCGCCGTCCACACCGTCACGGCGCTCAGCAGGCGGCGACCGTCGGCCAGCACGACGTGGTCGGGGCCGACCGCGGTCACCGTCGCGGCATCGCCGTCGACCAGGGTCACCCCGACTTTGGCCAGTTGCCTGAGCACCGACCGACGGCCGGCCCGGCTCAGCGATGGACCGATCACCCTGCTCACCAGCGTCACGTGACGGCCGGCGCCGGCGAACTCCGATGCGGCCTCGATCCCGGTCAGCCCGGCGCCGACCACGACGATCGGGGCCGGCGCCGCCAGGTCCGCCAGTCGCTCGCGCAGCCGCGTCGCCTGCTCGAATTCGCTGAGCGGATAAGCGAATTCAGCCGCCCCGGGCACCGCGTCCGGCACCGCGCCCGTACTGCCGACGGCATAGACGAGGTAGTCGTAGTCCAGGGTGGCGCCCGAGGCGAGCGTGACCCGGTGGGCGGCGGCGTCGATGCGCTCGACGCTGTCGACGACCAGTTGCACGCCGGCGTTCAGTACGGTGCCGTAGTCGGCGAGGGCCACCCGGCTGGTGGACTCGTCGGCAACGGCCAACTGGTGCAGGCGGATTCGCTCCACGAACTCCGGCCGGGGGTTGATCAGCTTCACCGTCAGGTCGTTCCGCGTCTTGAGCCGGTTGGCCGCCATCACGCCGGCGTATCCGCCGCCGATCACCAGGACCGTGGAGTGGTTCGGGGTCATCTTCATCTCCTTCGAGGTCGTCGACTCCGCGTTGAGTCGCGCTGACCTCAAGACACCGGTGACCGCCGCAGTGTGACACGTGGTGATGCATGTCACACTCGAGACCTTGTCAGTCCGCCTGGTACCGCGGGAAGACGCCCGACGGCGCGGGCAGCGTGATCCCGGGCGTCAGGCGCGCGGCCACGGCCGTGAGATCGCGCCGGTCGCCGGGCTGGCCGAGCAGGTCGAGCAGCTTGGCCGACGACTCCGGCATGACCGGCTGGCAGAGCAGCGCGGCGATGCGCACCACCTCCAGCGTCGTGTAGAGCACCGTGCCGAACCGCTCCGGATCGGTCTTGCGCAGCACCCACGGTTCCTGCGCCGAGAAGTAGCGGTTGGCCGCACCCAGCACCGACCAGATCGCCTCCAACGCCAGGTGCATGGCCGTCGCCGCGTAGTGGCCGCGCACCCGGTCCAGCAGTGCGTCGGCGGCGGCGAGCAACTCGGTGTCCTCGACGGTGAGATCACCCGGTGCGGGCACCACGCCGTCGAGATTCTTGGCGACCATCGACAGGGACCGCTGCGCCAGGTTGCCGAACTCGTTGGCGAGGTCGGCGTTGACCCGGGCGATGATGCCGTCTTCGCTGTAACTCCCGTCCTGGCCGAACGGCACCTCGCGCAGCAGGAAGTAGCGCACCTGGTCCAGCCCGAACGTGTCGACGAGGTCGTTGGGGTCGACGACGTTGCCGACCGACTTGCTCATCTTCTCGCCGCGGTTGAACAGGAAGCCGTGCGCGAAGACCTTCTTCGGCAACTCGATGCCGGCCGACATCAGAAACGCCGGCCAGTACACCGTGTGGAACCGGATGATGTCCTTGCCGATCATGTGCAGGTCGGCGGGCCAGTACCGGCGGAACACCTCGGACTCGGTGTCGGGATAGCCGACGCCGGTCAGGTAGTTGGTCAGCGCATCGACCCACACGTACATGACGTGGTCGGGATGGCCGGGCACCGGCACGCCCCAGTCGAACGTCGTCCGCGAGATCGACAGGTCGCGCAGGCCGCCGGAGACGAAGCTGACGACCTCGTTGCGCCGCACCTCGGGTTCGATGAACTCCGGGTGTTCGGCGTAGTGGGCGAGCAGCCGGTCGGCGTACGCCGAGAGCCGGAAGAAATACGTCTGCTCCTCGGTCCACGTCACCGGGGTGCCGGTCTCGATCGACACCCGGACGCCGTCCTCGGCGACCGTGGTCTCGTTCTCGGCGAAGAACCGCTCGTCGCGGACCGAGTACCAGCCCGAGTACGCGTCGAGGTAGACGTCGCCGGCGTCGACCATGCGGGTCCAGATCGCCTTGGACGCCTCGTAGTGGTCGGCGTCGCTGGTGCGGATGAAGCGGTCGAAGGAGATGTTGAGCTTCTCCTGCAGTCGCTGGAACACATCGGAGTTGCGCCGCGCCAGCTCGGCGGTCGGGATGCCCTCCTTGGCCGCCGTCTCGGCCATCTTGAGGCCGTGCACGTCGGTGCCGGTCAGGAAGCGGACGTCGAAGCCGTCCAGCCGCTTGAACCGCGCGATCGCATCGGTGGCGATGTATTCGTATGCGTGTCCGACGTGCGGGTCGCCGTTGGGATAGGCGATGGCCGTCGTGATGTAGTAGGGCTCGCTCATTTGACCTCACCCTAAAGTGTGGGCCGTGAGCTCTTCTGCACAGCGGCGCGAGCCGCCGCCCCTTCCGGAGCCGCTCTCCCCGCTGATCGATGCTCACACCCATCTCGACGCGTGCGGGGCCGACGACGCCGACGACGTCCGCGTGATCCTCGACCGCGCCGAGGGGGTGGGGGTGCGCGCGGTGGTCACCATCGCCGACGACCTCGACTCCGCACGCTGGGCCGTCGACGCGGCCGGCTGGGACGACCGGGTCTATGCCGCGGTGGCGCTGCACCCCACCCGCGCGGACGCGCTGACCGGTGAGGCGCGTGCGGAGATCGAGCGGCTCGCCGAGCATCCGCGGGTGGTCGCGATCGGGGAGACCGGGTTGGACCTGTACTGGCCCGGCCGCTTGGAGGGCTGTGCCGACCCGGCTCGCCAGCGGGAGGCGTTCGCGTGGCACATCGACCTGGCGAAGCGGACCGGCAAGCCGCTGATGATCCACAATCGCGACGCCGACGCCGACGTGCTCGACGTCCTGCGCGCCGAGGGAGCGCCGGAGAATGTGATCTTCCACTGTTTTTCCTCGGACGCCTCGATGGCACGGACTTGCGTCGACGCCGGCTGGGTGCTCAGTCTGTCCGGGACGGTGAGCTTCAAAAACGCCCGTGCGCTGCGCGAAGCCGCCCGGCTGATCCCCGCTGAGCAGCTGCTGGTCGAGACCGACGCCCCGTTTCTGACCCCGCACCCGTACCGCGGGGCGCCGAACGAGCCCTACTGTCTGCCCTACACTGTTCGAGCGTTGGCCGACGTCGTCGGCCGGCCCGCGGAGGCGATCGCCGAAGAGAGCTCCGCGACGGCGGTGCGGATGTACGGTCTGGCGGGTTGCTGGTCCTAGACCTTTTCGTTACCGTCTTGTGATCAACACACCATGGTCACCCGCTCCCACCCTGGTGCGCTAATCGGAGATAAACAGACTTTTGAATGCTGCAAACGCGTTGACCAAACTTCATCAGACGCGCTCGCCGATCTTGCGGGCGCTCGTCGCTGCGATGTTGCTGGTGCTGGTGTTCGCGGGCGCGACCGCCGTCGCCGTGCACAAGACCGTGACCCTGACGGTCGACGGAGCCTCGATGACGGTGCCGACGATGAAGTCGCGCGTGATCGACGTCATCAAGGAGAACGGCTTCGACGTCACCGACCGCGACGACGTCTACCCGGCCCCGGACACCCCGGTGCATCAGTCCGACACCATCGTGCTGCGCCGGAGCCGGCCGCTGGAGATCTCCACCGACGGCGGCGGCAGCCAGCAGGTGTGGACCACGGCGTCGACCGTGCAGGAGGCACTGGCTCAGCTGCGGATGACGGACAAGGCACCTGTCGCGGCCTCCCGCGGCAGCCGCGTCCCCCTCGGCGGCATGGCGCTTCCGGTGGTCAGCCCCAAGACCGTCCGGCTCGACGACGGCGGAGCGGTCCGGACGGTGCACCTGGCGGCCCCGAACGTGGCGGCGCTACTCGACGCGGCGGGAGCACCTCTGCAGCAAAGTGACACGGTTGTCCCAGCACCGTCGGCGCCGGTGTTCGACGGCATGCAGGTCAACGTCACCCGGGTGCGGATCCAGAAGGTCACGCAGCGGCTGCCGCTTGTGCCGAACAACCAGCGCATCGAGGATCCGACGCTGAACATGAGCCGCCAGATCGTCGAGGATCCCGGAATGCCGGGCACGCAGGACGTCACTTTCTCGGTCGCCACCGTCAACGGCGCGGAGACGGGCAGACTGCCAGTAGCCAATGTCGTAATCACTCCGGCCCGTCCCGGTGTGCTGCGTGTCGGTGCCAAGCCGGGCACCGAAGTTCCCCCGATTTCCAATGGTTCGACCTGGGACGCACTGGCGCGCTGCGAAGCCGGAGGTAATTGGGCCATCAATACCGGCAACGGATTTTTCGGTGGCGTCCAATTTGATCAAAACACCTGGGAGCGCAACGGTGGTCTGAGGTATGCTCAGCGGGCGGATCTGGCAACCAGAGAAGAGCAGATCGCAATTGCTGAAGTGACCAGGGCGCGCCAAGGCTGGGGCGCGTGGCCGGTGTGTAGCGGGAGGATCGGTGCGTCGTGACGATACGGCTGCTCGGGCGAACTGAAATTCGGCATCTGGCAAAGTCCATCGACTTCCGGCCGCGCAAATCGTTCGGGCAGAACTTCGTTCACGACGCAAACACCGTGCGGCGCATCGTCTCGGCGTCGGGTGTGAACCGGTCCGACCACGTCCTCGAGGTCGGGCCCGGTCTCGGGTCGCTGACGCTGGCGCTGCTGGACCGCGGCGCCCGGGTGACGGCGGTGGAGATCGATCCGGTGCTGGCCCGCCAGCTCCCGACGACGATCGCGGATCACTCGCACAGCGAGATCAACCGGCTCACCGTGCTCAACCGCGACATCCTGACGTTCCAGCGGTCCGAGCTGACCGAGGAGCCGACGGCGCTGGTTGCCAACCTGCCGTACAACGTGGCCGTGCCCGCGTTGCTGCACCTGCTCGCCGAGTTCCCGTCGATCCGCACCGTCATGGTGATGGTGCAGGCCGAGGTCGCCGAGCGGCTCGCCGCCGAGCCCGGCGGCAAGGACTACGGCGTCCCCAGCGTCAAGGTCCGGTTCTTCGGCAACGTCCGCCGCTACGGCATGGTGTCGCCGACGGTGTTCTGGCCGATTCCGCGGGTCTACTCGGGTCTGGTCCGGATCGACCGGTACGAGACCTCGCCGTGGCCCACCGACACCGAGTTCCGCCAGCAGGTTTTCGAGCTCATCGACGTGGCGTTCGCGCAGCGGCGCAAGACGGCACGCAACGCGTTCGCCGAGTGGGCCGGGTCGGGCAACGAGTCGGCCAGCCGACTGCTCGCCGCCAGCATCGACCCGTCTCGGCGCGGTGAGACGCTGGGCGTCGCCGATTTCGTGCGGTTGCTGCAGCGCTCCGAAGACTGGCACGTGGTTCCCAAGGCAACTCCGGCCGAGACGGCCGAGCCGGTCACCGACACCCACGACGAGGTCCCGTCGCGGTAAGCGACTCCGTCACCCGGGCTGCGTTGCGGCACAGCTAATTCGACCGGTACGCCGGCGTTGCGGTCGGAAATCGTCTCTGCGACAGGGGCGTTGACCCTTCGACGCCTCGCGGCCCTTCTCCCTGTGGCGAGTGAAGCCGAGCGTCGGTGTATGACCAAGTGCGGCAGGCTGATTCGATACCGAACCGGTGAAGCGCCGCCGCAGGGCCGCCCCGCCGACGATGAGTCCCGACCGTCGGCGACTCCCTCGACGACACCCCGGAGCGCTGCGCTGCGGCCCGGCGGTACGTTCGGCGCGCAAACCCGCGACACGACGGGGGTTCACCCTGTCCTCGGCGCGGCGCTACTGTCGTGCCGTGTCTCCGCGTGACGGCAATACGGCAACCGAGTGGGTTCCCACCGGGTCGGTCACCGTCCGGGTGCCCGGCAAAGTCAACCTCTATCTGGACGTGGGGGATCGGCGCGACGACGGCTATCACGAACTGACCACCGTCTTCCACGCCGTGTCCCTGCTCGACGAGGTGACCGTCCGTACGTCCGACATGCTGACGGTGGAGGTGTCGGGGGAGGGGGCCGACTCGGTGCCCACCGACGAACGCAACCTCGCGTGGCGGGCCGCCGAGCTGATGGCCGAGCACGTGGGCCGGGCTCCCGACGTCGCGATCTCGATCGACAAGACGATCCCGGTGGCCGGGGGAATGGCGGGCGGCAGCGCCGACGCCGCCGCGGTGCTGGTGGCCATGAACACGCTGTGGGAACTCGGGGTGCCGCGCAGGGATCTGCACGCGCTGGCCGCCGAGCTCGGCAGCGACGTGCCGTTCGCGCTGCACGGCGGCACGGCGCTGGGCACCGGGCGGGGCGAGGAGCTCGCGACCGTCCTCGCCCGCAACACCTTCCACTGGGTGCTGGCATTCTCCCGGGGCGAACTGTCCACCAGGAGGGTGTTCGCCGAGATCGACCGGCTGCGTGCCTCCGGCGACCGCACGCTGCCGCCACGGCTGGAGAGCCCCGAGCCGCTCCTGGCCGCGCTCGCCTCGGGCGATCCGGCTCAGCTGGCGCCTCTGCTCGGCAACGATCTGCAACCCGCCGCCCTGAGCCTCGACTCGTCGCTGCGCCGGACCCTGCGCGCCGGCGTGGAGGCCGGCGCGCTGGCCGGCATCGTGTCCGGTTCGGGTCCGACATGTGCGTTCCTGTGCGCCTCGGCGGGCGCGGCCGTCGACATCGGCACGGAGCTGGCCGGCGCGGGCGTGTGCCGGACCGTGCGGGTGGCCAGCGGCCCGGTCCAGGGCGCTCGCGTCGTCCCGAGCCCCTCGACCGCCGGCTGACCCGGCGGGTCAACAGATGTGATGCACGCCTCAATCCCCGCCCGAGTTTGGCAGCTACTTAAGAGTTGCTTAAGATGATCGGCGGTGAGAGCTAGCGGTCGAGCAGTGGACGCGGTCAGTTCCCCCTCCGGCTACCCCGGCGGGCGGTTCGTTGGACGCGGCACCGGGTTCGGCTCGGGTTCCGATCGCGCCTACGCGACATCACCGATTCGAGACACAACCGCTCCCCTTTTGTGTGCGCGCCTCCTTCAAAAGGCCGCTCAACAGGCGGAACATGGCAAACGGGCATGTGCACCGGGGCAGATGTCGGCGAGGAGGTCGTCGTGAGCAGATTCACCGAGAAGATGTACAGCAATGCCCGCAGCACCGATCGGGGGATGGTCACCGGCGAACCGCACGAGCCGGTCCGGCACACCTGGGGCGAGGTCCACGAGCGGGCCAGGCGCATCGCCGGTGGGCTCGCCGAGGCGGGTGTGGGACTCGGCGACGCCGTCGGCGTCCTGGCCGGTTTCCCCGTCGAGATCGCTCCCACCGCCCAGGGTCTGTGGATGCGCGGCGCGAGCCTGACCATGCTGCACCAGCCGACCCCGCGCACCGACCTGGCCATGTGGGCCGAAGACACGATGAACGTCATCGGGATGATCGAGGCGAAGGCCGTCATCGTCTCCGAGCCGTTCCTGGTCGCCGCTCCGGTGCTCGAGGAGAAGGGCATCACGGTGCTCACCGTCGGCGACCTGCTGGCGTCCGAGCCGATCGATCCGATCGAGGTGGGCGAGGACGACCTCGCGCTGATGCAGTTGACGAGCGGGTCCACCGGATCCCCCAAAGCGGTCCAGATCACCCACCGCAACATCCACTCAAACGCCGAGGCGATGTTCCTCGGCGCCGAGTACGACGTCGACACCGACGTCATGGTGAGCTGGCTGCCCTGCTTCCACGACATGGGCATGGTGGGCTTCCTGACCATCCCGATGTACTTCGGCGCCGAGCTGGTCAAGGTCACGCCGATGGACTTCCTGCGCGACACCCTGCTGTGGGCCAAGCTGATCGACAAGTACAAGGGCACGATGACCGCGGCCCCGAACTTCGCGTATGCGCTGCTGGCCAAGCGGCTGCGCCGGCAGGCCAAGCCCGGCGAGTTCGACCTGTCCACGCTGCGGTTCGCCCTCTCGGGTGCCGAACCCGTCGAGCCGGCCGACGTCGAGGATCTGCTCGACGCGGGCAGGCCGTTCGGGCTGCGCCCCGACGCGATCCTGCCGGCCTACGGCATGGCCGAGACGACGCTGGCGGTGTCGTTCTCGCCGTGCGGCGCCGGTCTGGTCGTCGACGAGGTGGACGCCGACCTGCTGGCCGCGCTGCGGCGCGCCGTGCCGGCGACCAAGGGCAACACCAAGCGGCTGGCCACGCTCGGCCCGCTGCTCAAAGACCTCGAAGCCCGCGTCATCGACGACCACGGCAACGTGATGCCCCCGCGGGGGGTCGGCGTCATCGAATTGCGCGGCGAGAGCCTGACCCCCGGCTACCTGACCATGGGCGGCTTCATCCCGGCGCAGGACGAGCACGGCTGGTACGACACCGGCGACCTCGGTTACCTGACCGAGGAAGGCCACGTCGTCGTGTGCGGGCGCGTCAAAGACGTCATCATCATGGCGGGCCGCAACATCTACCCGACGGACATCGAACGCGCCGCGGGCCGCGTCGAGGGTGTCCGCGCCGGCTGCGCGGTGGCGGTGCGGCTGGACGCCGGCCACTCGAGGGAGACCTTCGCCGTGGCCGTCGAGTCCAACGCCTGGCAGGACCCGGCGGAGGTCCGCCGCATCGAGCACCAGGTCGCCCACGAGGTGGTCGCTGAGGTCGACGTCCGTCCCCGCAACGTCGTGGTGCTCGGCCCCGGCAGCATCCCGAAGACGCCGTCGGGCAAGCTGCGCCGCTCGAACAGCGTCTCCCTGATCACCGGCTAGCTGCCAGCCCCCTCACCTTTTTCCCGCGAGCGTGCGAGTCTGCGGCCGACACGCCGTCCAGATCAGCCACTTTGCGCACGCTCGGGGCGCCGTCACCTGGCGCTGAGCTCACCGAGGGCGATCGCGGGAAGGTACTGCCCGACGAGGCTGCGATGCCACCACGCTCGCTCATGGCGCAGTTCCCGCCACGTGGTGAACCGGTATTCATACAGCGCCGCCCGCACATGCTGCGGCGGCGCGTCGGGAAAAGGGTTGTGCTGCAACAGCCGAAGCGTCGGCGCGTCGTTGCGCAGCAGCCGTGCGATGAACGGTCCGAACCAGTCTTTCGCATAGGTCGGTGACAGCGCTGCGAACCACATCAGCCAGTCCAGCCGCAGGTGGTACGGCGCCCACTGGCGGGGCAGCCGTCGCGGATCGCCGGGCTTGCCTTTGAAGCCGTACTCCTTCCACACCGTGCGGTCGGTGAGGGTGGATTCGTCGGTCCCCTCGATCACGAGCTCGTAGCGTGTGCGGCCGATGCTGCCGAAGGCTCCGTAGGTGTTGACGAGGTGGAACGGGTTGAAGGACGCGTTCATGTGCTGGCGCCGGCCCAGCATGTTGCGCACCGGCCAGTAGCTCAGGAAGGCGGACAACGCGGTGGCTGCGATGACGATCGCGGCGTACCACAGCGGAGGCGTGGGTAGCGCCGGAGCCGACGACACAGGCAGGACGGCCGAGTACGCGGATCGATCGATCGCACCGAACGCCAGGACGATCGTCACCCAGTTCAGCCACGCGAAGTTACCGGACATCACCAGCCACAGCTGCGTGACGATCACGATGCCTGCGGCCGCGCTGGCCACCGGCTGCGGCGCGAACAGCGCGAACGGCACCAGGAGCTGCGCGACGTGGTTGCCCGCCACCTCCACCCGATGCAACGGTTTCGGCAGATGATGGAAGAACCAGCTCAACGGTCCCGGCATCGGCTGGGTCTCGTGGTGGTAATGCAGGCAGGTCAGGTCACGCCAGCACGGATCCCCCCGCATCTTGATCAGTCCGGCGCCGAACTCGACGCGGAACACCAGCCAGCGCACCAGCCACAGGATCAGCACCGGCGGCGCGGTGTCGTCGTTGCCCAGCAGCATCGCCAGGAAACCGGCCTCCAGCAGCAGGGACTCCCAGCCGAAGCCGTACCACCGCTGTCCGACGTTGACGATCGACAGGTACAGCACCCAGAGCACGAGCCACGCCACCATGGCCGCCCACAGCGGCACCAGGTTGGCTGCCCCGGACAGGATCGCCGCCGAGAGCACCGCCCCGCTCCACGCGATCGCCGCGAAGAGCCGGTCGGAGTAGCGGAGGTGAAAGAGGCTCGGCGCGACCCGGAACGGCACGCGTTCGACGAAGCGCGGCACCGGCAGCATGCCGTGCTCGCCGATGAGCGCACGGAACTGGCGCGCCGCGGCGACGAAGGCGATCAGGTAGATCGCCGCCACGCCTCGCTGCAGGATCTCCCTGGCCAACCCGTACTCAGGTGCTGCCAACCATTGCGCGTCCACTCGGATGCTCCTGTAGACGGTGATTTGTGCTGGCTCCGGTGTACCCCACCGGCGGCCGTTCTCCTACCCGCGAGCGCAAAACCGATGGCCCCATGTCGGGGTGCGACGATACCGTCGGTGTCATGCCCCCTGCTCCCGCGATCGAAGCGATCGACCTCGTCAAGCGGTACGGGCACGAGACCGCCGTCGACGGGGTGAGCTTCTCGGTTCCGCCGGGTACCGTGCTCGGCCTGCTCGGCCCCAACGGCGCCGGCAAGACGACGACGGTGCGGATGATGACGACGCTGACCGAGCCGACCAGCGGCACCGCCCGGGTCGCCGGTTTCGACGTGCGTCGCCAACCCGAGCAGGTGCGACGGCACATGGGTCTGACCGGTCAGGTCGCCACCGTCGACGAACTGCTCACCGGCCGCGAGAACATCCGGATGATCGGTGGTCTCTACGGTATCCGACGCAAGGATCTCGAGAAGCTGGGAAGTCAACTGCTGGAACAGTTCTCGCTGACCGACGCCGGTGACCGCGTGGTCAAGTCTTACTCCGGCGGAATGCGGCGCCGGCTTGACCTCGCGGTCAGCCTGCTGGCGTCGCCCCCGGTGCTGTTCCTCGACGAACCCACCACCGGGCTCGATCCGCGCAGCCGCAGCGAGCTGTGGGACGTGCTGCGCGGCTTGGTGGCCCAGGGGACGACCCTGCTGTTGACCACCCAGTACCTCGAGGAAGCCGACCAACTCGCCGACAACATCGTGGTGATCGACCGCGGCCGGATCATCGCCGAGGGGTCACCCCTGGAACTCAAGCGACAGGCCGGCCGAGCCAGTCTGGTGGTCACCGTCAGCGACGCCCGAGATCTCGGCTCCGCGCGGAGTCTTCTGGAACGCAGCGGGGCCGAGGTGTTCGCCGACGCCGGCGCCCGCAGGCTCACCGCGTCGGCCGACGGACTCGACGACATGATCAGCGTCGCCGGTTGGCTGCGCGACAGCGGCATCGGCGTCGACGACATCGGCCTGTCCCGGCCCAGCCTCGACGACGTGTTCCTCACGCTCACCGGACACCGCACCGACGACACCGAGGAGGTCACGGCGTGACCGCGCTGGAGACGAAGGCCCAGGCGCCGGTCACCCTGCAGCAAGTCGCGACGCGGCCGACGGGCCTGGCTCGGCAATCGTGGATCATGGTGAAGCGCAACATGATCCACACCAAGCGCATGCCGGAGATGCTCAGCGACGTGACCGCGCAGCCGATCATGTTCGTGCTGCTGTTCGCCTTCGTGTTCGGTGCCTCGATCACCAACACCGGCGGCGCCTCCTACCGGGAGTTCCTGCTGCCCGGCATCCAGGCCCAGACCATCGTGTTCTCGGCGTTCGTGGTGGCGTCGGGCATCACGGCCGACGTCGAGAAGGGCATCATCGACCGGTTCCGATCCCTGCCGATCTCCCGGTCCTCGGTGTTGATCGGCCGCAGCATCGCAAGTCTCATCCACTCCTCGCTCGGGGTGGTCGTCATGGCGGTGACCGGGCTGGCGATCGGCTGGCGGATCCGCAACGGCATCGCCGAAGCGGTCCTGGCCTTCGCGCTTCTGCTGGTGTTCGGCTTCGGCATGATCTGGTTCGGCATCCTCATCGGGTCGCTGATGCGCACCGTCGAGGCGGTCAACGGGGTCATGTTCACCGCGCTGTTTCCGGTCACGTTCCTGGCGAACACCTTCGTGCCGACCGAACCGATGCCGCACTGGTTACGGGTGATCGCCGAGTGGAATCCGGTGTCCTCCCTGGCCCAGGCGATGCGCGAACTCTGGGGCAACGGCGGGCCCGCACCCGCGAGCGCTCAACTGCCGCTGCACCATCCGGTGCTGTCGACGTTCCTGTGGTCGCTGGCGCTGACGGCGGTGTTCGCCCCGTTCGCGCTGGCCGCCTACCGGCGCCGGACGTCGGGCTGACGGCTCGCGAGCGCTTCGGTCACGTCGTCGTAGACCCGCCACCATGCCATCTCGTGTGCGGCGATCGAGATGTCGCCACGGGCGAGGTCGTCGTCGGCCCCCAGCAGCGTTTCCGCCCATGCCAGGACGCGGTCCCTGGCGGCGGTCGATTCCGGGTCGGCGTAGCCGGCCAGCACCACCGCGGTCAGGCAGCGGACTCCGGTGAGGGTGCGGCCCGCGCACCGGCGGGCGAGCACGCCCGCGCCGGCGGCGACCACCGTGGACAGCGCCAGGGCCGCCCACGGGCCGATGGCACCGGGCAGCAGGATCTCGCAGGCGATCCAGAGCAGGGGCCCCCACGCGGGCCAGCCGCGCGCCACGCGAAGGCGGCGGCGCTCGACGGTGCTGATCCCCGGTGGGTACACCACCAGGCGGTAGCAGATCATCCCGAGACGGTCGGGGCGGATGGTCAACGACCCCCATGTGCGGTCCCCGTCGAACATGCGGGCCCACGGACGGTGCGGTGAGCCCGATCGTGTGCTGTGCATACGTCCGGTCTACCCGCGAAAGATCCCCCGATGCAGGGTCAGAACGGATTCTTTACGGCCGCTTATCTGAGTATTGTGTACTATACCTAGATGGCCGACAATCTGCCCCACCGCCTCGCCGAGCACCCGACGGTGCGCGCCGTGCGATCCCGCCCGTCGCGTCCACCCGGCACCATCGACGCCGGCTGGCTGCGGCAGGTCTGTCTGGACGCGGGCGCCGACGACGTGGATTTCGCTCGCGTCGCCGACCCCGCCCTGGCCTCCGAACTCCCGCACGCCGAGGCGGCGTTGCCGGGCGCGCGGAGTTACATCTCGCTGGTGGTCAAGATGAACCGCGACAACGTGCGGTCCACCGCACGCAGCGTCGCGAACCAGGAGTTCCATCGCAGCGGCGAGATCATGAACGACGCCGCGCACCGGATCACGCGCGTGCTGCAAGACGCCGGTCATCGCGTGATCAACCCGTCGGCGACGTTTCCGATGGAGATGGACCGCTACCCCGGCCGCATCTGGGTGGTCGCCCACAAACCCGTCGCTGTGGCCGCGGGACTGGGTGCGATGGGAATCCATCGCAATGTCATCCATCCCCGGTTCGGCAACTTCATCCTGCTCGGCACCGTCCTGGTGGCTGCCGAGATCAGCAGTTACGGTGCGCCGCTGGACTATTCGCCGTGTCTGGAGTGCAAGCTGTGCGTTGCGGCGTGTCCGGTGGGCGCGATCAAGAAGAACGGCGACTTCGACTTCGTCGCTTGCTCGGTGCACAACTACCGCGAGTTCATGGGCGGGTTCACCGACTGGGTGCAGACCATCGCCGACAGCGCCGATGCGGATGAATTCCGTTCGCGCGTCAGCGATTCGGAAAATGCATCGATGTGGCAGAGCCTTTCGTTCAAGGCCAACTACAAAGCCGCGTACTGTCTGGCGGTCTGCCCGGCCGGAGAGGAGGTCATCGAGCCCTACCTCGACGACCGCAAGGGGTTCATGGAGCTGGTGCTCAAACCGTTGCAGGAGAAGCGCGAAACACTGTACGTACTAGCGGGTTCCGACGCCGAAGACCACGCCACCAAGCGATTCCCGCACAAGCCGGTGAAACGGGTCGGCAGCGGGATTCGGGGCGCTTAGCCGCGGGCCTGCAGCGCGTCGACATCCGTCAATCTGCAGGTAGACCCGCTTCGGGGGTTGGCCCAGCCGTCGGCCGGACTTATGATTCGACGTCAGGCCGAGTGCCCCCAGGAGGAGACATGGCTGTAGTCCGTCAAGCGTCTGTCCTTCTGATGTCAGCGGCTGCGGTCATCGGCGTCTCGATGTCGATGGTCTCCTCGCCGCCCGCCCGGGCCGGCGGCCCCGGGGGTGTGGCGGAGACCGGCGTGCTGTCGAGGGCCGTCGGTTCCGGTGTCCGCGACGGAATGCTGGTGGGCTTCTCGGCGACCGGTCCCACCAACGATGCCGCTGCGGCGGCAGTGATCGCGGTCTGCCAGGGTGCGGGCGCCGCTCAATGCAGCAGCGACGAAGTGACCAACGATGTCTTCTGCGTGGTGTCGGTCGGCGCCGACGATAGCAGTGGCATCGTTTCCGGGGGCGCCGGAGCGACCATCGAAGCAGCCCGCGACGATGCCTTCCGCCACGTCGGCAGCGCCAATCTCACGCTCGATCCGGGTGCTCGAGTCCTTGCGTCGTCGTGCCCCTGATCGGACTCTCGGTGGACAGCGTTCTCAGTAGGGAGAAACCATGACCAGTCGTTGGACGATCACGACGACGGCGTTGACCGCGAGTGCGATCGTGGCTTCGCTCCTCGCGGCTCCGACCGCGGCAGCGCAGGCGACATGCCAGGAAGCCGGCAGCATCGTCAGGTGCGAGACCAACGGCAGCGTCTCGATCAAGGCCGTGCCGGGAACGCGCGCGCCCAACGTGGTGGAGTCGATCCCCCGCAACAACAGGACTGGCATCGTCCTGTCCTGGTAGCCGTCACGCCCAGGCGTGCACGGTGTTCTGCGCAGGTTCGATGCCGTGCGCGATCAGCAGTTCCGTCGCGTCGGCGGCCTGCTCGACGATCGTGCCGAGTTCGGGCCGCTCCCGGGAGTTGAAGTTCTCCAACACGAACGAGGCCCCGGACTGCCTGCCGGGCGGACGGCCGATGCCGATGCGCACCCGCTGAAAATCGTTGCTGCCCAACGCTGATCCCACCGAGCGCAGGCCGTTGTGCCCGGCCACACCACCGCCGGACTTCAGCCGGATCCGGCCGAAGTCGATGTCGAGTTCGTCGTGGATGACGATGATGTCGGCCGGCGCCACCGAGTAGAACTTCGCCAGCGGCCCGACCTGGCGGCCGGACTCGTTCATGTAGGTGCGCGGCTTGGCCAGCACCACCGACTTACCGCCCAGCCGCCCGGTCACGACTTCGGCCCCCGACTTCTTGTGCACCTTGAACGCCGCACCGATGCGATCGGCGAGCACGTCGGCGACCAGGAAGCCGAGGTTGTGCCGGGTCGTGGCGTACTGCGGGCCGGGGTTGCCCAGGCCGACCACGAGCACGGGTTCGGCCATGGACAGATCCTCCCGTGACTACTCGGACTCGGAGGCGGCTTCCTCGCCACCCTCGCCGGCTTCGCCTGCCTCAGCCTCGGCTTCGGCAGCCTGCTCCTCGACCGACGCGCCGCCGCCCTCGGACTCGAGCTCTTCCTCCGTCGGCGCCGCGACGACGTTGACGACGAGGGTCTCGGGATCGGTGATCAGCGTGACGCCCGCGGGCAGCGCGAGCTGGCCGGCGAGGATCTGGGTGCCTTCTTCGGCGCCTTCGACCGAGGTGGTCAGCTGCTGCGGGATGGACAGCGCGTCGGCCTCGATCTCGACGGTGTTGGCCTCCTGGGTGACCAGCGTGCCGGGCGTGGCCTCGCCCTCGACGATGACGGTGACCTCGACGGTCACCTTCTCGCCGCGGCGCACGACCAGCAGATCGGCGTGCTGGATGTTGCGCCGGATCGGGTGGATCTCCAGCGCCTTGGTCAGCGCCAGCTGCTCCTTGCCGTCGATGTCGAGGGTGAGCACGGCGTTGGTGCCGGCGTGGCGCAGCACGGCGGCGAAGTCGTGCCCGTCGATCTCCAGGTGCTGCGGGTCGGTGCCGTGGCCGTAGAGCACGACGGGAACGCGGCCCTCGCGGCGGGCGCGGCGCGAGGCGCCCTTGCCGGTCGCGGTCCGGACCTGCGCGGTGAGATTGTTGGTGGGGTTCTGTGCCATGGTCGTTGCTCCTGTGCCAGTCGGGTCGGGCACGGCCAGGGTCGCTCACCAATGAAGATGCGGGTTCCCGTCGATAACGGCGGCCTGCAGGCCACCCTCGCCGTGACGCGTCCGCAAGGGTAGCGCACAGCAGTGGTCAGCGAAAAATCAGAGAGGGAACTCGGTGCCCGTGAGCTGCTCGGAGAGCGTCCACAGCGCAGCGGCCTTGTCGCCGTCGCGAGCCAGGGGGCTGCGCCAGGCGTCACCGGTGCGCCCCCGCATCGCGAAACGCGGCCCGATGAAGCTGTCGCCGGCGACGTCCTGCGACGCCGCGAAGAGCGTCTGGCGTGCGCCGAAGTCCGCATCGGTGGCGAAGAATCGGTTGCCGGCGTCCATGATCCGACTGCCCAGGCGCCCCCCGCTGTGGCCCTGCAGGTTGGTCGCCGAGTACCCGGGATGCGCCGCGACTGCCCGCAGCGGCGAGCGCGCCGACTCGAGCCGACGCTGCAGTTCGGTGGTGAACATCAGGTTGGCCAGCTTGGACTGGCCGTAGGCGGGCCAGGCGAGGTAGGGCCGCGACTTCCAGTTCAGGTCGTTGAGGCTGAGGTAGCCGAACAGGTGCATGAAGGACGACACCGTGACGACGCGGTCGGTGATCTTCGGCAGCAGCAGGTTGGTCAGCGCGAAGTGCCCCAGATGATTGGTGCCGATCTGGCTTTCGAAGCCGTCCACCGTCAGCGCGTACGGCACTGCCATGATGCCGGCGTTGTTGATCAGGACGTCGACCGTGCCGGTGCCCTCGGCGAACTCCCGGACCGACGAGAGGTCCTGCAGGTCGAGCCGGCGCACCTGCACATCGCCGGCCATCTCCGCCACGGCGGCGTTGCCCTTGTCGAGGTTGCGCACGGCCAGGATCGTCGTGGCTCCCACCCGGGCCAGCTCGTGCGCCGTCACCAGTCCGAGCCCGCTGTTGGCGCCGGTGACGACGACGGTACGGCCGGCGAAGGAGGGCAGATCGGCGGCGGTCCAGTCGCTCATGGCCACCACCCTAGAGTTTCGCCGAACTCGCATTCCGCGCGGTCCTCACTCGCAATTCGACGCGTGGAATGCAAGTTCGGCGGAGAAGGGGGTCAGCGGGGTGGCGCCTTGGGCACGGTCACGGAGAAGCCCTTGATCGCGGCCTCGATGTCGGGAGCCTCCTCGGCGGCCTTGTCGGCGAACCCGGTGACGGTGAACTGGATGAGATAGCGCTGGTTCTTCGGGGGCGCACCGGTGGCGATGACGATCCGGTTGTAGCTGTGCATCCGCGCCCCGTTGAGGTCGTAGCTGCCCTCGATCATCGACGACGGGAAGCCGTCGAACGGAGCGTTCGACGAGTTCAGCGACCGGAAGTTCTGCGAGATCTGCGCATCGACGTTGGCGTGCTTGAGGGCGTCGGCGATGTTGAAGTCGCCGTCGAGCTCGAACACCATCAGCATCGCCGTCGGATAGGTGTCGCCCTTGGCGATCGTGCGGGTGCCGGGCGCCAGATTGGTGTTCTGGTAGGGATGCCAGCCCGGTGGCATCGGCATCGAGATCGTGATGTCGGTCAGCTTGTCGGGCGCGACCGGCTTGCCCGACACACCGGACTGTTCGAGGTAGGCCGCGATGGGGACGGGCTTCTCCGAAGTCGTCGGCGCCGCCGAGGAGGACGTCGCACTCGTCGTCGACCAGACCGCTTGATAGTCGGGCGTTTCGGTTCCGCAGCCCGCGCACGCCAGCACCACCGCCGCGGCGACGGCCGCCCGGGAAGCGGTCACAGAATCTCTCGGACCGAGTCGAGGGGCCGTGCCAGCCTGGTGCCCCTGGGCGTCACGACGAACGGGCGCTCGATCAGGATGGGATGTTCGGCCATCGCGTCGAGCAGCTCGTCGTCGGACGCCGACGCCAATCCCAGTTCCTCGTAGAGGGATTCGCGCTTGCGGACGGCGGTGCGCACATCGATCCCGGCGTCGGCGATCATTGTCGCCAGCTCGTCGCGCGTCGGCGGGTTCTTCAGGTAGAGCACCACCTCGGGGTCGATGCCGTTGTCCCGCAACAACTCCAGGGTCTTGCGCGACGTCGAGCACTTCGGGTTGTGGTAGATCCGGGTCTCTGCCTGTGCCATCCGGCTACGCCGATCCGTCGAAAAGCCCTGTCACCGAGCCGTTTTCGAAGACCGCGCGGATGGTGTTCGCCAGCAGCGGCGCGATCGAGAGCACCGTGAGCTGCGGGAACATCTTGTCGTCGCCGATCGGCAGCGTGTTGGTGACGATGACCTCGCGGGCGCCGCAGTTGGCCAGGCGTTCGGGCGCCGGGTCCGACAGCACGCCGTGGGTGGCGGCGATGATCACGTCGCTGGCGCCGTCCTCGCGCAGCAGGTTCACCGCGCCGGCGATGGTGCCGCCGGTGTCGATCATGTCGTCGGTGAGGATGCAGGTCTTACCCCGGACATCACCGACCACCCGGTTGGATTTCACCTGGTTCGGCACCAGCGGATCGCGGGTCTTGTGGATGAAGGCCAGCGGCACGCCGCCCAGCGAGTCGGCCCACTTCTCGGCGACGCGGACGCGGCCGGAGTCGGGGGAGACGACGACCATGTCGTGGTCGGCGTAGTTCTCCGCGATGTAGCCGGTCAGCAGCTTCTGGGCGCGCATGTGGTCGACGGGGCCGTCGAAGAATCCCTGGATCTGGTCGGTGTGCAGATCAACGGTGACGATCCGGTCGGCGCCCGCCGTCTTGTACAGATCGGCCACCAGGCGGGCCGAGATCGGCTCGCGGCCGCGGTGCTTCTTGTCCTGCCGGGCATACGGATAGAACGGCAGGATCGCGGTGATGCGCTTGGCGCTGCCGCGCTTGAGCGCGTCGATCATGATCAGCTGTTCCATCAGCCACGTGTTCAGCGGCGCCGGGTGGCTCTGCAGCACGAAGGCGTCGCTGCCGCGCACCGACTCGTCGAAACGGACGAAGATCTCGCCGTTGGCGAAGTCGCGCGCTGTCTGCGCGGTGACCGGCACGTCGAGTTCCTTGGCGACCTGCTCGGCCAGTTCGGGGTGCGCCCGACCGGAGAAGAGCATCAGGTTCTTGCGGTTGTCGGTCCAGTCGTGGCTCACGGGGCTGCCCTCGGCTTCTAGATCGATGGGGGATCGATTCTCGGGCCATCGTACGTAGCGTTGACACGCAGACGGTGGCGGGTTACCAGAATGCCAATAAACGGCGACGAAATGCTACTCGCCGGTAGCTTCACCGGCTCCCTCGGCGGCTTTCGCCTGTTCGGCGGCCCGTGCGGCGGCACTGCCGGGCCGCTTGCGCTGCACCCAGCCCTCGATGTTGCGCTGCGGTCCGGCGGACACGGCGAGCGCACCCGGCGGGACGTCCTCGCGGATCACCGTGCCGGCGCCGGTGTAGGCGCCGTCGCCGACGGTCACCGGCGCGACGAACATGGTGTCCGACCCGGTGCGCACGTGCGAACCGATCGTGGTGCGGCTCTTGGTTTCTCCGTTGTAGTTGACGAACACGCTGGACGCGCCGATGTTGCTGTGCTCGCCGATGTCGGCGTCGCCGATGTAGGTCAGGTGCGGCACCTTGGTGCCGGTGCCGATGGTGGCGTTCTTGGCTTCGACGAACGCCCCCAGCTTGCCGGCGTCGCCCAGCACCGTGCCGGGGCGCAGGTAGGTGAACGGGCCGACGTCGGCGCCGGCACCGATCACCGACGACGTGCCGTGGGTGCGGACCACCTCCGCGCCGTCGCCGACGGTGACGTCGGTCAGCGTGGTGTCGGGGCCGATCTCGCACCGGCCGCCGACTGACGTCGCGCCCAGCAGCTGGGTCCCCGGCCGCACGACGGTGTCGCGGCCGATGGTCACGTCGACGTCGATCCACGTGGACGCGGGGTCGACGATCGTCACGCCGTTGCGTTGGTGGCCTGCGACGATGCGGCGGTTCAGTTCGGCGCCGAGCGCGGCCAGTTGCACGCGGTCGTTGACGCCGGCGACCAGTGCGGTGTCGTCGACGTGCTCGGCCCGCACCACATGTCCGTCGCCGCGCACGATCGAGATGACATCGGTGAGATAGAGCTCGTGCTGGGCGTTGTCGGCGCGCAGCCGGCTCAGCGCCGACCGCAGCGCGCCGGCGTCGAAGGCGTACACGCCGGCGTTGACCTCGGTGATCGCCCGCTGCGCCGGGCTGGCGTCGGCCTGCTCGACGATGCCGAGCAGGTCCCCGCCCTCGCCTTCCGGGCTGCGCAGGATCCGGCCGTACCCGGTCGGCTCCGCCAGCGTGGTGGTCAGCACCGTGGCCACCGCGGATTCCGCCACGTGCGTCGAGATGAGCGCGGCGAGCGTGTCCGCGTCGAGCAGTGGGACGTCGCCGGAGGTCACGACCACGACGCCGGCGAAGTCGTCGGGCAGCGCCGCCAGACCGCACCCCGCGGCGTGCCCCGTGCCGCGCTGCTCCTCCTGCACGGCGATCTCGACCGCGCGGCCCAGCTCCTGCCCGATTTGCTGAGCGGCGGGCGCAACCCGCTCCCGGTCGTTGCCGACCACGACCACCAGGTGCCGCGGCTGCACCTTCGCCACCGAGTGCAGCGCGTGGGCGAGCATGCTGCGCCCGGCCAGGGTGTGCAGGACCTTGGGGGTGTCGGACTTCATCCGGGTGCCGGCACCGGCCGCCAGAACCAGGACGGCTGCCTCGCGCATAGATGTCCTTCCCCGCGCGAGCGTGCGTGTCTGCACATCGACACACCCTGTCCGGGGGTCATTCTGCGCACGCTCGGCGCCGCTCGCGCTCCGTCGCCAGGACTCGAACCTGAACTATCTGAACCAAAATCAGAGGTGCTGCCGATTACACCACGACGGATCGTCATCGAGATACGCGTGCGACTTTAGCCCACCCTGCGCGGCGCTCACCGCTTCGCGAGCTCCCGCGACTCGGCATCGGCGAGAAGGTGCGCGCCGAACGGTTTGGCGCTCAGCACCGTCACGTGCTGGATGCCGCCGTTGGGCAGTGCGTAGCTGCGCCGCTCCCCGGCCTTGGCGCCCAGCAGCGCGCTGCCCAGTGGCGAGTTGACGGTGTACACCTCCAGTTCCGTGTCGGAGATCCCTCGGGTGCCGAGCAGAAACGTCTCGGCGTCGCCGCTGTCCTCGTAGCGAACGGTGAGCACCATGCCGGGTTCGGCGATCCCGTCGTCGGGTGGGCTGACGGCGGTGTCGGCCTTGCTCAACAGTTCGTGGATCTGCCGGATGCGTTCCTTGCGTGCCAGCCAGGCATCCACGATCTGGTCGCTGCGGTCGGCTTCGGCCCTTGTCGGCACGGCCAGCAGGCAGGCCAGTTCGGCCTCGAGGTTCTCGCGGGCCCGCGGGGTCATCCAGATGCGGTCGTCGGTGTGCATGACCGGTCGTTCCTTTCCGTGTGGGAGTGATCGTCTCCGTGTGGGAGTGATCGTCGTCAGGGGCGGGTCTGCGCACGCCGCCCCTGACGACTGGGCAACCATCGTCAGAGGGGAAGAGTCAGCGGTTCCGAGCCCGTCGCGCGCCCGCGCAGGGGGTCGAACGGGCGCACCGCCTCGGGTTGCTTGCCGGTGACGATCTGCTCGGCGAGCAGCCGTCCGGTGGCCGGACCGTGCGCCAGGCCCCACATGCCGTGGCCGCCTGCCACGTAGACGCCCGCTGCCAGCCGTCCGATCAGCGGCATCCCGTCGTCGGTCACCGGGCGCGGCCCGACCCACAGGTCGGTGCGATCGCTCCAGCGCACCCCGTCCAGCAGCGGGGCGGCCGACGCGACGATGGCCTCGATGCGCCGGGAGTCCAGAGGTTCGGCGGGGTGGCGGAACTCCATCGTCCCGGCCACCCGCAGGCCGCCTCGGTACGGCGTGCAAGCCACCCGGACCTCGGGCAGATAGATCGGCCCCGGCAGCGGCCGGTCGACCGGCACCGTGAACGAGTAGCCCCGCCCGGCCTGGAGCCGGACCCGGACGCGGCGCCCGGTCAGCGCGGGCAGCCAGGCGCCGGTGGCGAGCACGACGGCGTCGGCGTGCAGGGGTTCGCCGGCGCGCAGGCCCACCACGACCCCGTCCCCGGACTTCGACGTGCGGCACACCTCCCCGGTGCGCAGCGCGGCGCCCCGTTCGGTGACGGCCGTGGCCAGCGCGTGGGTGAAACGGCCCGGATCGACGAAGCGCTGGCCCGACACGTCGACCACGGTCGTCACCCGCGGCGACGCCAGCGGGACCTGTTCGTGCAGCGTCGTGCCGGTCAGTATCTCGGCGTGCACGTGTTGTCCGGACGCGCTCAGGTGGCTCAACTCGGTGAGGAACCCGTGGGCGTGCGCGCTGTCGCGGAAGGCGACGGCGACGGAGGTGTCGGTCACCGGGGCGTCCACCCCGTTGGTCACCAGCACGTCGAAGGTCTCGATCGCCTCGTCGTTGAGCACAGCATTGGCCCGCACCGCTCGTTGCCAGGCAGTGGAGCGGCAGTTGGCGGCGAAGCGCAGCAGGAACTGTGCGAGCCTGGCGTCAGCGCGCAGCGGAATATGAAGCGGCGCAGCAGGATTGGCCAGCGCACGGACTCCCTCCCGCAGCATCGACGGGGAGTTCAACGGCGCGGTCAGCGCGGGCGACACCCAACCTGCGTTCCCCCAGGAGGCGCCCGCCGCGACCCCGGCGCGGTCCAGAACGGTGACCTCGACGCCGTGCTCCTGCAAGAACCACGCAGTGGACAGGCCGACGATCCCGGCGCCGACGACGATCACCGATCGCGGGGATGCGTCCATCCCTGACCTGCCCGACATCGCCGACCTCCCGCCACTCGTACCGACGACTCCATCGTCCGGCCCTGCGGCGGGAGAGGGTTGTCCCAACGGGACAAAGCGCGGGCCCCGGAATGTCGGGTACCGACAACCCGGGTCAGTCGATGACCGCGAGTTCGATCATCATCGCGAAGCGCTTGTGGGCGTCGTCGAGACGCAGATCGGTCAGCTCGGACATCCGCCGCATCCGGTAGCGGACGGTGTTCTCGTGCACGCCGAGGTGTGCGGCGGTGCGTCCGGGATCACCGCGTTCCTGCAGCCAGGCCCGCAGCGTGGCCACGTACGCCGTGCCGTGCGCGCTGTCGTGCGCCCGCAGCTCGGCGACGACTCCGCGATGCGGTGTGCGCCCGGATCGGGCCGCGGTCCGCAGCCGGCGCAGCACCAGGTCGTCCCAGGACTCGTCGTAGGCGGGCGGCGTGACGGACCCGGTGCCTTCCTGAAGGGCCAGGCATTCGTCGGCCTCGGCGCGGGCGACCGCGAGTTCGGTGGCGGCCGCCGGTGCGCTGATGCCGGCCTGCACGGTCACCTCGTCGGGCAGCGTCGCGACCAGCGCGTCGACCCAGTCGCGCGCGACGGCGGCCCGTTCGGCGGCCAACACGGTGTAGACCGTGGTGTCGGCCAGCGCGCTGCGCGACGGCCGCGACCACCCGAAGCCCGCGGTCGCATGCTCGAACGCCTGCAGCAGCGCGGCGTGCCGCCGGCCGCCTTGTGCGGCGCGCAGTGCGACCACCCGCAGGGAGGCCGGCGGCAACCCGAGCCGGCTGGCCACCGTCGCCGCGTCGGCAGGACTCTCGAGCAACCGGATCACCAGTTCCGATTCCACTTGACGCTCCAGGTCGGCGCTGGCGCGCGACCGCAGCAGGTGCAACGCGACGGTGTGCGCCCCGTCGGCCAGAGCCCGCCGTTGCGCGCCGGTCAGCGGGTCCGCACACGCGACCCACACCGAGCCCAGCAGTTCGCGGCCGGCGCGCGCCGCCACGACCATCCGGCCGGTGAGCCCGACGCGCGCATCACCCGGCACGAACATCGGGTCGTCGGAACCGGCCAGATGGGTGAAGACGCCGTGGGCGTCGAACGTGGCGCGCAGGTCCGCGGGCGCCTGCCGCCCGAGGATCGTCGCCGCGCGGGCGGGGTCGGCGTCCTGCTGACCCCGGGAGAAGGCCAGCACCTGCGAGAGCCGGTCTTCGATCACCACGGCGCCGCCGACCGCCTCGGACAGGCTGTCGGCCAGCGCGAACAGGTCGGTCGGACCGCGGCCGGACTCGGTCTCGCGGCCTTCCAGAACCAACCCGTAGACGATCGCGGCGAAGTCGCTCCACGGCATCGCGGAGTCGACGACGACGACGGCGGGCCCGCCGGGAGGCACGGTCTCCGGTGTTCCGTCGCGGGTCAGCACGACGACCGCCCGGGCTGCCCGTGCCCACGCCACCGCTTCGGCCGGGGAGGCGGCGCCCACCGCGAGCAACACGTCGCCGGCAACGGTGCGGCCGTCCACGACCTCGGGCAGCACGACACTGCGCAGCTCGGTCGACCGTGCCGCCGAGCCGGCCAGCAGGCGGGCGCCGTAACCGCCGAGGACGTTGATCAGCCGGTCCAGCGTGATCACGGACGTTGACGCTACGCCCGGTCCGGCCGGTCCCACCGTTTACCCTGAGACGCGTGGCAGCGCCCCACAAGTCCGACGGCCCCGACAATCACGTGCGTGCACCGCGCGCGAGGATGACGGGCAGCGAACGCCGTCAGCAGCTGATCGAGATCGCGAAGTCGCTGTTCGCCGAGCGCGGCTTCGACGGCACCTCGATCGAGGAGATCGCCCTGCGGGCCAACGTCTCCAAACCCGTGGTCTACGAGCATTTCGGCGGCAAGGAAGGGCTGTACGCCGTGGTCGTCGACCGCGAGATGTCGGCGCTGCTCGACGGCATCACGTCGTCGTTGACCAACAACCGGTCCCGGGTGCGCGTCGAGCGCGTCGCGCTGGCACTGCTGACCTATGTCGAGGAACACACCGACGGCTTCCGCATCCTGATCCGCGACTCCCCGGCCAGCATCACCTCCGGCACCTATTCGACGCTGCTCAACGACGCCGTCAGCCAGGTGGCGTCGATCCTGGCCGGCGACTTCTCCCGCCGCGGGCTCGATCCCGACCTCGCGCCGCTGTACGCCCAGGCGCTGGTCGGATCGGTGTCGATGTCCGCGCAGTGGTGGCTCGACACCCGCGAGCCGAAGAAGGAAGTGGTGGCCGCACATTTGGTGAACCTGATGTGGAACGGCCTGACCCATCTCGAGGCCGACCCGCATCTGCAGGACGAGTAGCGCGCTCGGCCCGTGCCGCGACTGCTCCGGCGGGTGCCTACGATGGAAGCATCATGACCGTATCGGGGACTCTTCATGTCCACACCCCGATCGCGGGCCTCGTCGAACTGGCGCTTCGTGACCCCTCCCTGCAGGAGGTGGCTCGCCGTGCCGCCGAACGGCCCGCCGATCTCGACTTCGTCGGCCCGGCCAGCGCGCGGGTGTTCGTGGCGTCCGCGCTCGCCCAGTCGGGTGCGCTGCTGGTCGTCACCGCGACCGGGCGGGAAGCCGACGACCTGACCGCCGAGCTGCAGGGCGTGTTCGGCGACGCCGTCGCGATGTTCCCGTCGTGGGAGACGCTGCCGCACGAGCGGCTCTCGCCCGGTGTTGACACCGTGGGCGCGCGGATGATGCTGCTGCGCCGGCTGACTCACCCCGACGACGAGCGCCTCGGCCCGCCGCTGCGCATCGTGGTCACCACCGCGCGCTCGCTGCTGCAGCCGATGGCGCCCGACATCGCGTCGATCGAGCCGGTCACGCTGACCGTCGGTGCCGAGCCGGATGTCGCGCCCGGAGCCGCTGCGGTGGCCGCCTTCGACGCCACCGTCGCACGTCTGGTGGACCTGGCCTACACGCGCGTCGACATGGTCGGCAAGCGCGGCGAATTCGCGGTGCGCGGCGGCATCCTCGACCTCTTCCCGCCGACGGCCGAACACCCTGTGCGCGTCGAGTTCTGGGGCGACGAGGTCTCCGAGATGCGGATGTTCTCCGTCGCCGACCAGCGGTCCATCCCGGAGATCGACATCGACACCGTGATCGCCGTGCCGTGCCGCGAAGTGCTGCTCACCGCCGACGTGAGACGCCGCGCTGCCGCGCTCTCCGCGGAGCATCCCGTCCTGGAGAACAGCGTGCCGGGCAGCGTGCCCGACATGCTGGCCAAGCTGGCCGAAGGCATCCCGGTCGACGGCATGGAGGCGCTGCTGCCACTGCTGCGACCGACCGAGCTGGTGACATTGCCCGCGCTCCTGCCCGCGGGCACGCCGTTGCTGGTGTGCGATCCGGAGAAGGTCCGCACCCGTGCCGCAGACCTGATCAAGACCGGCCGGGAATTCCTCGAGGCGTCCTGGTCGACCGCGGCCGTCGGCGGCGACGTCCCCATCGACATCGAGGCTCTCGGCGCGTCCGGGTTCGTCGGTTTCGACGACGGCCGCGAGGCCGCCCGTGCCGGCGGGCACCCGTGGTGGACGCTGAGCCAGCTCACCGCCGAGTCCGGTGTCACCCTCGACATCCGGCCTGCGCCGTCGGCGCGGGGGCAGCAGCACAATCTCGACGAGATCTTCGCGATGCTGCGGGCCCACGTCGCCACCGGCGGCTACGGCATCGTCGTCACCCCGGGCACCGGAACCTGCATGCGCGTCGTCGAACAGCTCGGCGAAGCCGACACTCCGGCAACGATTCTCGAGCCCGGAGCCGCGCCGCGCGACGGTGTGGTGGGTGTCGTGAAGGGCCCGCTGCACGACGGCGTGGTGATCCCCGGCGCCAACCTCGTGGTGATCACCGAGACCGACCTGACCGGCAACCGGGCCGCCGCCACCGAGGGCAGGAAGCTCGCGGCCAAGCGCCGCAACGTCGTCGACCCGCTCGCACTGACCGCCGGCGACCTCGTCGTGCACGACCAGCACGGCATCGGCCGCTTCGTCGAGATGACCGAACGCGTGATCGGCGGCGCCCGCCGCGAATACCTGGTGCTCGAGTACGCGTCCGCCAAGCGCGGCGGCGGCACCGACAAGCTCTACGTGCCGATGGACTCGCTGGACCAGTTGTCGCGCTACGTCGGCGGCGAAGCGCCGACGCTGTCCCGGCTCGGCGGCAGCGACTGGGCCAACACGAAAACCAAAGCGCGGCGGGCCGTTCGCGAGATCGCCGCAGAACTCGTCGCGCTCTACGCCAAGCGGCAGGCCTCGGCCGGGCACGCGTTCGGACCCGACAGCCCCTGGCAGACCGAGATGGAGGACGCGTTCGGGTTCACCGAGACCGTCGACCAGCTGACCGCGATCACCGAGGTGAAGTCCGACATGGAGAAGCCGGTCCCGATGGACCGGGTGATATGCGGCGACGTCGGCTACGGCAAGACCGAGATCGCGGTGCGCGCGGCGTTCAAGGCGGTGCAGGACGGCAAGCAGGTGGCGGTGCTGGTGCCGACGACGCTGCTGGCCGACCAGCACCTGCAGACGTTCACCGCGCGAATGGCCGGGTTCCCGGTCACGGTGAAAGGCTTGTCGCGCTTCACGTCTCCGTCGGAATCCAGAGCCGTGCTGGACGGGATGAAGGACGGGTCGGTCGACATCGTGATCGGCACCCACCGGCTGCTGCAGACCGGGGTGACGTGGAAGGACCTCGGCCTGGTGATCGTCGACGAGGAGCAGCGCTTCGGCGTCGAGCACAAGGAGCACATCAAGTCGATGCGCACCCACGTCGACGTGCTGACCATGTCCGCCACCCCGATTCCGCGCACGCTGGAGATGAGCCTGGCCGGCATCCGGGAGATGTCGACGATCCTGACTCCGCCCGAGGAGCGGTACCCGGTGCTGACCTACGTCGGCCCGCACGACGACAAGCAGGTCGCTGCCGCGCTGCGTCGCGAGATGCTGCGCGACGGGCAGGCGTTCTACATCCACAACCGGGTGCGCACCATCGACCAGGCCGCGGCGCGGGTACGTCAGCTGGTGCCCGAGGCCCGCGTCGTGGTCGCGCACGGGCAGATGCCCGAGGAGCAGCTGGAGAAGACCGTCGAGGGCTTCTGGAACCGGGAGTTCGACATCCTGGTCTGCACGACGATCGTCGAGACGGGCCTGGACATCTCGAACGCCAACACGCTGATCGTCGAGCGCGCCGACACGTTCGGCCTGTCGCAGCTGCATCAGCTGCGTGGCCGGGTCGGACGCTCGCGCGAGCGGGGTTACGCGTATTTCCTGTATCCGCCGGAGGTTCCGCTGACCGAGACGGCGTACGACCGGCTCGCCACCATCGCCCAGAACAACGAGCTCGGCGCCGGCATGGCCGTCGCGATGAAGGACCTCGAGATCCGCGGCGCGGGAAACGTGTTGGGCGCCGAGCAGTCCGGGCACGTCGCCGGGGTGGGCTTCGACCTGTACGTGCGGCTGGTCGGCGAGGCGGTGGAAGCGTATCGTGCCGCTGCCGACGGGAAAACCGTTGCGGCGCCGGAGGAACCGAAGGACGTGCGGATCGACCTGCCGGTTGACGCGCATCTGCCGCCGGACTACATCGGCAGCGACCGGCTGCGGTTGGAGGCGTACCGCAGGCTGGCCGCCGCGCAGGAGGACGCGGCCGTCGACTCGGTGATCGAGGAGCTCGTCGACCGCTACGGCCCGTTGCCCGAACCCGCGCAGCGGTTGGTCGCGGTCGCGCGGCTGCGGCTGCTGGCCCGCGCCCACGGCGTCACCGAGATCGGTGCGGCGTCGGCGTCGACAGTGCGGATCTCGCCGCTGACGCTGCCGGATTCGGCGCAGCTGCGGCTCAAGCGCCTTTACGCCGGCGCCACCTACCGCGCCACCACGTCGACGGTCCAGGTGCCGATTCCGCGGTCGGGCGGCGGGGTGGGCGCGCCGCGGATCCGCGATCTCGAGCTCGTTGCGTTCGTCGCAGGACTGCTGTTGGCCATCGACGGGAAACCTCAGGAGGAAGTTGATATAACCAAGTTCGGAGGTGGCGCATGACGGTGGTGCTGGTCGACCCGCGCCGCCCGTCGCTGATTCCCGTCGAGGCGATCGAACTCCTCAGCGGCGACGTCCAGTACACCGAGGAGATGCCGATCAAGGTGCCGTGGTCGCTGCCTTCGGCGCGGCCCGCCTACGAGGGCGAACCCGCGGCCACGTTGCTCTCCTCCGACCGCGACCATCCTTCGGTGGCCACGCGGATCGCGGCCGGCGAACGGGTGATCTGCGCCCCTGAACCGCAGCCCGGTGAACGCCTGGTCGACGCGGTCGCGCTGATGGACACGTTGCGCACCGCCGGGCCGTGGGAGAGCCAGCAGACCCACGACTCGCTGCGGCGGTATCTGCTGGAGGAGACCTACGAACTGTTCGACGCCGTCCACGGCGGTGACCTCGCGGAGCTGCGCGACGAGCTCGGCGACGTGCTGTTGCAGGTGCTGTTCCATGCCCGCATCGCCGAGGACGCGCCGGAGGGCGCCTTCGACATCGACGACGTCGCCGACGCACTGGTGCGCAAGCTCGGCCACCGGGTGCCCGCGGTGCTGGCCGGTGAGTCGATCTCGCTGGAGGAGCAGCTGGCCCAGTGGGAGCAGCGCAAGGCGTTGGAGACCTCGGCCCGTGAGTCGAGTATGGACGGCATCCCGACCGGGCAGCCCGCGCTGGCGCTGGCGCAGAAGGTGCTCGCTCGCGCCGAGAACGCGGGCGTCCCGGCGGAGCTCGTTCCCGCCGCCCTCACCACGGTCACGGTGTCCGCGGAGTTCGACGCTGAAAACGGTTTGCGGACAGCGATTCTGGAGTTCATGGCCGACGTCCGCGCCGCGGAGCGCTCCGTCGCCGCGGCCCGGCGCCGCGCCGAGGTCGCCGAAGAGCTCGACGACACACCCGTGGGTGTCATCACCCCCGACGAGTGGCACGCGCACTGGCCGGACACGGGGGAGCCCGAGGCTGTGGAGTACGAGGTGCCCGACGAGGAGGCCGTGGCTGACGAGCCCGAGGCGCCCGACGAGGAGGCGCCCGACGAATTCGACGAGCCCGAGGCCACGGAGCAGGAGCCGGAACCCGCCGAGCAGTAGCGCGCCGAAATCCACGTTTTGCAGCGGCTCACTCGCACGTTGTCTGCAGAACGTGGTTCTGATCGACGCCGCGCCGCCGACCCGCCCCGCCGCCGACCGCCCCCACTTCAGGGCGTCAGTCGAACAGCGTCGAACCCCAGAACGTCGACGTGTCGCCCTCGGGAATCCCTGGCGGACAGGCGAACACGGCTGAGCTCATGGGCGCGATGTACTCGTTCATCGCGTCGTTGCGCGACATCTGGGTCTGCAGCGGCACGAACTGCGTGAGCGGGTTGCGCACGAACGCGATGAAGAACAGGCCCGCGTCGAGGTGACCGAAGCCGTCGGACCCGTCGGTGAAGTTGTAGCCGCGGCGCAGGATCTCGATGCCGTTGTTGTGCTCAGGGGCCACCAGCCGGACGTGGGCCCGCTCGTCGATCAGCGGCTCATGTCTGTCGTCCTGGGCGTCGAAGTCGAGCGCATCGAACTCGTCGCCGCGGCCCATCGGAGCCCCGCTGCCCTTCTGCCGGCCGACGACCCGTTCCTGCTCGAGCAGCGTGGTGCGGTCCCACTGCTCGATGCGCATCCGGATGCGGCGCGCCACCAGATAGGTCCCGCCGGTCAGCCAGGCCGGGCCGTCCCCGTCGCCGACCCAGACGAAGTTGTTCAGCTTCTCGGTCTCGTCCGACCGGAGATTGGCCGTTCCGTCCTTGAACCCGAAAAGGTTTCGCGGTGTGCTCTGGTTGCGTGTCGTCGACGACGTCCGGCCAAATCCCAGCTGCGAGTACCGCACCGCCACGGTGCCGAAACCGGTGCGGGCGAGGTTGCGGATCGCGTGGACGGCGACCTGCGGATCGTTCGCGCAGGCCTGCACGACGATGTCGCCGCCGCTGCGGGCGGGGTCGATCTTCTCGTTTCCGAACTTGGGCAGGTCCACCAGTTCGGCGGGCTTCTTGTCGGCGATGCCGAACCGGTCGACGCCGTCCTTGACGAAGAACGACGGCCCGAACCCGATGGTCAGCGTCAGTTGGGAGGCCGGCAGCCCCAGCGCCTCGCCGGTGTCGGTCGGCGGGGAGTAAGGATTCTGCCCGGTGGCGCCGCCCGCGAACGCCTCCTCGCCCCGCGTCATGCGCTCGGCCATCTCGGTCCAGTCGGCGAGCATCTTGACGACGTCGTCGCGGCTGTTCGTGGTGATGTCGAACGTGGCGAAGTGCATTCGGTCCTGGGCTTCGGTGACGATGCCGGCCTGATGCGCACCGCGGAACGGCACCGCGGTCTGCAGGTGGTCGGAGGTCTGGGCGGCCGAGGCGCGGCCGGCCAGCGCTCCGGCACTGGCCGCGCCGACCACCGCCGCTCCCACCCCGGCGGCGCCGAAGAGCTTGCGCCGGCTCAGGCCCGAACGTGGTTCTCCGACAGCGTTATTGGGGGGCGATGACACCTTGCACCTGGCTGACTTCCTTGCTCAGCGCGTCGATGGCCCGCGAGAGCTCCTGGCGTTCCGGCTCGGTCACCGTGTCGTAGGACACGAAACCGTCGCCCTGGCGGTACTTCTCGAGCAGCGCTTCGACTTCGGTGAAGCGCTGGTCGACCCGCTTGCCCAGATCGGCGTTGCGCTCGTCGAGGATCGGCCGCACCGAGGCGACCGCCGTCTGCGAGCCTTCGACGTTCGCTTTGAAGTCCCAGAGGTCGGTGTGGCTGAAGATGTCTTCCTCGCCCGAGATCTTGCTCGAGGCGATCTCATCGAGCAGACCTTGTGCGCCGCCGGCGATCTGGGTGGAGTCGATGGTCCAGTCCGGCGCCTTGACGCCGTCGTTGAGCTCCTTGACGTCGGCCGTCAGCTGGTCGGCGACGGCGTTCGTGTCGGGCTGGAGGCCCTGCACCCAGAGGTCCTTCTCCAGGCGGTGGAAACCGGTCCACTTCTGGCCGGGCTCGAGGTCGGCCTCGCGCAGGTCGATGCGGGGGTCGAGGTCGTTGGGGAACGACTCGGCGACGGGCTCGATGCGCTCGTAATAGGTGCGCGCTGTCGGATACAGCGCCTTGGCCTTGGCGATGTCGCCGGCCTTCACCGCCGCCACGAAGTCCGCGGTGGCGGCCACCAGCGCGTCGGTCTGGCTGTTCACGTACCGCTTGTAGCTGTCGGCGGCCTCGGCGAACTTGCCCTCGGTGTCGACCTGTACCGCGTCGCCGGTGACGGTGAAATCGCCGCGGATGCCGTCGCCGACCATGCCGGGCTTGCAGGCCGTCTTGTATGTGCCGGGCTGCGAGAGCTGCACGATGAGCTTGCGTTGCAGGCCGGGGGAGATGTTCTCGACCTCGCCCATCACGCGCTCACCCTCGCCGTAGACGTAGAACTCGGTGACCTTGGACCCGTTGTTGGTGATGACGAAGGTGTTGGCGCCGGTCTTGCCCTCGGTGCCCGACAGCGTGCACGAGGTGTCGGACGCGTCGACCGTGATGTCGCCGGCGGCTTGTCGGCCGTCCGCGGCAGTGCCCGACGACTCCTCTTTGGCCTGGCAGCTGGTGAGCGCGAACCCGGCCAGGACCGCGGCGAGTGCCGCGGCTGAGGTTTGAACCTTCACGTGATCGACCTTTCGGGGGAGGGATGGGGTTGGGGGGAGGGGTTGGTGGGCCGAGCCGGCGCCGCGGTCGGGCGCAGGAACAGCGCGAGAACGACGGCGAGGTAGGCCGACCAGCCGGCGAGCTGGAGCACGGTCGGGGTCGGCGTGACGTTGAAGACGCCCTGGACGACTTCGCCGTACCAGGCCGACCAGTTGAACCATGCCGTGATGTCGAACGCCTTGGCGGACAGGCCGGGCAGCCATCCCACGGTCTGCAGGGCGCCGATCCCGTAGGAGAGGATCCCGGCGGCGACGAGGATCAGGAACACGCCGGTGTAGGTGAAGAACCTGCGGAGGTCGATGCTCAGCGCGCCGCGGTACATGCCGTAGGCGATCAGCCCCGCGACCACCACCCCGGCGACCAGACCGATCAGCGGCCAGCTGGTGGTGGCCTCGGCGTAGCCGACCATGAACAACGCGGTTTCGACACCCTCGCGGCCCACCGCGAAGAACGCCAGCGCCAGCACGGCCAGCGGCCCGGTCTCCAACGCGCGCGCCATGTCGCTGCGCAGTTCGCCGGACATCGATGCGGCCGCCTTCCGCATCCACAGCACCATCGTGGTGACGATCGCCACGGCGATCAGCGAGGCCACGCCGGCGATGGCCTCGGCGGCGAGCCCGGAGATGGTGTTCTCACCGAACTGGATAGTGGAGAAGACGATCACCGTCATGGCGACGGCCGCCCCGACGCCGAGCCACACCCAGCGCAGGGCATCGCGGCGCTCGGACTTGACCAGGAAGGCGACGAGTATCGACACGACGATGGCGGCTTCGAGGCCCTCGCGAAGGCCGATCAAACCGCTGCCGAACAGCTGCGATGTCACGTTCGGTGCCGCCGCGAGCGCGGTGGCCGGGAGGTCGGTGCCGGCATTCATCATGTCGTCCTCGCTCGAGGGAGACCAACTCAGCTTTGGCTTGCCAAAGCAAGGTGTGGCTCACCTTATTTTCAGATGCGATTAGTGAATGTACACCCGACACCTCCGCCCCGGGATGGGTCGTCCCTCCCGCGGCGCGTGGGAGCATGGGCTACAACCGAAGTGGGTTGAGGAGTGCGGTGACGCGGGTGCGATGGCTGCGGGCAGTGGCCGTGATCGGTGCGACAGCACTGCTCCTGGCTGCCAGCTGCTCGTGGCAGCTCGGCCAGTTCATTCCCGACGGCGTGCCGCCGCCGGCCGGCGACGTCGTCCCGCAGATCGACACGCACGCGCGCGGCCGGCCCGCCGATCAGCTGCACGAGTGGGCCGCCGAGCGCGCGCCCCGACTGGGCATCCCGGCCACCGCGCTGGAGGCATACGCGTACGCGGCGCGGGTCGCCGACGTGGAGAACCCCGGCTGTCACCTGAAATGGACGACGCTCGCGGGGATCGGTCAGGTGGAGAGCCACCACGGCACCTATCGCGGGGCCAGGGTCGCGACGAACGGGGACGTCGCACCGCCGATCCGGGGTGTCCTGCTCGACGGCTCGGGCGGCAACCTGCAGATCCTCGACCAGGATTCCGTCAGCCACGACCCGGCCGTGGAGAACAAGGGCGACCAGTCGTTCGCCCGCGCGATGGGGCCGATGCAGTTCATCCCGGAGACGTGGCGGCTCTACGGCGTCGACGCCAACAACGACGGCAAGATCAGCGCCGACAACATCGACGATGCGGCCCTGTCGGCGGCCGGATATCTGTGCTGGAGCGGCAAGGACCTGCAGACGCCGCGGGGCTGGATGGAGGCGCTGCGGGCTTACAACCACTCCGATGCGTACGCCCGCACGGTGCGGGACTGGGCGACCGCCTACGCCGCCGGACATCCGCTCTGAGCACGCTCGCCGACCGGCCACACTCTAGATACCCCAGGTGCGTAGTAGATCAAGCGGCTGCGGTTTGTCGGTGCGCCCAGGCCTTGTGTTCCTCGTAGCGTGTGTGGTGGCGGAGGCAGCCGTGGAGGACGCCGACGAGCCGGTTCCCGAGTGCGCGTAGCGCTTGATGGTGGGTGTCGCCGGCTGCGCGGTGCTCGTCGTAGTAGGTCCGCGCACCGGGGCTTCGAAGCAGCGCGCAGAATGCCCATTGATCAATGGCGTCGTAGAGGCGTTTGTTGCGGACGTGGCGGGCCAGCACGGCACGTTTTCGACCCGACGCGATGGTCAACGGTGATGTTCCGGCGTAGTTCTTGCGACACTTGGCCGTGGTGAACCGGTTCGGGTCGTCCCCGAACTCACCGAGCACCCGGGCGCCGAGCACGACACCAAGTCCTGGCAGGGAGCGGTAGATGTCGGCGTCCGGGTGTGTCTCAAAATGGTCGGCCAGCGCGGTTTCCAGGTCGGCGATCTGGGTGTTCAACGCCGCGATGACATGCACCGCCGCGGTTGTGGTGGCCCCAAACGCAGCCGCGACCGCGGGGGGTGCGGTGAGGTGCTTGCGCCGCAACACGGCTTGGATCTCGGCGGCGCGTGCCTCGATGTTGCGTTGCCGCCCAGCGGCTTTGAGTGCCGATCCGATCTTGGCCAGGCTCAGTTGGGCACCTTGTTCAGGTGTCGGTGCACGTCCCAGGATGGCCAGTGCGTCGCCGTCGGTGAGCGCATCGAAGGCCTCTAATGCGGCGGGGTAGTACTCCCGCAGCGCGCTGCGCAGCATGTTGGCATGCCGGGTGCGCGCCCAGATCAAACTCTGATGCGAGCGGGCCAGCACCTTGATCGCCTCAGCATCGGGGCTGTCGCCGGCGATCTGACGGTGGTTGTGCCGGTCGGTGCGGACCAGATCGGCCAAGAGCTTGGCATCAGCGGCATCGGACTTCGCCCCCGCCACGTGATGTCGATCACGGTAGCGAGCGGCTGCCATCGGGTTGATCGCCCACACCTGATAGCCGGCCGCGGCCAACGCTGAGACCCACAGGCCGCGATCGGTTTCGATGCCGACCAGCACCTGGTCGGGTTGGTCGGCGTGGACGGCGATCAGCTCGTGCAGGGCCCGGATACCGGAGAGGCCCTCGGGTAATCGCCGCGCCGCCAGCCGTTGGCCAGCCTCGTCCATCAGATACACGTCGTGATGGTCTTCGGCCCAGTCGTCGCCGACGAAGATCATCAGTGCCCACCTCCCTGCAGTCGTCGTTGACTCACATCAAGCCCGAGGGCACCCCGCGGCGACCTAATGGATCAGTGCTCGCGTCGGCACGACACCCCATCAGCGCTATAAGCGACCTCACCGAACCGGCCGGGGCACGATCTAGAGCTAGGAGTCGAACGGCACTCCAGGCGCACACAGTGCTCACCGACCAGCGGCTCGATGATCAGCGTCGCCGCACCGGATCGCAATCCATTCAAGGCTCGCCGATCAACTCCCATTAGGCTCAGTGCTGATCGGTTCGTCTGAAGACCAAGGAGACCACTGTGCCCATCATCGAGCAGGTCGGAGCCCGCGAGATCCTCGACTCCCGGGGCAATCCGACAGTCGAGGTCGAGGTGGGCCTGCTGGATGGCACCGTCGCCCGCGCCGCGGTGCCGTCGGGCGCCTCCACCGGCGAGCACGAGGCCGTCGAACTGCGTGACGGCGGCTCGCGGTACCTCGGCAAGGGCGTGCAGAAGGCCGTCGAGGCCGTGCTCGACGAGATCGCTCCTGCGGTGATCGGCATCGGCGCCGACGAGCAGCGCCTCGTCGACCAGGCGCTGGTCGACCTCGACGGCACTCCCGACAAGTCGCGGCTGGGCGCCAACGCGATCCTCGGTGTCTCGCTCGCGGTGGCGAAGGCCGCGGCGCAGTCGGCCGAGTTGCCCCTGTTCCGCTACGTCGGCGGACCCAACGCCCACATCCTGCCCGTGCCGATGATGAACATCATCAACGGCGGCGCTCACGCCGACACCGGCGTGGACGTGCAGGAGTTCATGATCGCCCCGATCGGCGCGCCGTCGTTCAAGGAGGCGCTGCGCTGGGGCGCGGAGGTGTATCACTCGCTCAAGTCGGTGCTCAAGAAGCAGGGGCTCGGCACGGGACTCGGCGACGAGGGCGGTTTCGCCCCCGACCTGCCCGGAACGAAGGCGGCGCTGGATCTGATCAGCTCGGCCATCGAAGCAGCCGGCCTGACCGTCGGCAGCGACGTGGCCCTGGCGCTCGACGTCGCCGCGACCGAGTTCTACACCGCGGGCACCGGGTACGCCTTCGAGAAGCAGACCCGCACCGCCGAGCAGATGGCCTCGTTCTACGAGGAGTTGATGGGCGGCTACCCGCTGGTGTCGATCGAGGACCCGCTGTCCGAAGACGACTGGGACGGCTGGGTGGCGCTGACCACCGCCATCGGCGACCGCGTCCAGATCGTCGGCGACGACCTGTTCGTCACCAACCCCGAACGGCTCGAGGACGGCATCGAGAAGGGCGCGGCCAACGCGCTGCTGGTGAAGGTGAACCAGATCGGCACGCTCACCGAGACGCTCGACGCGGTGTCGCTGGCCCACAACGCGGGCTACAAGACGATGATGAGCCACCGCAGCGGCGAGACCGAGGACACCACGATCGCCGACCTCGCGGTGGCGGTCGGCAGCGGCCAGATCAAGACCGGCGCCCCCGCCCGCAGCGAGCGCGTCGCGAAGTACAACCAGCTGCTCCGCATCGAAGAAGAGCTCGGCGATGCCGCCCGCTATGCCGGCGACCTGGCGTTCCCGCGATTCGCCTTGGCCGACGAGTCGCCCGCGCGGGGAGCAGACGGTGGAGTGAAATAGCCTGTGCCCGAAGGCAAGCGGCCCGATCCCCGGCGGCGGTCCGGAGCGGACGCCAGGAGCAGAAAGGCTCCGGCGTCGCGTCCGGCGAGGCCGGGCAAGTCCGGGGACTCCGGGCGAGCCAAACCACGGGGCACCTCGTCGCGTCGGGAGCCCCGCGGCACCGAGGCGCAGGGTAAGGAACTGGCCAGGGTCTCCGAGGACACCGGGCCCGGGGTCGATGGTGGCGCCGACGCAGTCGCGGAGTCCAAGACGCTGTCGCTGCGGCAGACGATCGCCGCGTCGGCCGAGCAGGCAGCCGAGCAGCGTTTCGGCTCGACCGCGCGACGGGCGGCGATCCTCGCCGCGGTGGTGTGCGTGCTGACCCTGACGATCGCCGGGCCGGTGCGCACCTACTTCGGACAGCGCACCGAGATGAAGCAGCTGCAGGCGTCCGAAGCTCACCTGCGCGAACAGATCGCCGACCTCGAGGCGCAGAAGGCCAAGCTCGCCGATCCCGTGTTCATCGCTGCGCAGGCCCGCGAACGTCTCGGATTCGTGATGCCCGGCGAGATCCCGTACCAGGTGCAGCTGCCGCCCGGGGCGGCGGAAGCTGCGACTCCGGCGGGACAGCCGTCCGAAGTCAAGAGCGGCGACCCGTGGTACACGTCCTTGTGGCACACCATTGCCGATGCGCCCCACGGTCTTTCACCGACAGCGCCACCTCCGCCGCTGCCGGCCCCGCCACCCGGCGCACCTGCCGCGCCGCCGCCCGGTGGTTGAGCCGTCCGATCTCGAGGCCGTCGCGAGGCAGTTGGGCCGGGAGCCCCGCGGCGTGCTCGAGATCGCCTATCGCTGCCCCAACGGCGAGCCCGCAGTGGTGAAGACGGCGCCGAAACTGCCTGACGGAACGCCGTTTCCGACGCTCTACTACCTCACGCATCCGGCGCTGACGGCCGCGGCGAGCCGGCTCGAGTCCTCGGGCCTGATGCGCGAGATGACCGGCCGGCTCGGCCGGGACCCGGAGTTGGCCGCGGCGTATCGCCGGGCGCACGAGGCGTATCTGGCCGAACGCGATGCGATCGAGCCGCTGGGGACGACGTTCTCCGGTGGTGGCATGCCAGACCGGGTGAAGTGTCTGCATGTCGTGATGGCCCACTCACTGGCGAAAGGACCGGGTGTGAACCCGTTCGGAGACGAAGCACTGGCGATCCTGGCTCTCGAGCCCGCCATGGTAGGCATTCTCGACCCCGAGGTGTGGGCATGAGGGTGGCTGCCGTCGACTGCGGGACCAACTCGATCCGGCTGCTCATCGCCGATGTCGCCGACGACCGCGTGCAGGATGTGCACCGCGAGATGCGCATCGTGCGGCTCGGTCAGGGAGTGGACGCGACCGGGCAGTTCGCACCCGACGCGCTGGCGCGCACCCGGGCGGCGCTGGCCGGCTACGCGGAGTTGATGCGGAGCTACGACGTCGAGGCCGTCCGGATGGTGGCGACGTCGGCCGCCCGCGACGTCGGCAACCGTGACGAGTTCTTCGCGATGACGTCCGAGGTGCTCGGCGCCGTGGTGGCGGGCGCGGTCGCCGAGGTGATCACCGGTGACGAGGAGGCCGAACTGTCGTTCCGCGGTGCGGTCGGCGAGTTGGATTCGGACGCGGCACCATTCGTCGTCGTCGACCTCGGCGGTGGGTCCACCGAGGTGGTGCTGGGCTCTCGGGAGGTGGTGGCCGGCTATTCAGCCGACATCGGGTGCGTGCGGCTGACCGAACGGTGCCTGCACTCCGACCCGCCCACCGAGGACGAGATTGCCGCGGCGCGCGCCGTGGTGCGCGACGCCCTCGCCGACGCGCTGCGGGTGGTGCCGGTCGAGCAGGCCCGGACCTGGGTCGGTGTGGCCGGCACGATGACGACGCTGGCCGCGCTCGCCCACAAGATGACGACCTACGACTCCGAGGCCATCCACCTGTCCCGGGTGCGCTTCGACGATCTGCTCACGGTGTGCGCCGATCTGCTGGCGATGACCCGCCGGCAGCGCGCCGCGCTGGGTCCGATGCACGAGGGCCGCGTCGACGTCATAGGCGGCGGCGCGATCGTGGTGCAGGAACTGGCGGCCGTGCTGGGCGAGCGCGCCGGCATCAACGAACTCGTCGTCAGTGAGCACGACATCCTCGACGGGATCGCGTTGTCCATTGCGTGAACCGACGCGAACGCACGCTTTCTGACGAGATCAGCGAAAAATCCGTCAGAATCCGTGCGCTCGGCGCGCAGCGCTCAGTGGCTGGGGACGTGGCGGCGCAGGCCGGTGCGCCGCTTGGTCGGATCGTGCTGCCCGGCGAGCGTGACGGCCAGCAGCACCATGACCCCACCGAGCCCGAGATGGAGCCAGTTGTCGGCCTGGTTGAGCGGCAGCAGATCCGCATCGCTGCCCCGAGTGACGAGCAGGCCGTAGAGCCACAGCCCGAGATAGACCACCCCGCCGGCCAGCAGATACGCGCGGGCGCCCGCGTAGGTACGGGCCATCAGCGCACCGGCCGCACCGACCACCAGGTGCACGATGTTTTGTACCGCCGACACCGCGAAAGTGCCGAAAAGAAAGGTGTGCGAACGTTGTCCGGCCCAGGACAGCTGCCCGAGGTGCGTCGTCACCCCGGGGATGAAACCCAGCACTCCGAGTACGACGAGCACCGCTGCGACGATCGCGGCTGCGACTTGGACGGCCATGTACTTGGGCGCCGCGGGCATCTCCATCTCCCTCGACATCGACGCCACCGCGCTCACCGCGGTGACTTATTGACGTGCGTGTGGGGGACATACCCATCCTGGGCCACGGCTAACATCCCCCGCCGCCGGGTCAGCTGCGCAGGATCGTGCTGAGCGCGTCGAGCACCCCGGGGTCTTCGATGGTCGAGGGCACCGGCTCGTCGCGGCCCGCGGCGAGTCCGCGCATGGTCTTGCGCAGGATCTTCCCCGACCGGGTCTTCGGCAGCGCGGGGACGATGTCGACGAGTTTGAACGAAGCGACAGCGCCGATCTCGTCGCGGACCAGCTTGACGAGTTCGTCGGCCAGCCCGTCGGTCGGTGCGCCGGACTTGACCACGACGAGTCCGCGCGGGGCCTGGCCCTTGATCTCGTCGGGCACTCCGATCACCGCGCACTCGGCCACCGCCGGGTGCGTTGCCAGCACCTCCTCGATCGCGCCGGTGGACAGCCGGTGCCCGGCGACGTTGATGACGTCGTCGATGCGTCCCATCACGAACAGGTAGCCGTCCTCGTCGAAACGGCCGCCGTCGCCGGTCAGGTAGTACCCGGGATGCTCGGACAGATACGACGTCTCGTAACGGTCGTCGGCGTTCCACAGAGTCGGCAACGTGCCGGGAGGCAGCGGCAGCCGGATGCAGATCGCGCCTTCCTGCCCCGGAGGACACCAGTAGCCGTCGTCGTGCAGGATCCGCACGTCGTAGCCGGGCATCGGGACCGTGGGGGAGCCCGCCTTGATCGGAAGCGGTTGTGTCCCCATCGGATTGGCCGCGATGGCCCAGCCCGTCTCGGTCTGCCACCAGTGGTCGACCACGGGGATGCCCAGCTGCTCGGACGCCCAGTGGTAGGTGTCGGGGTCGAGGCGCTCGCCGGCCAGGAAAAGGTACTTCATCCGCGACAGGTCGTAGTCGGCGGCCGGACCGTGGAGATACTCGGCGTCGGGATCCTCCTTGCGGATGGCCCGGATCGCGGTCGGGGCGGTGAACAGCGCCTTCACGCCGTGTTCGGAGGCGACGCGCCAGAACGCGCCCGGGTCCGGGGTGCCGACGGGTTTGCCCTCGTAGAGCACCGTGGTGGCGCCCAGCAGCAGCGGCGCGTAGACGATGTAGGAGTGGCCGACGACCCAGCCGACGTCGGAGGCGGCCCAGAACACATCCCCGGGCGCGATGTCGTAGATGTGCTTCATGCTCCACAGCAGCGCCACGGCGTGTCCGCCGTTGTCGCGGACGATGCCCTTGGGCTTGCCGGTGGTGCCGGAGGTGTAGAGCACGTACAGCGGGTCGGTCGCGGCGACGGGGACCGGGTCGGCCGGCGTCGCCGTCGTCATCACGACGTCCCAGTCCAGGTCGCGTCCGTCGACCAGCCCGCACCGGTGCCGATCCCGTTGCACCACAACGCAGTACCGGGGAGGATGACGGACCATGCCGATCGCGGCGTCGAGCATCGGCTTGTACTCGACTGCGCGGTTGGGCTCGATGCCGCACGAGGCGGAGACGATCACGGTCGGCTTCACGTCGTCGATGCGCACGGCGAGTTCGTGCGGGGCGAATCCGCCGAACACCACCGAGTGCACCGCGCCCAGTCGCGCGCACGCGAGCATCGCGATCACGGCCTGCGGGATCATCGGCATGTAGATGACCACGCGGTCGCCCTTGCCGACGCCGAGGCCGCGCAGCACCCCGGCGAACCGGGCGGTCTGGTCGAGCAACTCGGCGTAGCTGTAGGTGCGTTTGGTGTCGGTCACCGCGGAGTCGTAGATCAGCGCGGCCTGCTCTGCGCGCCCACCGTCCACATGGCGATCCAGGGCGTTGGCGCACGTGTTGAGTTCGGCGCCGGGGTACCAGCGGTAGAACGGCGGATTGCTGTCGTCGAGTATCCGATCGGGCGCTTTGGTCCAGGTCACAGCTGTGGCGGCATCGGCCCAGAAGGCGGCGGGGTCGTCGATGCTGGCGTCGTAGAGGTCGCGGTACCCGGGCATATCTGAACCGTAAACCCTGGCGGTTACTCTCAGGGCCATGACGAACCAACCCCCGCCGATCGAAGGGGTGCGCAGGAGTTTCGTGACCGCCCGGGGCGTGCGCTTCCACGTCACGGAGTCCGGCCCCGAGGACGGCAGGCCGGTGTTGGCGCTGCACGGCTGGCCGCAGCACCACTGGGCGTACCGAAACCTGCTGGCCGACCCGCCGCCCGGTCTGCGCATCATCGCCCCCGACCTGCCGGGGTACGGCTGGTCGGGCCCGGCCCCGCACAGATGGGCCAAAGAGGACGTGGTCACCGATCTCGTCGCGCTGATGGACGCGATGGGGCTGGAACGGGTGCTGCTGGTCGGACACGACTGGGGTGGCTACATCGGCCATCTGCTCGCGTTGCGGGTGCCCGAGCGCATCGAGGGCTACCTGGTGCTCAACATCCCGCACCCGTGGGTGACGGCAAAGGCGTTGGCGCCGCACCTGTGGCGGTTCCTGCTGTATCAGCCGTTCGTGGCGTCCATCGGGGTGCTGCTGCAGCGCTACACCCCGTATCTGGAGCGGGTCATCTTCGGCGTCGCGGCGCCCAAGGTCGACCGCGCAACCGCCCGCGTGTACGCCGAGGCGTTCCGAGACCCGGTCGTCGCCCGCACGGCGCGCGACACCTACCGCACCTTTCTGTTGCGCGAGGTGCGGGAGAGCGCCCGCAACCCCGAGCGGCGATGGTCGACCGTGCCGACGCGCGCGCTGTTCGCCAAGGACGACACGGCGATTCACGCCTCGCTGGCCGCAGCCGAGACCGCGCACGCCGACGACTACACCCTGGAGATCGTCGACGGCGGACACTTCATCCTGGACGAGCAGCCGGAAGCCGTGCGGGCCAAGCTGATCGCGCTCGCCGAGGAAGTGCCGGCGCGCTGAGCCCCGTTTTCGCCGAACTGGGATTCCCGGTCGTTGAACCGTGCCGGATCACAGCCGGGAATCCCAGTTCGCGGCGCCGTGCCCGAGCCCCGGCTCATTGCTGGAAGCGGTAGCCCATCCCCGCCTCGGTCAGCAGATGCACCGGGTGCGAGGGGTCGTCCTCCAGCTTGCGCCGCAGCTGGGCCAGGTAGACGCGCAGATAATGCGTCTCCTTGGCGTACGCGGGCCCCCACACCTCCTTGAGCAGTTCCTCGCGGCCGACGAGCTTGCCGCGGTTGCGCACGAGCATCTCGAGCATGCCCCACTCGGTCGGGGTCAGGTGCACCTCGGCGCCGTTCTTGGTGACCCTCTTGGCCGCCAGGTCGACGGTGAACGACGACGTCTCGACGATGGGCTCGTCGGTGTCGGCCGCGCTGGCGCCGCGCCGTACCGCGGCCCGCAGCCGGGCCAGGAACTCGTCCATCCCAAAGGGTTTGGTGACGTAGTCGTCGGCGCCGGCGTCGAGCGCCTCGACCTTGTCGGAGGAATCGGTGCGCGCCGACAGCACGATCACCGGCGCGGTGAGCCACCCCCGCAGCCCGGCCAGCACGTCGATGCCGGACATGTCGGGCAGCCCGAGGTCGAGGATCACCACATCGGGTCGGTGCTCGGCGGCGGTGTGCAGCGCCGCGGCGCCGGTGGCCGCGGTATCGACCTCGTAGCCGCGTACCGACAGGTTGATCCGCAACGCGCGCAGGATCTGCGGCTCGTCGTCGATGACGAGAACCCGTGTCTTCACCGGCGTCACGCCGCCGCCAGTTCGATCTCGATCGTCAGGCCGCCGCCGGGTGTGTCCGTGGACGCGATGGTGCCGCCCATCGCCTCGACGAAGCCGCGGGCCACCGAGAGGCCGAGGCCGACACCGATGGTCGTGTCGCGGTCGCCGAGCCGCTGGAACGGGGCGAACAGCCGGTCCTCTGCGCCGCGGGCCAGGCCTGGTCCCTCGTCGGCGACCGCGATCAGCACCCGGTCGCCGACGCGCCCGGCGGTGACCCGCACGGGGCTGTCGTCGCCGTAGCGCAGTGCGTTGTCGAGGACATTGGCCAGCACGCGTTCCAGCAGTCCGCTGTCGGCCATCACCACCGTGTCGCCGACCTCGACCTTGACCCGGTCGAGCCCGATGTCCCTGCTGCCCTTGCTGATTCCCAGCAGTGCGCGGGGCACCGCCTCCTCCAGGTACACGGGGCGCAGTTCGGGGCGGACGACTCCGGCGGCCAGTCGCGAGGAGTCCAGCAGATTGCCCACGAGGGCGGTCAGCTGATCGACCGATTCCTCGATGGTGGCCAGCAGTTCGGCGGTGTCCTCGGGGGAGAACCCGACGTCGGGGCTGCGCAGACTCGACACGGCCGCCTTCGCGGCGGCCAGCGGGGTGCGCAGATCGTGGCTGACCGCCGACAGCAGGGAGCGGCGCAGTTCGTCGGCGCGCGCGATGGCCTCGGCCTTGCCGGCTTCCGCCGTCAGTTCCTTCTGCCGGGCCAGTCCGGCGGCCTGATTGGCCACCGCGCTGAGCACCCGGCGGTCGCGCGCCGCCAGCCTGCGTCCGGCCAGCAGCAGCCAGAACTCCTCGGGCGCGTCCTCGGAGCCGACCTCGATGGCGGTGTCGGCGGCATCGACCGTCACACACGGGTCGGCGCCTGCACACCCGACGACCTGCCCGCCGTGCGCCTCGCCGCGCACCAGCGTGACCGAGCGCTGCGAATACGCTTCCCGGACCCGTTCGAGCAGGGTGTCGAGATCGGCGCCGCGCAGCACAGACCCGGCGAACAGGGCCAGCAACTCGGCTTCCTGTGCCGCCCGCCGGGCCTCACGCGCGCGGTTGGCGGCGCCGTCGACGAGGACGCTGACCGCCACCGCGACCATCAGCAGGACGACGATCGTGATGGCGCTGTCGGGCTCGGAAATGGTGAACGTGTGGCGGGGCTCGACGAGGAAGTAGTTCAGCAGGAGACCGGACAGCACGGCCGAAAGTGCCGCCGGGGCAACGCCTCCCAGCATGGCGACGACGAGGACGCCGATGAAGAACAGGGCGCTCTCGCCGCCGATGCCGAGGAACGGGTCGAGCAGCAGCACCGTCACCGCGCAGATCGCCACCGGGACCACCAGCGCGGCCAGCCACGCGGCGACGTGCCGTTCGCGCGGGGTGATCCGCGCCCACAGCGACTCCCCGCCCGCATGTTCGTGGGTCACCATGTGGACGTCGATCTTGCCGGACCGCTGCACAACGGTCACGCCGATGCCCTGGTCGAAGACCCGGGCCCACCGGGACCGGCGCGACGTGCCGAGGACCAGCTGGGTGGCGTTCATCTCGCGGGCGAAGTCGAGCAGGGCGGCGGGCACGTCGTCGCCGACCACGGTGTGCAGGGTGGCCCCGAGCGATGCGGCGAGCTCGCGCACCGTGCCCATCTGCGGGGCGGACACCCCCGACAGACCGTCCCCGCGGACCACGTGCACGACCATCAGTTCCGCGCTCGATTTCGATGCGATGCGAGATGCCCTGCGTACCAGCGTCTCCGACTCCGGACCACCGGTGACCGCGACGACGACGCGTTCGCGCGCCTCCCAGGTGGCGGTGATGTTGTTGTCGGCTCGGTACTTCTCCAGCGCGGCATCGACCTGGTCGGCCAGCCACAGCAGCGCCATTTCGCGCAGCGCGGTCAGGTTGCCGCGCCGGAAGTAATTCGACAGCGCCGCATCGATCCGTTCGGGGGCGTAGACGTTGCCGTGAGCCAGCCTGCGCCGCAACGCCTCCGGGGTGATGTCGACGAGCTCGATCTGATCGGCGGCACGCACCACCTCGTCGGGCACCTTCTCCTGCTGTTCGATGCCGGTGATCTGCGTGACGACGTCGTTGAGGCTCTCCAGGTGCTGGACGTTGACGGTGGTGATGACGGTGATGCCGGCATCGAGAAGTTCCTCGACGTCCTGCCAGCGTTTCGGGTTCTTGCTGCCAGGGGTGTTGGTGTGCGCGAGTTCGTCGACCAGGACCACCTGCGGATGCCGGCGCACGACGGCCTCGACGTCGAGTTCACCGAAGCTCCTGCCGCGGTAGGAGATCATCTTCGGCGGCACCATCTCGATGCCGCGGAGGAGGTCTGCGGTCTTCTGTCGTCCGTGCGTTTCGACGACCGCGGCCACCAGATCGGTGCCGCGCTCCAGCCGCCGGTGGGCCTCGCCGAGCATTGCGTACGTCTTGCCGACGCCGGGCGCCGCGCCGAGGTATATGCGCAGCTCACCCCGCTTGCCGCGGTGATCGGACGAGCTCACGGGATCATCATCCACCGCGTGACCGCTGCGCACTCCCACTTCCTTCACGCACCCGTGGATCGGCTGCGCACCCAACGTAACGCCCGGGAAGCCCGACGTGCCGGGCCTTGACGGTTTCTTGACACCCGCGGACTCGTCGGCACCCGGCCGGCAACGGTCACCACGCCTCGAGGCATCGGATTGCGTTGCGAGGTCGACGATCCGGCGGCATCGCGGGGCGCGCGATGCCGCTGCCGGACGGCTGGGCTCAGCGCCCGACCAGGCCCGCCGCCTGCGCGCTGGCGACCATGCGATCCCAGGAGCGCTCGCCGAGCACCAGTACCGCCAGTGCGACGGCGAGAGCGACCGAAGAGGCGAACCAGTACGCGGGGGCCGGGACGGAACCGGGCGTGGCCAACAGCATCACCGCGAGACTCGCCGACAGCGCGAGCATCGCGGCGCAGCCGAGCAGGCGGGTGTCGCGAGAACCGTCGCCGGTGCCCTGCCGAGCGTTGATCGTGCTTGCCATGCCTCCACGGTGCGGTGCCGGACTAAGAGGTTACTCACGGTGAGCTGTGGAAAAGCTATGACCTTCAGGCCGGAGGCGGCTCGTTGGTCACGGCCTGGTACCCGCGCGCGCCCGCGCGTTGCAGGCCCGCCCGGACGAGCCCGACGATCAGGCCCTGGATGGCTGCCGCGGTCAACACGGTGGCCGTCGAGGAGTTCAGGTCCTTCGGATCGGGCGGCTCGGGATCGTTCTCCCCGATGCGCTTCCAGATCTGGCCGAAGATCTGGCCCGCCAGCAGGCCGCCGCCGACGCCCATGACGACCGACAGCGGCGTGTACAAGGTCTTCGAGATTCTGCTCATCGTGCCTCCCAGGGGTTCACCAGCGTGTTTCTACCCCTGTGTCACATGGCCAAACCTGGGCGGCGCCGTTGACAGCGATGAGAAGATCAGCCGATGGATGTCGACCATCCGGAAGAGGATCAGCGCTGGAACAGCCGTGAGCGCAAAGAGACCGAAACCGAACGGCTGGACCGCAATTGGGCCAGCCTGCTTCAGGAGTTGCGGGTCGTGCAGACCGGTGTGCAGCTGCTGACCGGCTTTCTGCTGACATTGCCCTTCCAGCAGCGCTTCGACAAGCTCGACGACGCTATGCAGAACGTCTACCTCGCCACGGTGTCGGCCGCGGTGCTGTCGACGGCACTGCTCATCGCGCCCGTGGGGATGCACCGCATCCTGTTCCGCCGGCACCGGCTCGCGATCTTGGTGTCGGCGGCGCACCGGTGCGCGATCACCGGGCTGCTGCTGCTCGGCTCCGCGGTGATCGGGATGACCGTGATCATCTTCGACGCGGTTGCCGGGTTGCGCCCGGCACTGGTCGCCGGCGGGGCCGCGCTCGTGCTGTTCGCCGGGTTCTGGTTGGCGCTCCCGCTGGGCATGCGGCTGGGCAGTCGTCCAACGCCTGCGCCGTAGTTTCGGCCCGGATCCCGGGGGTACGCCGCGCCGTGGACATCCGACCATCTCGGGAGGCGCAATGACAGACGACGTGACACCGGATGCGGTGATCCCGTACCCCGGCCACACGGCCGACATGGCGGACCGGCCGCGTGACGAGATGCGCGATTACATCGGAACCGGGCTGCTGGCCGGCAAGCGAGCGCTGATCACCGGCGGGGACTCGGGGATCGGCCGGGCCGTCGCCGTCGCGTTCGCCAAAGAGGGCGCCGACGTCGCCATCGCCTACCTCGACGAGCAGGACGACGCGACGCACACCTTGTCGCTGATCGAGGCGGCCGGGCAGCGCGGCGCGGACTTCGCAGGAGACCTCGCCGACCCGGAGCACTGCCGGTCGATCGTCGAGCAGACCGTCGAAGTGCTTGGTGGACTTGACATTCTGGTCAACAATGCGGCGTTCCAATCGCCGGTGTCCGATCTGACCGAGATCACCGACGAGCAGTGGCGCCGCACGTTCTCCGTCAACATCGACAGCTTCTTCCACGTCACCAAGGCAGCGCTGAGGCACCTGCCCGACGGATCGGCCATCATCAACACCGGCTCGATCAACGGCCTGCGCGGCAACAAGTCGCTCATCGACTATTCGGCGACCAAAGGCGCAGTGCACGCGTTGACCTACTCGCTGGCGCAGTCGCTGGCGCCCCGCAAGATCCGCGTCAACTGCGTGGCGCCGGGCCCGGTGTGGACGCCGCTGATCCCGGCGACCATGGGCGCCGAGAAGACGGAGAACTTCGGCGAGCAGGTGCCGATGGGTCGCGCTGCCCAGCCCGACGAGATCGCGCCGTCCTACGTGTTCTTCGCGGCCGGCCGACTGTCGTCGTACTACAGCGGTGAGGTGCTCGCCCCGATCGGCGGGGAAACACTTCCCGGCTGAGCCGATTCAGGGCCCTACTTGAAGAATCCGCCGAGGGCGTCCCGCGCCCGGTCGACCATCGACGCGAACGGCCCGGCAGCGAAGTTCGCGGCCGCGGACTCGACGCCGGGGTGTGGGTGGGTCGGGGCGATGCGCTCGGCGACGGCGACCGCCTCGGCCAGCTTGGCGAGCTCGTCGGCATCGAGCGTGGACTCCAGTGCGGTGAACTCGAGTTCCTCTTCGTGCTGGGCGTGTTCCAGAACGGCGGCCTGCAGATGGATCAGTGCCTTGCTGAACTCGGCACTGTCGATGGGCAGCTTCTCGATGTCGGCCAGCTGGACCTTCGCGTCGTGCTCCTCGGCGAGGCGGTCGTCGGCGATCTGTGTGCCGCCCTCGACTTTGCGCCGCACCCGCGGGTGCACGACCATCTCCTCGGCGGTTTCGTGCACAGCCAGCATGGTGCGCAGGCGGGTGAACGCCTGTTCCCGGGTTTCCGCGTCGGCCGCGTCGAGAGTCTCGATGAACAGTGACTTGATGCTCTCGTGCTGTGCGGTGAGGTAGTCGACGACGTCTTTCGCGGACGAAACGTTGGGTGCGGTCACGTGAACCTCCGTGCTGCAGTTGGTCTTTGGGCTGTAGGGCGGATCCACGAGGGACCCACGCCGTGCTGTCGATACCCGGGTCAGCGCGGGCGAAAACGTCAAGCGGGCGTGCCGAAGCGCGCGTTTGGATCCTCCGGCGCCGGGTAGCACACCAACGCGAAGCGGTCAGCAGAGGAAAGAGGATCATGAAGGCAGTCACCTGGCACGGCAAACGGGACGTCCGCGTGGACAACGTCGCCGACCCCAAGATCGAAGAGCCGACGGACGCGATCATCGAGATCACCTCGACCAACATCTGCGGGTCCGACCTGCACCTCTACGAGGTGCTCGGCGCCTTCATGAAGGAGGGCGACATCATCGGCCACGAGCCCATGGGCATTGTCCGTGAGGTGGGTGCGCAGGTCAGCGACCTCGCCGTCGGGGACCGGGTGGTCATCCCGTTCCAGATCTCCTGCGGTCACTGCTTCATGTGCGACCAGCAGCTCTACACCCAGTGTGAGACGACGCAGGTTCGCGATCACGGGATGGGTGCTGCGTTGTTCGGCTACTCCGAGCTCTACGGCTCGGTGCCCGGAGGGCAGGCCGAGTACCTGCGGGTGCCGCAGGCGCAGTTCACCCACATCAAAGTGCCCGACGGGCCGCCGGATTCGCGCTTCGTCTACCTGTCCGATGTGTTGCCGACGGCCTGGCAGGCAGTCGAATACGCCTCCGTTCCCGACGGCGGCACCGTCACCGTGCTGGGTCTGGGTCCCATCGGCGACATGGCCGCCCGGATCGCACAGCACCACGGCTATCAGGTGTTCGCGGTGGACCTCGTGCAGGAGCGCCTCGATCGCGCCGCCGCGCGGGGTATCCAGACCATCGACCTGCGCGATGTCAACGGCTCGCTCGGCGACGCGGTGCGCTCGCTGACCAACGGCCGCGGCAGCGATTCGGTGATCGACGCCGTCGGCATGGAGGCGCACGGTTCGCCCGTGGCCCAGGGTATGCAGACGGCGGCGTCGTTCCTGCCGGACTTCCTCGGCAAGCCGTTGATGCAGAAGGCCGGCGTCGATCGGCTCGGCGCGTTGTATTCGGCGATCGACTGCGTGCGCCGGGGTGGAACGCTGTCCCTGATCGGCGTCTACGGCGGCATGGCCGACCCGTTGCCGATGCTGACGTTGTTCGACAAGCAGCTCCAGGTACGGATGGGCCAGGCGAACGTCAAGAAGTGGGTCGACGACATCATGCCTTTGCTGACCGACTCGGACCCGCTCGGTGTGGACACCTTCGCGACCCATGTCGTGCCGTTGGACGAGGCGCCGCACGCCTACGAGATCTTCCAGAAGAAGCAAGACGGCGCGGTGAAGGTGATTTTGCAGCCCTGAGCAGCACCGATGGTGTAGTAGGGCGCCTGAGCGGGTAGTCCCGGGCAGTGAGAATCCCGTCCTCAGAGGTGCCCGGCAGTGCGGCTCACTCGTAGCAAGCTCGACACCCCCGGCATCGTCAGGAAACGTCGCGGTAAAGGGTTTGCCTTCTACGGTCCCGACGGTGAACTGCTGTCCGATCCGGACACCGCTCAGCGGATCAAGGACCTGGTCATCCCCCCGGCGTGGAAGAACGTGTGGATCAGCCCCAGGCCGAACGGGCACATCCAGGCCGTCGGCACCGACGCCGCCGGACGACGGCAGTACCTCTACCACGAGCGGTGGCAGCAGGAGCGCGCCGAGGAGAAATTCGACCGCGTGCTCGAACTCTCGGCACGGCTGCCCGAATGGCGCACGCAGATCGCGGCGGATCTGGCGGGGCGCGGCCTGACCCGGGACCGGGTGCTGGCGCTGGCCCTGCAGTTGCTCGACCGCGGGTACTTCCGCGCAGGGGGTGAGCAGTCCGCCGAGGAGCACGAGCACTACGGGCTGGCGACACTGCTGTGCGAGCACGTGACGCTGAAGAAGAATGCCGTCGAGTTCGACTATCCCGCCAAGAGCGGGGTGCAGCGCACCGTCGAGGTGGACGACCCCGAGGTCGTGCGGGCCGTGCGCTCGTTGATGCGGCGCAACGAGCGCACGGAACGACTTCTGGTGTGTCGCAGCAACTCCGGTAGCTGGGTCGATGTCCGCGCCGATGATCTCAACACTCGGTTCAAGGAACTGGTCGGCGACGAGTTCAGCGTGAAGGATCTGCGCACCTGGCACGGCACGGTGCTGGCCGCCGCCGCTTTCGCCGATGCCAAGGAGCCGACGTCGAAGACGGCGGTCAAGCGGGCCGCCTCGGCGGTGATGAAGGAGGTCTCCCAGGAACTCGGCAACACTCCGGCGGTGGCGCGGGCGTCCTACGTCGACCCGCGGGTCGTCGTGGGCTACGAACGCGGCGTCACCATAGCGGCCGCCACCCGGCGGGCGGCCAAGATGAAAAACCCCGACGACGCGCAGGCGATCGTCGAGAAGGCCACCCGAAACCTCATCCGCCGGATCGCGAGCAAGTAGGTGTTTGTTCGCCGGCAGGCGTGGAAAACCGATTGTCAGCGGATCAACAAGGGAGGTAGGTGTATGCCGAACTCATCGATCAAGAGCGAGAAGATGTACGAGGACCTTCGCCGCGAGGGAAATTCCAAAGAGAAGGCGGCGCGGATCTCCAACGCGGCGGCCGCGCGCGGCAAGTCGTCGGTCGGCCGCAAGGGCGGGCAGTCCGGCTCCTACGACGACTGGAGCGTCGGAGACCTCAAGAAGCGCGCCAAGGAGCTGGGAATCACCGGCTATTCGAGCCTGACCAAGGACAAGCTGATCACGAAACTGCGCAACCACTGACCCCTGGAGGAGCTCATGTCGGTGACGGCATTTCAGGATCTGCCGCTGGCGGACCGTGACCGCGATTGGGATGGCAGCGCCGCCGAGAAGCGCGTCCGGCAGTGGGCCGACGCCACGGACGAACCGAACGAGAAGTATCGCAACGCGCACGTCTGGTACGACCACGACAAGAAGGACAACTTCACCGCCTACAAGCTGTTGATCGCCGACGTGATCGACGGGAAGCTGAAGGCCGTGCCGCGTGGCGTGATGGCCGCGGCCGCAGTCATGCAGGGATCCCGAGGCGGGATCGACCTGCCGAAGGACGACATCGACCGGGTCAAAAGCCATCTGGCGAAGTACTACTCGAAGATGGACGACACACCGCCCTGGGACAGCTGAGGTTTAGTCAGCTCCGCTGACGGTATCCGATCGTCAGCCCCGCTGACTGTGTCGAATCGTCAGCCCCGCTGACTGCGGGCCTCCGCCCCTGATTCTTCGGTGTCGATGTCGTCGTCCGAGCTTGCCCGGCCGACGTAAGGGCCGTCGGAAGGATCGTCGGTGTCGTCGTCGGCCCGCGATCCGGCGACTTTGGGATCGGGCTCGACGTCGGATTCAGCCTTCTCGGAATGCGGCTCGCTCATGGACGGACCTCCCATACTCGGTGTGGACAGTGTGGTGCCCGCGAGGCGCGGGTCTAAACTCCGGCGACGTGCCGCGGCGGTGACGGTTGTGTCATGTATTAGCCGGTGTCAACGGTCGTTTGGTGTGGCGACCCCGTCGGGAATGGGCCAGACATGGCAGCCGGCACCACACCCATGAGCGCGCTGGGACTCATCTGCAGGATGCGGAGCTGTCGAACAAAGAGGAGCAAGGCCGGCCCGCCATGGCGGGCAAGGTGGCCGTCGTCAGCGTCGTCGGCAACGAGGACGGCGCCCCAAGATCGTCGCCGACCTGTTTCAGGCGCTCGACGACGTGGGCTACACCATCCCCGCGAAGGGGTCCACGTACTGGAACGACCACGCGATGGGATCCACCGACTACAAGGATCTCGACGAGGTGCCGGAAGCGGTGGCGTCGACGAACGCGACGGTCGCCCGCGACGCCGTCCACCTTGCGCGGGTGCTGCGCGACTCGCACTACCCGCCGTACGAATAACGCCCGAGATTGACCGCGAGAGGAGAGCGCATGCCTGACAACTCGCACGACCCCGTCGACCACGCCCGGACCTACCGTCAGCACGCGGGCGAGACCGTCAAAGCGGGAGCGAACGCGCCAGGGCTGATCTTGACCGGCCTCGGCGTCCTCACGTTGGCGATCGGTTTGTTCTCCTTCGCCAACGGATCCCGGCCCGCCGGCGTCGTCGGCGTGATCCTCGCCGTGATCCTCATTCCGAGCGGTCTGCTCTGGCTGGCCCTGCGTCATCGCAAAGAGCAGAAGAAGCAATTGGATTGGCACCGAGCCAATCCGGAGGCGCCGTACGAGCCGCCGACGAGCTGAGCGGCGCTGCGCGGTCTGCTGGCAACAACCGGCATCGAGCTCGCGGGGGACGAGTACTGCACGGGTCTGCCTGGGGGCGGTCGTAGGATCAGCGGCGGCCATGGTCGTCGGCCCCCATAGCCCAATTGGCAGAGGCAGCGGACTTAAAATCCGCACAGTGTCGGTTCGAGTCCGACTGGGGGCACGAGAATGTGCAGGTAAAGGCTCTTACAGCTCGCGTATCTGGGCCGGGAGTCTGTTCTTGTACGCGACGTGTACGCGGAAAGGCGACGTTCTGCGCCCGTAGCTAATCCATGACGCATTGCGGTCTACGGGATGGGTCCCCCACGTTCGTTCCGAGAGCTATGGTTTTTCGGATGGCACCGTCCCAGCCGTGGGGGCCGGAGGTATTGCACGGAGGTGCGTGTGATTGAGGACGCAATCAGCATCGGCGGGGTGGATCTGACCGATCCAAATTCTTATCTCACCGGCCCGCCGTTGGACGCCTTCCGCAAACTCCGCGAGCGTGCACCGGTTGCATGGCATCCGTTTCAAGAGGGCCCCGGGTTCCTTGCCCTGACAGGTTATGACGAGGTTGTGGCCGTGTCCCGGGACAGCGCCACGTGGTCGTCAGAAACGGATGGCGTGTACTTCGAAGCGCCTGGTCCTGATTCTCCGGCAGACATGCGCGGCGTCATGATGCTGACCATGGACCCGCCCAGGCACACCGCGTTGCGCAAGCTCGTCAACAAGGGTTTCACGCCGCGGCAGGTCGCCCGGCTCAACGAACGGATTGCCGAGATGGCACGCGATCTGGTCGACAACGTGATCGAGCAAGGCGAGTGCGACTTCGTCCAGCAGGTCGCCGGAGCGCTCCCGTCCTACGTTATTTCAGAGATGCTTGGGATTCCGCTCGAAGACGGATTCCGGCTCTACGAGCTCACCGAGATCACCAATGCCGGCCAGGTTCAGGATGCCCGCATCGCGGAAGCTGGGATGCAAATATTCGCGTACGCCGCCGAACTTGCCGCCCGTAAACGAGTCGAGCCTGGCGACGACATCGCCACCTCACTGCTGAATGCGGAAATCAACGGGCAGGGCCTTACCGACATGGAATTCAACTTTTTCTTCATCCTGCTGCTCAACGCTGGCGGCGATACCACCCGCAATCTCGTGGCCGGGGGAATGCTTGCCCTGATGGAGAACCCAGCAGAGCTGGCGAAGCTGGAGAAAGACACGTCGATGATGTCGACGGCAGTCGAGGAGATGCTGCGCTACATCAGTCCGGTGATGTGGTTTCTGCGCACGGCGACCAGAGACACCGAGGTGCGCGGAATGCCGGTCGAGAAAGGCGGGCGGGTGGCCATGTTCTATCCGTCTGCCAATCGAGACGAAACGAAGTTCCCCGATCCCGACACGTTCGACATCACCCGTACGCCGAACCCGCATGTTGCGTTCGGCGGTGGCGGTACTCATTTCTGCCTCGGCGCGAACCTGGCCCGGGTCGAGTCCTCGGCGTTGTTGTCGGAGGTACTCGCCCGGATGAAGAACGTGGAACTGGCCGGGCCGGTCCAGCGCATGCAATCGATGTTCATCAACGGCATTCATTCGATGCCGGTGCGCTTCACGCCTGCACACCGTCTTGGTCGTCGATAAAGGCGTACGGCACATAGTCCTTCGCTCGGTAATCGCTACCGGCCGACTTATTGCCGGGATAAGCCGTGCGCCTCCGCACAATGTCGGTTCGCGTCCGACTGGGGGCACTGCTCTATCAGACCAGCGGGGCATCTGGGAACAGGTGGCCGTACTGATCCAGCGTCATCACGGCTGTCTTAAGGCCCAGGAGCCCTGGACGGCCTTTGATGTTCGCCCCAGCCCCGATGCCAGGCACGCGTAGGTCTGGCGTAGCTGGTGCGGTACCCGACCAGGGACACCGGTATCTTTCGCGGCGCGGTCGAACACCTTGCGGTACTCGTGCTCGGTCGTCTAACCGCCCTTTCCCTCGTCCACCTGCTGCGCCGCTCTTCCTGCCCGGTTGCGGTTGGGCGGATCGGGGCGCTTTCGTCAAGACCCCAACCGGGTGCGATCTCCTGATCTGTCGAGTCGCGCACCGCCATAAATCGGCAGCGCACGCCCGGTAGGAGTGTCCGGGGCGTCAGTTGCGGGTACGTGGTGCGAAGGTGCCGATCGAACGGAGGGGCTGCCATGGTGGTGCTCGGTGTGGTGTTACTGGTGTTGGCCGTGCTGGCAGTGCTGGCCGGGCTGCTGTTCTTCGGTAACGCGCGGGGGACGGTTCCCGACCGGCCCGCGCGGGATGTGGCGGCCACCCGACGGGGCTTGTCGCGGATCAACCGCTCAGATCTCTTCGCGACGATGAGGACCTCGGTCAAGGGAGCGGCGAACCCCGACGCGGAGCAGGATCAGCGCGCGTCGTCGCTGGGAGGCTTTCTCGTCCTCACCGGTTTGGTGCTGGTGATCCTCGCGATCGTCGCCTTCGTCGTTGCCATGATCTGACCTGCGGGCGGCCCGTTGCAGGGTGCCGCGCCGGACCTCAGCGGCCCAACGCGCTGGTCATCGTGCCATGGACTGATTCGGTGGTCAGCGACGCGGCCTTGCCGGCCAATGTCCTGCCCACAAGACGGTTGACGACCGGCAGCCATGCCAGCCGCAACGCGACGCGGCGTAGCCAGATCGCCGCTGTGGACCGCGGCATGTACCACCGCACAGCGTCGCGGGCCGCTTTCTGCTTCTCTGCCACCTGGGCCCGCCACATCCGCTCGTAGTCGGCGAGCGCAGCTGGCACCGAGGGCGCGGTGTTCAACTTGTCGGCCAGCACGAACGCGCCCGCGACGGCGAGCGATGCGCCTTGACCCGCGATCAGTGAGACCGCACAACAGGAGTCGCCGAGCAGCGTCACCCTCCCTGTGCTCCAACGCGGCATCTCGATCTGGGCGACTTGGTCGTAATACAGCTCGTGCGGCGGCGGGCACTTTTCGAGCGCCTCGGGCACCACCCAGCCGAGACCCCGGTAAGCCTTCCGCACGGCGGCGCGGGTGTCGTCGGGCAGCCGAGGGTCGGAGCTGGGGTGCACGCCGAACAAGGCGACTCTTCCGTCCCGGAGGGTATAGAGACCCAACTGCTTGTTCTTGGTGTCGGTCAGGGCAAATCGGCCCGCGACCGCATCGCGGACTTCCGGCGAATCGAACACATAGGCCGCGGTGTGGAATCCGAGATATCGCACGAACATCGACTCTGGACCGAACACCTGCTCGCGCACGGTCGAGTGCAGCCCGTCGGCTCCGACCAGCACGTCGGCCGCGAGTAGCGAGCCGTCGTCGAGGGTCACCACCACCTCATCAGGACCGTCCGAGATGCTGCACACTGTGGTCGAATAGCGCAAATCGACTGTCGCGGGCAGGCTTTCGCGCAATACCCTCTCCAAGTCCGGGCGCATCAGGCTGATGAGCCGGCCGCCGAGTGCCTTTCGCAGCAGGCCGTAGGGGACCTCCGCGCGGCGACGGCCGCGTTGGTCGACGAAGCACACCTCGTCGACGCGGTAACCGGCTTCTTGGATCGCCGGCAGTAGACCCATCTTCTCGGCGGCGTCGAAACCTGGGCCGAAGAAGTCGATCATGTAACCCTGTTCACGCGGCCCAGTTGCGCGTTCCAGGACCACCACCTCTCCACCGGTTCCTGCAACACGATGAGCCAACGCGAGCCCGGCGATCCCGGCTCCGCAGATGACAACTTTCATATCTTCACCTCGGTTCGTCGATCGGCTTCGCCTGCCCGGCGAAGAGGCGTTTCAGCACTTCCGTCGCGCCTCCGGATGCGACACCAAGGCCTCGATAGAGCAGCAGACCGTCCAGCGCCGCCAGCAGAATCAATGCGGAGTCGTCGGCGGCTGCAACGTCCCATTCGGCCATTCGGCGGGCGAACCGCAGCCGCGACGCCTGCAACAGGCCGGCGATGGCGTCGCGCAGTGGTTCGTCCCGGGTGGCGACCAAATACGCCTCGACGAAGACCAGCGACATCGTGTCCTGCCCGGTGGACGGGCGGTTGACTTCTGCGAATATCGCCTCGACCAGTTCGTCGGCGGTGTGCACGGCGTCAAGCAGGGACTCCAGCTCGGCGACTTCCCGTTCCATCGCGCCGATCACCGCCTCCCGCAGCAACGCCTGCAGCGAGCGGAAGTGGTAGTGCACCACGCTGGGTGTCACGCCGGCACGTTCCGCGAGTGTCCGTGTACTCACGGCGGTCCAACCTCGTTCGGGGATCAGTTCGACCGCAGCGGTCAGCAACCGTTGCCGAACCTCTTGACCGTGTAGGGCCGCCGGAGATGACACCGCTTCCTCCATCCGTCAGGGCATTCGTCCTGTACGAGTGCCCTGATCGTACGCGCAACGTCCCCGGTCGATCAACAAGCCACGTGGGGGGAGCGAAAACGACCGGTGCGCGGTCGGCGCCGGAAGAGTTGGTGGCGCCGGAATCGACGGCCTTGGCGTCTCGAAGATTTCGCGGTTGAGCTTTCGGGTGCGCTTTCAGTTCGGTCGGTACAGCGCAGCGTGGGTGCTCTTGCAGGCCCTAGGTTCCCGTAGGAACCGTTCGGTAGGCTGTCGAGGGTATCGCTGTTCCGCGTCGTCGCTGATGCGTCACCCGAGGAGAGCCAGACAGTGTCATCCGGCCGGCTTCGGGCATTGGAGCTCTGCACGGCGGCCCTGGCACTGGTCATGGTGGCAGCGTGCAGCCACGCCGAGGCCCAGCCTCGCCCTATCGCCGACTCGTTCGCGGGACCCGACGGATTGATCACCTCTGAGAAACAACCCTCTCCGCCCGATTCGCCATGGGAGCTGACGAGCGGCTCATTGTTCCGGTCAGCGGGCACCGGTTGGACGGGTCGACCGGATGGCGGTGGCGGCGCCGGGCAGAACGGATCGGCCGTGTTCCGGATGGTCTCGAAGGAACGCGATTTCACAAACGTCGACGTGTCTCTCACGCTGCAGGTCGTCGGTTTGGTTCAGACCGACCGGACCCCTGCCCAGGCGTACGACGGTGTCCATATCTGGTTGCGCTACGAATCGGACAAGCAGCTGTACGCCATCAGCGTGGACCGGCGCGACGGAATCATGCTCATCAAGAAGAAGTGCCAGGGCGGCAACGACAACGGCGGAACCTACTACGACCTCGACACCCCCGTGACCGGCACACCCATCCCGTTCGGTCAGTGGCAACATGTGTCGGCCTCAGCGCGTGACCAGCCCGACGGCTCCGTGGCCATCGATGCCAGCCGGGACGGGATAGCACTGCACGCCGTCGACCGCGGAACCGGTTGCGCCCCTTTGCGTGGTGGCGGAGGGGTGGGCGTTCGTGGCGACAACGCCGAGTTCCGGATGGCGGCCGTCACCGTCGACCCGGTTCAGTAGACGGCGAGCCCGCTCACCACAGGCGTAGGGCTGGCATCGAATTCACGGTCGCCGATCAACCCGATGCCACCGCCGATTTGCCTGGGCCCCGCCGAATTCAGCGGGACGACCTGCGGGCTACCACCGTCGATGGTCACGGTGACATTCTCCGGCCTCACCACCGCCTCGACATGATGAGCGGCGGCCTCCACGAGGTGTCCGGCCGCGACGGCCTCTTCCTGGCCGTAGCCGCGCCGAATCGAATATTCGGCGCTACTGATCTCGATGTCGACCTCGTGTTGCGGGTCGCCGGTCAACACGCTCAATCCCGTCGTAGTGCCGTCGCCCGCGCTGGAGAAGCCGCCCAGATCGGCCGAGACCGTGTAGGCATTCCACATCGACGTCCGGTACGGCGCGTACTGCCGGGTGATCTGCGCTCTCGGGCCGGGATCGAGGACCGCCCGGCCGTCACCGTCGAGCGTCAAGGGCGCCGGACGGTCGCCCGAGTCCGTCCAATTCGTTGGGTCCGCGATCGGCTTGGCAGCGGTGGGATCGAGAGGACTTGCCTCTACGAGCTTTTCAGTCCATTTCGCCAATCCGAGATCGCTCATCACGTCCATGCGAGCGATGTTGCCATCCTGGACGTCACTACTGGCGGTCGTCGAGATCTTGTCGGGTACGTCCAGCATCGCAGCCTGATAGAGCGATCCGACAACGCCTTTCAGCATGCCGGTGCCGTTCGGATCGTCGTTGTGCGCGGAGAACGGGTAAGCGAACAGCGTCGGCTCGGGCAAATCGTGCGCGCTGAACTGGCGACGGCATTCGACGAGATCCGTGAAGACGCGAGAGTGGTACTCCTGCTGTGTCTCCACGCGCTTCTGGTCCGCCAGATATTCCAGGTGGGTGAGAAACGGGCCCTCTCCGCCGACAGCATCGGTGGGCACGTGCTGGTGCCCGAGGTGCGTGTGGGCTTCCAGATCCCAGCGTCCGCTGGCGTGTAGCGCTGCGATCTCCGGCCACGTCATGTAGTAAGGCGCATGAGTACCAACGAAACCGGTGATGAGGTACGCCACGGCGTGCTGCCCGTAGCGCTCGAGCACCGGGTCGGCGTATCTCCACACGCCCCGCGCTCCGTCATCGAAACTGACCATCACGCTGTGGGCCGGCAGCGGCTCCCCGCGCAGCCATCCGGACAGCTGGTCGGCGGTGATGGTGGTCCAGCCCGCGTCGTGCAGTAGCCGCATCTGCGCTGCGAACGCCTCAGGCGTGACGGTGTAGCGGGTGGCGGAGTTGTATCCGATGTCATGGTAGGTGAGGATCAACGGCGAGGATTGCGGCGACGTGGGCGCCCGGCGCAGAGAAGCCACCAGGTTCGGGTCCACCGGCTGCGGCGGGGTGTCGATCTGATCCACGATGACGGGATGCGCTCGATTGCTGAGGGTCTCCGCGTGTGCCCACTGCCATACCGCGGGCACTCCGAGATAGGCCGCCACCACAGCCAGGAAGGGCAGGATCAACACGCCGGTTCTCGCCATCGCGACGAGTCGGGACGGCTTACGGTGCGCTGCTTGCCTTTTGACTGTCATCGCGTGCCCCATTTCGAGTCGCGGACAGTGGCCATCGCGTAGGGCAACTGCAGAACCAGAATGATGGTGTAGAACATCGTGAAGAAGATTCCCTGGTACCAGCCTTTCGCCGGCCCGTGCAGGCGGTAGTAGATCGCGTAGATGCAGGCCATCATGGCCACTCCGCCGAAGTACCAGTAGGGAAGCTGACTGATGAAGTGTGGCTGAACCACCATGGCCCGTAGGACGACCTGAGGCGCGAGTAGAGGTAGCGCGATGCTCAGCGAGAACATCACCACCATCAGCGGGTGCTTGCGCCGCACGGCGGCTGCAGCTCGAAACGATTCACGGAGCCAGCTCTTCTTCCAGCGCAACTGCTGGCGCAGGAACTGACGGAGGCGTTCGGGCACATTGGTGTAGGCCTGCGCATCCGGTGCATACAACACGCGCCAGTCCGGCAACAGGAAGTTGGTCAGGCTGCGATCGTCGCCGAAAGTGCTGGGGCGACCGAGGAAACGTTGGTTGAGCCACGCGTCGAGCACCGGCGCGACCGCGTCGCGGCGATAGCCGGAGAAACAGCCCGAGCAGCACATCACTGAACCGAAGAGCGCCTCTGCCGACTTGTAGATGCGGAATGCGATGTAATACTGCATCGACTGCATGCGGGTCAACATGTTGGTCGAGGCATTGGCCACATCAGTGTGGCCGGCCACCGCGCCGACCCGCGGGTCGGCGAAGTAGCGCACCAGTGTGGTGACAGCGTCGGGAGTCACCTGCGAGTCCGAATCGATGAACACCAGCACCTCGGCGTCCTCATCGGCGGCCGCGATTCCCGTGGCCATTGCATGGCGCTTTCCGCGGTTGACCTCGGCCGGCACCACCACCAACTCGGATCGCTCCGAGGCGACCGTCCAAATCCGTTGCAGCGTGTCGTCTGTCGACTTGTCGTCGACGACGACGACCTGCAGGAGATGCGCGGGATAGTCGACATCGAGACATGCGCGCAGGGTGCGGGCGATATCTGGCTCGTTGTAGGCCGGGATGATGATGGCGACGGAGGGGCGGTAGTCCGAGCGGGTGAAGCGACGTGCGGGTCGGTACAGCCATGCCAGCACGAAGCGGGACAGGATGAAGCTGGTGACCACGATGCTGTACGTGGCCCACACCGGGTCCTTCCGAAGGTTCTCCAGCGTCGCCACCTTGAACACGAAGATGGCCACCACCAGCGCCGTCAGCGCCAGAATCAGCACCGCGCGGGTGATCCCGCTGCTCTTCTTGCGTTGATCCCGGCGGTGCCGCGGCCGCGGCCGTACCCGGCGGTCAGGGAGAGGTTCGACGGCGGCTTCTCGGTGAACTGGCTCGGCGAAGGTGGTCATAGCAGATGGCGGTTGGGAAGATCAGCGAGTTTGTAGCTGGCGTCGAGCACCGTCGGCTGCTGCGCCAGCCATCCGAGGTCGTGATCGGGGTGAGCGGTGTGCACGACAACCAGGTCCCACGCCATCTGATCGGGGTTCGCTACGTGATGCAGCGTGCCGGCGACGGCACTCCGCACCACGTCGACGTAGGGGTCACTGAAAAAGACGTGCGCACCTTGGCTCGACAACAGGTCGATGATGGCAAGCGCGGGTGACTCCCGGATATCGCTGATTCCGGGCTTGTAGCTGACTCCCGCGATGAGAATCCTCGCCCCGGTCAGTGGTTTCCCCGAGTCGGCAAGCACCCGCACCGCGCGTCCGAACACGGCGCGGGGGCGTGCGGCGATAGCAGCCATCGCGGCGTCCACCACCGGACTGTTTCGCCGTCTGGCCCGCATCTGCCAGAGCAGATAGTGCGGATCGCAGGGGATGCAGTGGCCACCGACTCCCGACCCGGGATAGAACGGCATGTACCCGTACGGCTTGGTCGAGGCCGCACTGATCACCTCGATGACATCGATGCCGAGTTCTGTTGCCGCATCGGCGAACTCGTTGGCCAAGGCGATGTTCACGGCTCGGAACGTGTTCTCCAGGAGCTTGGTCATCTCGGCGGCTTCCGGCGACGAGACGATATGCACGACGGCAGCGGTGTGGGCCAGCAGGCGGGCGGCGCGCTCGGAACACCGGCCGGTGAATCCGCCGAGTACTCGAGGAGTCGATTCCGGTGCATGACCTGCGACGCCGGGATCGATCCGCTCAGGACTGAACGCGACGAATACGTCCGTGCCGATCTGAAATCCGCGCTGCCGCAGCGGGGCGATCAAGAGGTCGCGTGTGCATCCGGCGTATGTGGTCGACGTCAGCACGATGGTCTGACCGCGCTGCGCGTGTTCGACGACGGTCTCGCACGCGCGTGACAGCGCCGTCATGTCCGGCGTCGTATGGGCGTCGACCGGCGTCGGCACGCAGATGACCACCGCGTCCGCTTCCTTCATGGTGGCGGGCTCGGTGGTCAACTTCAGCAACTGGTCGTTCAGTGCTGTGGCCAGTCGTGACGCGTCCCCGTGGAAGAGCTCCACCCGCTCGTCCTTGATGGCGGCCAGCCGGTTCTCGTCGACGTCGATGCCCACCACTTCACTGCCGGCAGCGGTGAGCGACAGAGCGGTCGGCAGGCCGACGTAACCGAGACCTACGACGGCGACCCGCTGCCGAGGCTGCACATCAGGAGCGGGGGCAAGAACAGCCCCGACCCTCGGAGTCGCAGCGGCAGGGGGGTTGGCGCCGCACAACGGTGAGCGGTGTGGCATCACATACTCCTCGGTGCCTGCCTCGCACATATTCGCGAAAACTACGCGATCGTGCGCGTTTCCCCGGGGCGAAGCTGAGTTTTGAACCTGAAGGTGCAGATCTGGCAAAGACGCTAACAGCACTTAGGACGACTGTCTAGCTAGCGCCGCAAAATTTTTCCGCGGAGTCGTTGCAATCGATCCGGTCTGCAATCCGGAAGGAAGTACCAGCTGATAGCGGTGCATACGAGGGCACATCGACCTGCCGAGGTGGTACACACGGGCAACCGGCACCATTCTGAATCGGGCAGCACCCAAGTCAAGCAAAGTTCGGGAGGGAATCAGGTGCGTGTCCTGCATCGGCCAGTCGGAACACTATTAACTAGTCTGATAATTTGCTGAGGACTGTGGCGGCATCTGCAACCGGCGTTTCTCCACTCGGGCGCACGACACTACGGACCGGCGCCGGCGCTATTGAGCATGCGTCGACTTCGTCGCGAACCTGTGCGCGCACATGCCGATGGATGCGATCGCGCGGGTCGGGGGTGGCAGCAGAGCGGGTCGAGGCGGTGGCCGCCGATTTACTTGACGACCCAGTCTCGAGCGAGCTGCGCCTCATCAGGCGTGAATGTCCGTAGGTGACCGGGCATCAGGAATCCCACGAGCTTGACCGCCTGTTTGATCCATTCGACATCGGTCACGACGGCGAACCGTTCCCAGCGAAGGAAGTGAGTGAATCCGACCTTGGCGTCCTCCCACGCGGCGCCCGCATCGACGCCGGCGAAGTCCGCAGCGGTTTCGTAGTAGATGCGCACCTTATCGTGCTCCAGCAGCCGTTTCTCGATGTCAGGAATGAGTACGGTCTCGTAGTCCGCCTTGCTCACCTGCCCGTGGCAGGCGAAAGCCGCAACATTGGCGGGAAAACCACCCAAGGCCTCGATCATGATGGCCTCCTCTCAGGCGCCGCTCGTTCTCGCTGCAGCCGATCAGCCGACGGATCGACCCTTGCCGAGACGCTTCCGACGCTAGCCGGTGCGGGCACAGTCGTCGGGAGGCAATGGTCCTGTCTTGGAGGGGCTTTGGCCCTCGAAGATGGACGGCTGTGTGACTTGATTGTCTAGTGCGGTTGCGTGGCAGGACTGCGAGCCCTGCTCCGCCGAGCACCATCGCCAATGAGTGGCGTCGCTCCAGCCACCAAGGTTCTCGGCCGTCACTGTCGAGGTGGCCATAACGCTTAGACGATTCACAGGAAATTTTTCGTTCGTACTCATGCCGGCGGGGAATGCCTTGCAGGTCAAGATGCCCCCGTGCGGTATGCGAGCGGCGACCTGGCCGGCCGAAGGGCCATTGCTCCGGCAACCCAGGTGCGGCTCGATGCCCGGGGACGATTGGTCATGCCCCGAGGCGAAGGGCGCCGTGGCCCTTGACGATTTCGCGCACGTGTCGACGATGTCCGGCACGCGCCTCGACGACGGAGAAAGGATGGTACTTCGATGCCGGAACCGGACAGGATCGTGCACGACCTGCACAACCTGCTCGACCGGGAGCCCGGCCTGGCCGAGCTCTTGCAGAAGTCGCTGCAGAAGGCGGCCGAACGGGCCAAAGACTCGCTGAATTCCGAACTGTATCGGGCGCTCGACTGGCCGCAGACCCTGCCGGAGTACGGCGAATACCTGACGAGTTTCATCCGGTGGATCCCGCGGCAAACCGATGCGCCGGCCTGGAAGACCACGGCCCCACACGAGCGGTACGCCAAGGAGGTCAACGACCGCCTGGCCCATTTCTTCTGGCTGGTGGATCAGAAGGTCGATGTCGACGGCACCGCGATTGCCGAGAATTCCAAGGCCTTTCGCGGCTGGTTGACCGAATTCGCCCGCCAGTGGGGGAGTTTCCTGGACACCGGTGAATCGTTCGACGACGACATCCTGCAGTCCTTCCTGCGCGACGCCCCGGAGTACACGATCGAGGAGTCGCTGATCGACGGCCGGCCCAACATGCCCAGCGGCTGGCAGACGTTCAACCAATTCTTCGCGCGGGAACTCAACCCGGGTCTGCGGCCGATCTCCGAGCCCGCCGACAACCGCGTCATCACCTCGCCGGCGGACTGCAGCTTTCAACACTGCTACGACATCGGCCCCGAATCCGACATTCCCGCCACCACGATCAAGGGGACGCACCGGTACGGCAACATCGGCCAATTGCTCGAAGGCAGCCGCTATGCCGGCGCGTTCAGCAACGGTACCTTCGTGCACTACATGCTGCCGCCGTCGGCGTATCACCGCTTCCACGTCCCGGTCTCCGGCAAGGTCGAAGAATCCTTCGTGATCAACGGGCAGGTCTTCATGCAGGTGGACCTGCAGGACCACGAACTCCAATCACGCGACAGCTCCCAGAGCGGCTACGAGTTCTTCCAGACCCGCGGAGTCCTGACGCTCGACACGTCCGGCTCCCCGCACGGTGACGTCGGTGTCATCGCCGTTGTGCCAGTAGGCATGTCGCATGTCGCGTCGGTCAACCTCAGCACGGTGGTAGGGACCGAGGTGACCAAGGGCGAGGAGTTCGGTTACTTCCAGTTCGGCGGGTCCGACATCATCATCCTGTTCCAGGAGGGCGTCGGCCCCGAGGTCGACACCGACTCCGCACCACGCCGCGTCGGATCCGTCGTTGCTCGGTGCACGCAGGACCGGCGACCCCAGCGGAAGGGTTCCGTCGATGGCTGAGGAACGAAGCACGCTGCGCCGCGAGCTGCTTCAGGAGCTGCTGTGGGCCTACGGGCCCGGCGGCCAGGAGGAGTCGGTCCGCGACATCTGCCGTCGCGAACTCGAGCCGTGCGTCGATGAGACGTGGGTGGACAAGGCGGGCAATCTCGTCGGGTTCCTCCGCGGCAGCGGCTCCGGTTCACAAGAGGCGAAGACCTACGACGACGCACGGGGCACCCGCGTGTTGGCCCACATGGATGAACTGTCGATGATCGTCAAACGGGTGGAGCCCGACGGCACGTTGCATGTGACGCCCTCGGGCGTGATGTACCCGGCGAACTTCGGACTCGGGCCCGTCGCCATTCTCGGCGACAACGTGACGCTGACCGGTGTGCTGTCCCTGGGGTCGGAGCACACCACCAAGGAAAGCCTGCGGATCTGGCAGACCAAACCCGACAAAGGTGACAAGTCACTGGATTGGGTGCACGTCTTCGTGTTCACCGGATGCACCCCCGAGGAGCTCGCCGCGGCGGGGGTCCATCCGGGCACTCGGGTGTGCGTGGAACGAAGCAAGCGCACGCTGGTCGACGTCGGTGACTACATCGGCTCGTACTTCATGGACGATCGCGCGTCGGTGACCGCTCTGCTGCACGCAGCGCAGGTGCTGCAGTCACGTTCGCAGCGGCCGTCCGACGACGTCTACTTCGTGTTCACGACCAACGAGGAGATCGGTGGGGTCGGTGCTTCGTATGCCAGCCGGACGCTGCCCGGCGATCTCACCATCGCGCTCGAGGTGGGGCCGACCGAGGCGGAGTACGACACCACAGTCGGTGGCGGTCCGATCGTGGCGTACAGCGACAGCCGGTGCGTCTACGACAAGGCGGTGGCGGACCGATTGATGGACATCGCCACCGAGCTGGATCTGTCGCCCCAGGCTGCGGTCCTCGGCGCGTTCGAGTCCGATGCGTCGCATGCGAAGGCCAGCGGGCTCTCGCCCCGGGCGGGCCTGCTCTGCGTGCAGACCCTGAGTACGCACGGTTACGAGGTGATCCCGTCCTCAGGCATTGCCGCGCTGACAGACGTCGTCGTGGAATTCCTGCTGAACCCGGCATAGGCAGAAGGCGACCTTCGACTGCTGGACCGGGCGTCTCAGGATTCCGCGGTGCGCCTGCTCAGTCGAGGCGTCAGCCGCCAGGGGTGCTCCTCGTGGGGCCACATTCTTTCGATTTCAGCGTTGAACTCGGCGCCCAGCAGCACTGCGAATGCGGTGACATATATCCACAGGATGACTGCGATGGGCACCGCCAATTGGCTGAACACCGCGTCCTGCCGGACGCTGATCGTCAGGTAGATCCGCAGGCCCGCCGATGCCACCAGCCACATGGTCATCGCCAGCAGTGCTCCCGGTGCGTCACGTCGCCACGGTGTCCGCCACGGAACGCCGACGTTGTAAACCGTTGTCAGCCCGACGAATACGACCAGGATCACG